>CALJIG010000026.1 GCA_937974175.1 uncultured Ignavibacteria bacterium
GTAGCCGTCTTTCACATCTATCCATAAATCAAAATTATTCTTCTTTAATTTATTTGCAAGGAATAGATCTTTCAGAACATTTTTCTGATAAACAATTACTTCATCTACTGCTTTAAGCTGTGAAACAAATTCCTGATTTGCTGCTGATGCAAGAACTTTGAGCT
This sequence comes from uncultured Ignavibacteria bacterium, assembly GCA_937974175.1. Lineage (GTDB taxonomy): Bacteria > Bacteroidota > Ignavibacteria > Tepidaquicellales > Tepidaquicellaceae > JAFDZO01. The sequence continues at coordinate 165 of CALJIG010000026.1, forward strand.
TCGACTTAGGGAAAAGTCTTTTCAGTTCATAAAACAGGGGACTGGTTAACACCATATCCCCTAATTTTCCTATTTGAACAACTAAAATATTTTTCGGATTTATATCCATCTATTTGAAGGAACTATTTTTTTCAGATAAAAACTATTTTTTAACCGGTGATTTACCTGTTTGTACTACGGTTACAGCGTTTTCTTTTTCTTTATCTTTCTTATTAGTGAAGTACTGTTGAATAATTGAAAGAAGATTGAATACGAAATAATATAAGTTCAATCCTGCAGGGAAACTGAAGAACAATAAAGTCATCATTATCGGCATTACATAAACCAAAGCTTTCTGTTTAGGATCGGTAACGGTCATCTTTTGCTGGATGAACATTGTAATACCCATCAATGTAGCTAAACCGGATACATCACTTATTCCGAATAGCGGAATAGTAAACGGCAGATGGAAAATAACATCCGGCGCAGCAAGATCATGAATCCACCAGATAAACGGCGCGCCTCTTAACTCAATCGTCGAACGGAACACTCCGAACAATGCATAAAGTATCGGAAGCTGCAGCAGCATAGGCAGACATCCTCCGGCGGGATTTATTTTCTCCTCCTTGTAAAGCTTCATTATCTGCTGATTCGCTTTTACAGGGTCATCTTTATATTTTTCGCGGATAGCAGTCATCTTAGGACCAAGCGTACCCATTTTCTTCATCGATTTCATCTGCGACTTTGTCAGCGGATTCAAAAGAATCTTCAGACAGATTGCAAACACAACTATTACCCAGCCGTAGTTAGGAATAAATGTATGCAGGAATGTAAAGAACGGAATAATTAAGTACTGAGCAATAGGTCTTACAAGAAAATCAAGTGTGAATCTCAAAGATTTTTCCAGGTCAAGTCCGTAATCTTTTAAGAGACTGTACTCTAAAGGTGTAACTAAAATTCTAAAAGTTGCTTTCTCATAAGTATCGGCCTTGATATCTTTTTTAACTGCTATTGAATAATTTTCCTTTACACCGTTATCGGGAAGATGCTCGCGTGAACCGGTAAGATATGCTCCGTCTCCGGGAGTTCCGTCTGGAATAATGAATACTCCGAAATATTTATTTCTACTTGCTACGTATTTTGTATTTCCGGTAAAGTCCGCTTTATATGGCTCGTCAAAGCTTGTTGCATCAAGTGCTTCAATATCACTTCCCATAAGCGCGTATGCTTCAGAGAAAGTTGCTTCGTCATCACTGCGGTGTTCTGTAAGATTAAGCGATGTTTCCCATGCTACCTGATACTTAGAGCCGGTAATAAATTTATCACTGTTAAATAATTCGTAGGTAACATCAAATTCGTATGAGTCAGGCTTGAATGTATATGTCTTTACTATTTTTTGTGAGCTGTCAGCAGAAACGTTTAGAGTATATTTAAGTTTAAAATCTTTATTATCTTCAATGTTAATCTTATCCCATTCTTTATAGTCAGCATTGAAAACTAAGTTTGCCGTACTTATTTGTTTGCCGTCTTTGGAAGTAAAAATCAGATGAAGCTCTTTGCTTTTTTTCCAGTTAACTAATTGCAGCGGATTTTTATCCCATGTCTGAAAATCTTTAAGTGTGAATTTTTTTACAGTGCCGCCGTAATTACTGAACTCAATAAAAACTTTTTTATTTTCAACCTGAATTATTTTTTCAGCAAGCGGCTTGGTATTTAAAGAATCTGATGTTGTACCGGAAGCAGAGCTTTTCGAAAAAATACTGCCTAATGAATTTGTTATTGAATCTTTTGTTGTGGGAATGCTTGTAATCGGCGCCTTATTTGTATCTGTGCTTTGTTTGGTTTCAACTTTTACCGTATCCGTCTTCTTCGGCTGGGGCGGGGGAGTTTTAGAAGTGTTCCAGTAAAGCCAGAACATTAACACAACTCCGATTAATACAAAACCTATTATTGAACGTCTATCCATTTTATTATGATTGTAAAAAATTAATGTTTGTGAGCGCAGTCTTTATGAGGAATGGGGTCAAACCCGCCTCTGAAAAAAGGATTGCACTTTAAAATTCGTTTAACTGATAAATAAAAACCTTTGAATACACCGAATTCCTGAAAAGCTTCAAGACTGTACTGTGAGCATGTGGGATAAAATCTGCACGACGCAGGGAAAAGCGGGGAGATGAATTTCTGATAGAACCTTATAAGATAGACAAATATTATCTTCACCTGGGGAGCTTATATATTTTTCTTAAATACTTTTATTAAGAGTTTATTCATATCGTTTCTAGCGTTAACAATATTAAAATTTCCTTCTGCAAATCCTTCATAACCTGAATCGGATAAAGTGAAAATTATTTCGTAATTCTTTTTTATCATGTCAGCAGGGATATTTATCTTTTCCAGTCTGAATGCCTCGCGAAGCAATCTTTTTACTCTGTTGCGCGGCACTGCCTTTCTTATTCTTTTCTTAGTAACAACAAAGCCCGCCTTTATTGAAGCTGACGGGCTGTTAAAATTGTTTTTGTTTTCACTGATGTGAGTTCTTACGTATGCTCTTAGAAAGCCGCTGTTAGTTTTCTCGGAAGATTCAAAGATCTTTGAAAATGACTCATGACCTCTGATAATGAGCTCCTTAGGAAGCTTATTATCAGTGAAAAATACTTTATACGCTTCTGTTGTATTCGTCGCTGACTGTGAGTTTTTTTCTGCCTTTAGCTCTTCTTCTTGCAAGAACCTTTCTTCCGTTTTTTGTTTCCATTCTTTCACGGAATCCATGTTTATTTTTTCTTTTTCTATTGCTTGGTTGAAAAGTACGTTTCATTGCTTATAAAAATTTAAAGTTTAATCTATAATATAGGGATTATCTGCAAATTAAACAATCCATTTATGAATTTAGAATCCTTAAATAATTCCTCTGTTCGATATCACATTTGGAAAGAATATATTATTTAATTGCCACGCGTTTTAACGCGTGGAGGGAAAACCCTTTCCAACTTAATGCCCTTTAGGGCAAAATTGATTTTGGCTAAAGCCTTCGATCGTCAGCTTATATTATCCACGGCTTTAAAGCCGTGGCAATTTCAAGAATTTTTTTCTCTGCATCTAAATCACTCTGTAGTTGCTAACGGCGTCTTCTCAACTTTATCTTCCTTTGCCTTATTTCTCATAAACAAAAATGTTCCGGCAGCAACCATAAATAATGCTATCAGCTGCGCCTGGCTTAGCCCAAAAACTACTTTCGGATTCACCCTTATCATTTCCACTAAAAATCTTTCAAGTCCTGCTAATATTAAATATAAATAAAACAGCGTTCCTGCAACGTGATATTTTGTTCTGTTCTTCCAGAGATATAGGAAAATAAAAAAGCAGACAATAGTTTCGTATATCGGAGTAGGATGCACAATAATTCCGGGGGGAGTAGGAACCGTTCCGTTTGTGTAACTCATTCCAAGAAAAGCCCAGAAAGAATCCGGCGCAATTGCAATTCCGTAATCTCCGTCACCGGCAAGCTGGCAGCCTATGCGGGCTATTCCGTAACCCAGAATTGTACCCGGCGCCATCATATCAAGTATACTCAGGAAATTTAGTTTTTTTACTTTGCAATAAATAAATATCAGAATAAAAGATAAAACCAATCCGCCGAAGAATGTAAGTCCTGATGAAGAGAACATTATATCAGGTTTGAAATAGGTAAGCAGCGGCTGGCCTGTACCGAAATTCCAGTCTTCAATAATGTAAAACAATTTTGCGCCGACTATGCCGCCGACTAAAGCCATCATTACAATTATTACTCCCGTGTTTTCATCGTAGCCTTTGCGCTTTAGTTCTTTTCCGAAGAGCCAGTTGCCGACTAAGAATGCAATACCTAACATCAGTCCGTAACTGTATACAGGTATCGGACCTATTTGAAATAATTTTGGATACAATTTTTAATCTATGTTTACTTTAATAAATTTATTCGAAGCAGGCGCTTTCAGAATCTTAATATTGTGTTTCATTACTTTGAACTTATACAGATTTTTTCTTTTTTCATGGTTGAAAAGTACAAGTTCATATTCCTTTGAATTATAATCGTAAAGCTTATATATGTAACTTGCAATACCTGATTGAGAAAGAGATAGTATCGGAGCAGAAAGCCCTTCTACATTAAATTCAATTTTATTCTTCGCCATATCAACTTTTTCGTATACAACTACTTTATACTGGAAATTCATAAACTCTTTAGTTGTAACAAATTCAAATTTAACATAGTTCTTTTCAAGCATATCATCATGCTCTTTAGTAATCATTAATTCGTATTCAAACTCTTTTTTCTCAGGTCTTACTTGTTTAGTTCTCATATATAATTTTCTTATCCGTTCGGATTTTGTTTTCTTAATAGCTCTTCAAAGAGCATTATGTCGTCGTATATTCTATTCAGGTCTGCTTCAATTTCTTTTCCGTCAGCCATTCTTTTCAGTCGGCATTTTTGTGATTCAACTTCAGTTTCTCCAATGACCATTGTAAACTCTGCATTGTATTTATTTGATTCCTTCATCTGAGATTTTACGCTTCGTGAAAGAAAATCCGAGTCGCATTTTATTCCGAGTGCGCGCAAATCCAGAAGCAGTTTTTGTATCTTTGAATTATCTTTTAATCCGGCATTTACAATGTAAAGATTCAGCTTATTATCTTCAGGGAAAGTAAATTTTCCTGCCTTCTCTTTCTCTTCAAGCAAAATTAAAATTCTTTCTATACCTGCAGCAAAACCAATAGCAGGAGTCGGTTTTCCGCCCAGCATTTCTACCAGCACATCATATCTTCCGCCCCCTAAGATTGTACTTTGCGCGCCAAGCTCGGATGAAATAAATTCAAATGCAGTTGATGTATAATAATCCAAACCTCTTACGAGTTTGTAATCTACTACATATTTTATTTTAAGAGCATCTAATGATGTAAGAATATTCTGAAAATGTGTCTTGCTTTCATCGGATAAAAAATCATATAACACAGGCGCATCTTCTAATATTTTTCTTTCCTCGGGGTTTTTTGTATCAAGAATTCTTAACGGATTTTTTTCTAATCTAACTTTGCTTGTTTCGGATAACTGATTTTCAAAAGGCTTTAAATGTTCTTTCAGCTTTGAAAGATACGCTTTTCTTTCTTCATTGGTGCCAAGTGTATTTAAAGTTATTGTATAATCTTTTAGACCGAGCGCTTTTAAAATTGAATCGCCAAGCGAAATCATTTCAACATCGATTGAATAATCTCCGCTGCCGATAGCTTCTGCGCCGAATTGTGAGAATTCACGGTAGCGGCCTTTCTGCGGACGCTCTGCTCTGAACATATTCGAAATATAAAAAAGCTTCTGCAGAGGTGACTCATTGTAAAGGCTGTTTTCAAGATATGAGCGGATTACAGATGCCGTCATTTCAGGCTTAAGAGTAAACTCGCCGTCATTAAAAGAATACATTTCTTTTGATACAATATCAGTCTCTTCGCCGATGCCGCGTTTGAAAAGCTGAGTGTTTTCAAAAGTCGGTGTGCGGATTTCGTTAAAGTTAAAGTTAGAGAAAACTTTTCGTGCCGTTTCCTCAACGTATCTTCTTTTAACTACTTCAGCCGGAATTAAATCGTATGTTCCTCTCGGTTTTTGAATTTGCATGTACAAAAATAGCACGAAAAGCGGTAAGTATTAAGGGGAATATTGAGTAGTGAGTATTGGGTATTGAGTATTGAGTAGTGAGATTGTGTGGAAGCAAGTTTCTCATTTTGCATTCCCAATCCGCCAAGGCGGACTGTTTGGGAATGCAAAGTTTGTTTCGTATTTAAGTGCATAAGTTACTTGTCAAGTAAAATATTCAACCTATACCTACTAATAGGGAAGAATTGATTTCAGAATAAAGTTATTCTTTTTATATTGTTGCAGGATTTTTAAACAAAAGGGGAAGTAATTCGACTTTACATAATAACCCGACTATTTTCCGACTAAATTGAAAATAAATTTTATCTGTATTGTTTTTTCAACACCAGATTTTAGAAAACCCGACTATTTTCCGACTTATTTTAAATTACATTACGAAGCTGAAGGCCTCGTAACGAGAACACGGTTTCCCCCTCCTTAATAAGGGTAATTATATACATGTTGGGAAAGGAACCCAAAATTCCTCCCTTGAGGGAGGTGTCGAGCCCCGCATCAAGTGCGGATAAACTCCGCGAGACGGAGGGTGTTCGTTCAAACACCCCTCCCGACCTGCGGTCGGACTCCCCTCAAGGGGAGAATAAGTTGTCCAAAGTAGAATATAGTTCCCTTAATAAGGAGGGGGAAGGGGGTGGTTAATAAAAAAAAACTGACAGGATTAATTCGCCATGGCGAACTGTCAGGTCTGAAAATAATAATCCGACTTATTACAATTAACAATTAGCAATGAACAATTAACAGAAATCCGTCAAAAATTCGTCATAGCAGAGAAATGAAAGTAACTGATGTTGTTTTTACAATATCTGAAAGAATGAAATCCGACTTTTTTCCGACTATTTATGGTTGGTTAATTCGTTCCGACGCTGGAGCCTCGCTAAAGCGGGATGTGCCACATCGGAACGCAAAGATTCATTTTTACGTAACTCGTAATTTGGAATTCGTAATTCGTAATTGAATATGCTATTTCACTAATAGCATTTTTTTAGCCTGCGTAAAAGATGGAGTCGATAATCTATAAAAATAAACTCCCGATGAAAAATTGGGATTAGCAGCAAAATCTATTGTATGTACACCTTCAGTTATCTGCCCGCTTACTAATAAAGCAACTGAGCGGCCGGTAATATCAAAAACTTCTAAAGTAGTGAATTCAGGCTTTGCAAGACTGAAAATAATTTTAGTAGTTGGATTAAACGGATTTGGGTAATTCTGATTTAAATAATATGTGTTAGGATTTTCAATCGGATCAGTAAATGTATACTCATCATAGGCAATTTTTGCGTTTACTTCTATCTCTGCAAGTCCGGCAACATGCTTGTTAAGAATATTTCCGGAGAAGCTCTTTATCAGTACTTTCATTCTGTCCATAGGGACGATTGTATCAAACTTTATAAGCAGACCATCAGAATTCAATCTGCCTGTAGATGGAATATGTTTGGACTGATGCCCTTTGTAATAGCAGAATATTTCGCAGTCGTTTACAATTATATTTGTGCTTGTTATAAAATTCGGAAGCATATTGTATAACTTCAGCCTTCTTGCTTCAATTGGAATTTCCCATTTCAGGTCAACAAACTGGCTATCGGCTGAATTTGCTATCCAGTTAACTGAAAGGCTAGTATTTTTTGCTCTTCTATCTACAACGTTCTGACCTTTGAATGAAGGGTCGTTATTATATACACTGCTTGCTGTAACGGTTGCTGATGTTGAAAGATTTGTAAAGCCGCCCTCTGAAATAGATGTTGCAACCGGAATCTGAGTATGACCTACGTGGCATCCGACGCATTTTGTACCTGAGCCCTGAGCGCCAAAATTAAGTCCCATAACATGGGCTATGTTGCCCTTGGGGTTTACTAAAACTTTACCTGTACTATCTACCATTTGTTCGAACATCGGAACATTGGCAGGAATATCGCCCTGAGCTATTTTGCCGTCAAAATCGAGGTCTATCTCTCTGAATAAAATCGGGTAGTCAAGACCGTCCGGGTCTTGTCTCTGGAAGTTCAGGAAGAACTGAAACTTCGCCTTCTTCTTAATAGGCGGAGCGTCATCGATAGGCATATCAACAGGAGCATTTGCATATACATTCAGGCAGTCAAATCTGAAAAGTCCGCCCTGATAAAATGTGTTTGGGTCAGTAGTCGGGGGTACCCGGCTTGTATCATAGTCATCAAGTCCTATTCGCAAAGGCGGCAGAACTCTTGGTTTAACTACTTCGGCATTAAGTTCAAGCTTTCCGGGAATATCAAGGAAAGGACTTATAATGTGAGAGCTTAAGTCGTATGTATATAAGGCGAAATCTGCATTTAAAGGAGAAACAGCATAGGAGAAAAGAACCTCTCCTGATGACAATTCAACAGGGTCAGTTGCATAAGGTCCTGCATAAGTATAAGAAGATGTATTGGAGTATAAAGAGGTCATTGTATCGACACCGATCAGACTTTGAAAATTTGAAAGCCCTTTTTTAGTAAGTCTTATTCCCGGGCTTCCGCTTGTCATAGTCATAGAGCGGTCAGGAGTAAATACCGTCAGAAGGTTTCCGTTAGACATTACTCTGCCTCTGTAATTATTAATTGTTAATCTGGTACGGGGGTCGCCGGCATAAAAACGTAATTCATCGGCATCTGTGATGCAGCTGGCGATTTGCCAGACGTTTCCGAAATCCGGAGATAATGCATAAGCATCGTCACGGGTAATATTGTTTTCCGTTAAGTTGCTCGGTCTGTCAATATTCTGCCACCAGCGCGAGTAAATAATTGTACCGCCGACTGGGTCTATAGTCGGCTTTTCACCGCTGTTGCGTTCTGTTGTTACACGCTTAATAAATGTGCTTAGTGTATCCGTTACAAAAAGGTTTGTTGCAGGGTATCCACTCATTGAAAGAGTAGGGTATCTGGTAGATGCGAATAATACTCTGCCGTCAGGTAAATAAATAGGGTCTATATCTTCATATTTAACAAACTTGCTTGCTGCCGGTCCGAACTGGTCAAGACTTATATTTCTATTGCTGAACGTTAGTTTTTTAAAGCCTGTACCGTCTTTGCGTATTTCATAAATTCTCCATGAGCTGTCTCTGCTCTCAACACCGGAGAAAATGATTTTATTGCCATCGTAGCTAACTGAAGGCTGCTGAACGTCGACTAAGCTGATTCCGTTAAAAATTTTTGTGCTGTCTATTAGGGTAGTTAAATCGCCGTTAGTCTGGCGAATGATTAGTTTACCTCCGGTAATTGCAAAGCGCCCATAAGGTCCTTGCCCCGGTATAAGAGTTGTCTGTGGAAATAATACATTGCCGTTGCTGACCATGTTTCGTGATACGAAGACAACGGGATACTCTTCAGCAAAAGCACTAATGCTGAAGGATTGAAGTACAAGCCCAATTAATAATAGCGTATATAACTTTTTCACTTTTTGAGATGAGTTTTTTGTTACAAAATGCCTGTTTGCTTATTTTCTGTAACAAGTATTAAGTTATAAAAATTTACTTTTTAATAAAATATAGAATTGTAGTATTTTAGAAACGATGAAAATTTAGTTGCGGTATACAAATACCAATAAAAGTTTTAATATTGATTTACAAACTGCGTTTTTATAAGTTTCCATACTTCTATAATAACCCGCTCCAATAAATTAACTTATATTAACTTTATAATGAAAAAGTCTATATCTGTAATATTCTCTATTCTTCTTTTACTATTTACGCAGTTGTCATTTTCACAGGGATTAAATTCAATTCTCGCCCTTGATGCTAATAACGTCATAACTGTCGGCAGTCAGGGCAAAATATTAAGGTCATCTAATGCAGGTATTACATGGACAAGATATACAATCGGTTCAGTCGACTATAAATGTATTTCTACTATTGGCAGCGACGTATGGATTGGCGCAAGTGAAGGAAAGGTTTACAAAACAACAAATGTTAATTCGCCTCTTACGGGTTATTCAACAGGATTAACTTCCGTTAACGGAGTTAGCTTTGCAAATTCTTCCACAGGTTATGCATGCGGAAATGCAGGTGGAATTTATAAATCAACTGACGGCGGCTTAACCTGGATTTTAAGAAATACAGGTGTAGGGAATGTAAAACTTAATGCGATAGATTTTCTTGATGATGCAAACGGAATTGCAGTTGGTGATAACGGTTATGTGTATTGGACAAGTACCGGCGCATCAAACTGGTCTGCATTAACTTCAGGCACAAACAGAAATCTATTAGCTGTTAATTTCTATGGCTCAAACGGAGCATATATAACAGGGGAGTGGGGAGTGATTCTGAAATTTACAGGAACACTAACTCTTACATCAGTTAAATCCAGAATAACGTCAGATATAAGGAGTATTTCCGGAACAAGCGCAGCTGATATTCATATAGTCGGCGGAGGCGGATTTATCAGAAACAATAAGAATTCAAGCAATGAGTTCCTCAATTTTGAAGTTAATCCTGTAATGACAAATCTAGTTAGTATCAGCTATCTGAATTCTACTACAGGATATGCAATTAGCAGTAACTATGATGGAATAATTAAAACAACTAATTCAGGACAGTCATGGGAATTTACTGCAAATACTTCAATGAGTATTGCATGGGTACCAAAAGTTACCGGGCTTATAGAAGGCATAGGAAATAATCTTTGTACTGTGCCGCAAAATCGCGATGAACTGTTCGTTGTTTATCAAAGAGGAATTTACCGAAGTATAGATAAAGGTGAAAATTGGACATATCTCGGAATCATACCTCCTAATATTGCAAACGGTCCTACACATTCTTTTTATGTAAGCCCGTTAGATACAAATGTAATGATAGCTGCTGTAGAAAATGCACCTACGGATAGGATAGTAAGAAGTACCGATTATGGAAACACATGGACTGTAATTCTGGAAAAAGACTTTACAAGCTATGGTACTCCGCTTGAAATTGACCATGTAAATCCTGCAATTTTTTATTTTGCACCTGATGGCGGCGGGTTTTATAAATCTACAAACAGCGGAATAAGCTTCACAGAAATCAGCGGCAATTATCCATTCAGAAGTCCTTGCGATATTTCTGTTCAATGGGAACAGCCCAATGTTATTTTTATTGCAGATGGAGTTACAAGCGCTTCAGAGCCCGGTGAAGTTTTTAAATCCAGTAATGGAGGAGTAAACTGGACTAAGGTACATACAAATCCCGGCGTAGGTTCAGCATTCAGTGAAATTCCATGTATAATGAATTCAGCATTTGATAGTAATCTTTTGTATTTGACTAACTGGAGCGGCAGTATGCGTTTTAAATCTACAAATGCAGGTGATAACTGGTTTGCAATACAGTCAACTACATTCAGCGGCTGGACGGGTGAAATTTGTCAGGAAGACCCTTCATTAGTAGTTACAGGTAACTATGGTCAGAATTCCTCTCTTACAACAAACGGCGGAGCAAACTGGAATCAATATGCTATGCCTGCAGGAGGATGTGGTGCCGGAATGATAGTACCCGGAAGAGATTATATTGTTGCTGCGGAGTGCTCGGCGATTTTGAAATTGGTAATGTATACTTTCGGACCGCAGAATATTGAAGAAGGTATTGTATCGAATAATGTACCTGATAAATATGCATTGTATCAGAATTATCCGAATCCTTTTAATCCCTCTACAGAAATAAAATTTGATGTATTGAAAACAGGAAATGTTAATATTAAAGTTTACGATGAAACGGGAAAAAATATTATGACTCTGACCAACGGAGTAAAAAATCCAGGTACCTATAGTGTTAAGTTTGATGCATCGGCACTTTCATCAGGCTTGTATTATTATGTAATGGAAACCGGCGGGACAATTTTGAGTAAGAAAATGGTATTGGTAAAATAAATCCGGTAAAAAAATTCTGATATACTATATGAGGAAGTAAATGCTTCCTCATACTTTTAATATTGATTAATAAAAAGTGTTTAAGTAATTTTACTGAAAGTATAATACCGACTCCCTTTGACAAACTTGTTTTGTCATCCCCGAATTAAACTGGTTCATTTTATTACAAAAAAAACTTAAACTATTTTCTAAATGAAAAAGTATTTAAAGATTTTTCTTTCTTTATTTGTATTCACTATACTATTTTCTAATTCCTACTCTCAGGGATTAAATGATTTAGTAGCCTTAGACTCCAACAACATTTATGCGTTCGGGAATAATGGTAAAGTTTTAAAATCTACAAATGCCGGCTCGACATGGTCAAGAACAACAATAGGAACTTCCAACTATGTAAGTGCATCTGTGGTTGGTATATTTATTATGGTTACGGGCAGTGATGGAAAAGTAACAAAGATTAATACTCAGACGGGAGAAACCACCGTTTATACAACACCTGCATCTTCAGTCAATGCAGGCTGCTTTAAAGGTTTTAGTGATGCATACATTTGTGGTGATAACGGCATTGTTTACAAGTCAACTGATTTTGGTATCACATGGACATTAAAAAATTCTGGTATTTCAGGAACTGCAAAACTTAATGCTATTAGCGGAAGTAGTCCGAATTTTATAACAGTAGGAGATAATGGAGTTGTTTACAAAACAACAAACGGGGGTAATAATTGGGTTAGCATTACTTCAGGAACTACAAGAAACCTACTCACAGCAGCAATTGTAGCAGCCGAATATTTTATCGGAGGGGAATGGGGAGTATTTTTACATGGGGCAACAGCTTCATCTTCTGCTGCAGAAATCTGGGATTTAAAAACTCAAAGTGATATTAGATGTATCGATGGCTCTAATCCTTTAGGATTACATATTGCAGGCGGCGGGGGTTTTATTCGAAACAATATTGGTCCTAACGCATTTTATTTTAATAACTTTGAACTGAATCCTTTAATGGCAAAAATAGTAGCCTTAAAAAGAGCAGGTGTTTCATCAAAAAGTTTTGCATGCAGTAATGTCACAGATGCTATTATCATGACCACGAATTATGGTGCTACATGGGAATTTTCCGCAGGAGCTACAAAAAGCATTACATGGGTATCAAAATTAACTGCTTCAAGCGGTATAGGTAATAACCTGTGTATGAATCCTAATAACAGAGATGAGCTTTATGTTGTTTATGGTAAGCTAATGTACAGAAGTATGGATAGAGGAGAAACATGGGTAAATTTTGGAACTGTAGGTTCTTCTACAGGTACAGTATCCAGAGCTCATTCATTCTATGTTAGCCCGTTGGATACAAATATAATGATGTGCGCAATTGAAGGCTCTCCTACAGATAAAGTGGTAAGAAGTACTAACTACGGCGCAACATGGACAACTATTCTGGAAAGCAATTTCAGTAATTATGGACAGCCATTGGAAATGGACCAGAATAATCCAAATCTATGGTACTATGCTCCTGATAACGGTGGATTCTGGAAATCAACAAATAACGGCGTTAATTTTACCGAAGTCAGCGGAAATTATCCTTTCAGAAGTCCTTGCGACCTCATAGTTGATTGGGGTAATTCAAATAACATTATGATTGCGGACGGAATTACAGGCAGCGGAGTAGCAGATATTTTCAGATCTACTAACGGTGGAGTAAACTGGACTAAAGTACATACAAATCCAAGTGCAGCAAGTGAAATTCCTTCTATGTGTAATTCCCGTCAGGATTCTATGCTTGTTTATGCAACTAACTGGAGTCAAAGTAACAGATACAGAACAACTAACGGCGGCGTTAACTGGTCTGCAATACAATCTACAAGCTTTAGCGGCTGGGGTTCTGATTTATGCCGTGAAGACCCTACCGTTGTATTGACAGGAAACTACGGGCAGAACTCTTCATTAACTACTAATGGCGGTTTAACCTGGACGGAGTACTCAATGCCTACAGGCGGGTGCGGCGCAGGTATAATCGTTCCTGAAAGAGGATTTCTGATTGCAATGCAATGCAGCGGATTATTAAAAATGAACATTTCTTATACAGTTATAACCGATGTAAGCGAGCAGACATTAACCGGTATTCCTACAAAATTCAGTTTGTATCAGAACTATCCAAATCCGTTTAATCCTTCAACTGAAATCAGATATGACGTACCGAAAGCCGGAAATGTAACAATGAAAGTATTTGACGAATCAGGAAAAGCAATTTATACATTGGTTAACGGATATAAAAATTCAGGAACATACAGTGTTAAATTTGATGCTTCATCGCTTGCTTCCGGTGTATATTATTATACAATGGAAAGCGGCGGTAATATATTAAGCAAAAAAATGGTTCTTATAAAGTAATTTCAGATCAAAATATTATTAAGCGGGGGACTTTTAAGTCTCCTGCTTAATATTCATACTCACAATTCTCAAAAGTTTTCAAATACTATAACGGGTTTTAATATTGATTTAAAAAAAGCGTTTTGGTATGTTTAGGCTTCACAAAAAAAACTAACTTTTAAAAAGAAAACTAAAAAATGGAAAAGTATTTAAAGATTGTTATATCTTTATTTATTCTTGCCTTGTTCAACTGCAATGCATTCTCTCAGGGGTTAAATGCAATTGTAGCTCCTGACGAAAGCAATATAGTTGCCGTGGGAGACAATGGTAAAATTTTACGTTCCAGTAACGGGGGCACCACCTGGTCGAGAACAACAAATGGTTCAGCAAACTATAAATCAGCAGCTTTCGTAGGAAGTGATGTATGGGTAGGTGGAAGTGATGGAAAAGTTTATAAAACAACAAAAGTAAATACAGGGCTTGTAGGATACTTAACAGGATCAGTAAATTCAGTAAATGGTGTTGATTTTGTTACATCAACAGTTGGATATGCGTGCGGTGATGGCGGTACAGTTTACAGAACAAGCGATGGTGGTTTAACATGGACACTTAAAAATTCAGGTTTACCAAATGTAAAATTTAATTGTGTAAGTTTCAGAGATGCAGCAGTAGGTGTTATTGGCGGAAATAACGGTACTGCATATGTTACCACTAATAGCGGAGACAGCTGGACAGCATTTACTACCGGAACAACCAGAAATATTTTAGCCGCACATTATTACCCTACAATAATCTACTTCGTAGGAGAATGGGGTACAATATTGACTACTACCGGTTCACCAACATTAACTTCGGTAAAATCAAGAACAAGAACTGATATAAGAGGAATCAGCGGAATAAGCAGTTCAGAAGTTCATTTAACAGGCGGCGGCGGATTCATTAGAAATAATAAAAACAGCAGCACAGAGTTTTTGAATTTTGAAGTTAATCCTATGATGGCAAATCTCGTTGGAATTGCTTTTACTGATGCTAACACAGGTTTTGCAATCAGCAGTTTAAATGATGCTATCATAAAAACGACAAACGGCGGTGTAAACTGGAATTTAACAGCCGGCGCAACTATGCAGGTTTCATGGGTATCAAAACTTTCCGGTTCAGGCGGTATAGGAAATAACTTAACTTTCCATCCGACTAACAGAGATATGCTTTATGTTGTTTATGGAAAGACAATGTACAGAAGCTTCAATAAAGGTGAATCATGGTCTTCATTCGGAACAGTTGGAGCAACTTCAGGAACAGTTACAAATGCCCACTCATTTTACATGAGTCCGATTGATACAAATATTTTAATGTGTGCTATAGAAGGTACACCTACAGATAAAGTTGTTAGAAGTACAAATTACGGCGCAACTTGGACCACGATTTTAACAATCAACTTCAGTAACTACGGAATGCCGTTAGAAATGGACCAAAACGATCCAAATCTTTGGTATTATGCTCCTGATGGAGGCGGTTTCTGGAAATCAACAAATAATGGAGCTAACTTCACTGAAATCAGCGGAGCATATCCATTCAGAAGCCCATGTGATGTAATAGTTGAATGGGAAGATTCAAGAAATATAATGATTGCAGATGGTGTAACCAGCGCTTCTACTCCTGCAGATATTTTCAGATCAACAAACGGCGGTGTTAACTGGGTTAAAGTTCATACAAATTCAGGCGGCAGCGGATTAAGCGAAATTCCTTCAATGTGTAATTCAGCTTTTGATACTAAACTTGGATATGCAACAAACTGGAGCGGAAGCAACAGATATAAAACAACCAATGGCGGTGTTAACTGGTTTGCTATACAAAATACTACTTGGAGCGGATGGAATTCTGACGTTTGCCGTGAAGACCCTACATTAGTATTAACCGGTAACTATGGTACGAATTCATCACTTTCAACAGATGCAGGAACATCATGGGCTCAGCAAACAATGCCATCAGGCGGATGCGGAGCAGGTATGATTGTACTGGGAAGAGAATATTTGGTCTCAATGCAATGTTCAGGATTGTTAAAAATGAATATTACATATTCTGTTATTACTAACTTAAGTGAGCAAACATTGCCGGGCGTTCCGACAAAATATGATTTAGCTCAGAACTACCCGAATCCGTTCAATCCGTCTACTGAAATCAGATATGACATATTGAATACAGGATTTGTTTCTATGAAAGTATATGACCAGGCAGGTAAAGAGGTATATACATTAGTAAACGGAATGAAGAATGCAGGAACTTACAGCGTTAAATTTGATGCATCCTCATTGTCTTCAGGTGTTTATTATTATACTTTGGAAACAGCCGGTAATACCTTTACAAAGAAAATGATATTAGTGAAATAATCAAAACTCATTTATTATAGTTTTTAAAGGCGGTTTATGACCGCCTTTTTTTTTGCCTGTAATTAGTTTTTAATATACAAATTTGTTACTTAATTTTTGTATAAATAAAAATTATTTTAGTATGATATAGCTTAATGAAAAAAATCCTTATCATAGAAGACGAAGATTTTATCCGTGAAACTATTCAGGATATTCTCGACGCTGAAGGCTACGATACTACTACCGCGGAAAACGGTCAGGTAGGTGTTGAGAGAGCAAAGGCTTTCCTTCCGGATTTAATTATTAGCGATATCATGATGCCGCTTCTTGACGGCCACGGAGTAATACGCGAGCTCAAAAAAGATCAGACAACAGCGCAAATTCCTTTCATTTTTCTCACTGCAAAATCAGAACTAAAAGATCTTCGCGAAGGCATGGAGCTCGGCGCAGACGATTATTTAAATAAGCCGTTCACTGCTGATGAGTTAATTAATGCCATACAGGTAAGAATAGATAAAGCTGACCAGGTTAAAAAAGTTACGGAGACAAAATTAGACGAACTTCGGTCTAATATTATTTATGCATTGCCGCATGAAATGAAAACAGCATTGGGAGGCATTGCTACTACAGTTGAAGTTTTGATTGATATGGATGAAGCATTCAATAAAGAAGAGCGTTTTGAAATGTACGGTATGATAAAAGATTCGGCGCTAAGATTAGATGCTTTGATCAAGAAAAACTTATTATATGCCAATCTTGAGATAATAAATTCTGATAAAAATAAAGCTGCGGAATTAAAAAAACATACCACATCTGAAATTAAAAAAAGTTTACAGGAAGTATTAAGCGATAAAAGCGCCAGATACAGAAGAGCAGATGACTGGAATTTAATTTGCGGAGAAGATGTTAAAATTAAAGTTTCCAGGGATAATTTGCTGAATATCCTTGATGAAGTTATCGATAATGCATTTCGTCATTCCAAAACAGGAAATAAAATTACCATTACCGTCGAAAACAATCCGGAAGGAACTCACTTAGATATTAAAGTAAAAGATGAAGGCAGAGGAATTTCAGTGGAAAATTTGCGAAAGATAGGTGCGTTCATGCAGTTTGACAGAAATAAATATGAACAGCAGGGGTTAGGTCTTGGTTTAATTATTACTAAAAAACTCACTGAAACTCACGACGGAATTTTTGAAATAAAAAGTGAAGAAGGAAAATTCACTGAAGTCAGAATATCATTTTTACTTGATAAATAACATAACAACCAATTAAAAGAAAACACTTATAATATATATTACAGATGAAAAATTACACAAAAATTAACGACTTTTCGCAGAGACATATCGGACCAAACGATGATGAAATCAACATAATGCTTGAGGCATTGGGCTTAAAATCACTGGACGATTTAATTTACGAAACAATACCTGATAATATCAGAAAAAAAGAGCCGATGAAATTAGATGCTCCGCTTTCTGAATTTGAATTTTTGAAAAAAATAAAAAGTATTGCAGCTAAGAATAAGATTTTCAAATCTTATATAGGAATGGGTTATCATTCTACAATTACTCCTGCAGTTATTTTAAGAAATATTCTGGAGAATCCGGGTTGGTACACACAATACACTCCTTACCAGGCAGAGATTTCTCAGGGAAGACTTGAAGCGCTTTTAAATTTTCAGACACTGACTATTGATATGACAGGGCTTCCAATAGCGAACGGTTCTTTGCTTGATGAAGGTACAGCTGCAGCTGAGGCTATGCATTTATTCTATGCGGTAAAGCCGAATACAAAAAAAGATGCAAATAAGTTTTTTGTATCGAGTGATTGTTTCCCACAGACAATTGATGTGTTAAAGACAAGAGCGGAATCTATAGGAATTGAATTAGTGATAGGTGACAAGAGCGACATGAACGAACTGAATAATGACTTCTTCGGATGTATTGTTCAGTATCCAAATTCAAACGGTGAGATTGTTGACTACTCTGAATTTTTTGCAAAGTGTAAAGAGAATGGAATCCTAATTGCAGTAGCTTCAGATTTAATGAGCCTTGCACTTATTACTCCTCCCGGAGAACTCGGCGCAGATGCAGTTGTTGGTAACAGCCAGAGATTCGGTGTACCTATGGGATATGGCGGACCTCATGCAGCATTCTTTGCAACTAAGGAGGAATTCAAAAGAAACATTCCCGGAAGAATAATTGGTGTAACAGTCGATAACCATGGTGACAAAGCATACAGAATGGCTTTACAGACCCGTGAACAGCATATCAGACGTGAGAAGGCAACAAGTAATATCTGTACTGCCCAGGTGTTATTAGCCATCATGGCAAGCATGTATGCAGTATATCATGGTCCTGAAGGAATAATGGAAATTGCTACAACAATAAACTATAATACCGTAGTTTTAAATGATGCTTTAACATCAATGGGAGTTAAGCAGCTTAATAAATTATTCTTTGATACTCTGAGACTCCAGCTAGATTCTAAAGCAGAAGTTGAAAAAGTAAAAGCAACTGCTGAATCAAAAAATATTAACTTCAGATATTTTGGTGAAAATAATATCGGCATTACATTAAACGAACAGACAACTGTTGATGATATTACAGAAATAGTTTCAGTTTTTATTGAAGCATTAGGTAAGAAATCCAAAATAAATGCAGAGCCGATTAAATCTTCAATTCCTGAAAATCTGAGAAGAAGTTCTGATTTTTTAACTCATCCTATATTCAATACATACCATTCAGAAACAGAAATGCTTCGGTACATGAAGAAACTTGAGAATAAAGATTTATCTCTGACGGTCTCTATGATTCCGCTCGGCTCATGCACAATGAAACTGAATGCTACAACTGAAATGATCGGCGTTACATATCCTGAATTTGGTGAGATTCATCCGTTTGTCCCGATGAACCAGGCAGAAGGATATCTTGAATTAATAAAAGACCTTGAAAAAGATTTGTGCGAGATAACTGGCTTTGCCGGAATTTCCTTGCAGCCGAATTCAGGCGCGCAGGGTGAATATACAGGCTTGCTTGTAATAAGAGCATATCACCACAGCAGAAATGAACATCACAGAAATATTTGTTTAATTCCTTCATCAGCTCACGGTACAAATCCTGCCAGCGCAGTTATGGCAGGGATGAAAGTTGTGGTTGTAGCTTGTGATGCTGAAGGAAAGATTGATTTAAAAGATCTTGCAGCAAAAGCTGAACAGCATAAAGATAACCTTGCAGCATTGATGGTAACATACCCTTCAACATTCGGAGTGTTCGATACAAATATAAAAGATGTATGTAAAATAATTCACGATAACGGCGGGCAAGTTTATATGGACGGCGCTAATATGAATGCGCAGGTTGGGCTTACAAGTCCTGACTTAATAAATGCCGATGTATGTCACTTAAACTTACATAAAACATTTTGCATTCCGCATGGCGGCGGCGGTCCCGGTGTTGGACCGATAGGTGTTGCAAAACATTTAGTTGAGTTCTTACCGGGCCATTGTGTTGTTCCGATGGGAAATAAAAATTCCATCAGCGCAGTATCAGCAGCTCCTTGGGGAAGCGCAAGCATTTTAATTATATCTTACGCTTACATAAAATTGATGGGCGAAAAAGGATTGACCAGAGCAACTCAGCTTGCTATACTTAATGCAAATTATATTAAAGCGAGACTGGAAAACGATTACAAAGTATTGTATAAGGGTGACAGGGGAATGGTTGCCCATGAATTGATATTTGATGTACGCGAATTTAAAAATTCTGCTGGAGTTGAGGTTGTAGATATTGCAAAGAGATTGATGGATTATGGCTTCCATGCACCGACAGTTTCATTCCCAATTCCGGGAACATTAATGGTTGAACCGACTGAAAGTGAATCGATTAACGAGCTTGATAGATTTATTACTGCAATGAAACACATCAGACAGGAAATAAAAGAAATTGAAAACGGAATTTATGATAAGACAGATAACGTCTTAAAAAATGCTCCGCACACTGCTTACAGCATTGCTGCTGAAAAATGGAATCATTCATACAGCAGGGAGAAGGCAGTTTATCCCGTAGCTTCGTTGAAGGACCAGAAGTTCTTCCCGAGTGTCGGCAGAGTAAACGATGCGCAAGGCGATAGAAATTTAATATGCGCCTGCCCTCCGATTGAGGATTATGCAGAGGAAACTGTTTAGTTATCAGTTGTCAGTTTATAGTTATTAGAAAAACGAAAGGCGTTCAATTGAACGCCTTTTTAAATATATAGTGAAATAGTCGTGGAAATTTTTTAAATTATTATATGGAATCAATTCAAGTAGAAATATTAAATCCTAAAGCAAAGAGTATTTTGAATAATCTTGCTGATTTGAAATTAATTACTATTACAAAAAATAGTGAAAGCAAAAAAAATCTTGTAAAGTTTTTAAATAAAATCAGAAGTAAAAATTCTAAACCTTTAACTTTAAAGGAAATTACAGAGGAAGTTGAATTTGTCAGAAGCAAAAGATATTCCAAAGCGAAAAATTAGAATTATTGTTGATACTAACTTATTTATAAGTTTTGCAATCACAAAAAATTTTAGCTTTATAAATTATTTGCTTGTAGAAGATAATTTAGATTTAATCGTTTGTGATGAATTAACAGCAGAAATTAAAGAAGTTCTCTCCCGCTCAAAGTTTAGAAATCAAATATCAATTTCAGAATTAACAATTCTCTATCATCTTATCGATGAAGCCGCTGTAAATATAAAATTGAAATCAGAAGTGATTATTTGTCGTGATGCCAAAGATAATTTTTTGCTTGCACTCGCAAGAGATTCTAATGCAGACTTTCTTTTAACCGGTGATAGAGATTTATTATCGTTGCACAAGTTTGAGAACACATTTATTTTAAAAATAAGTGAGTTTAAACAACTGGTAAAAAACTTATCAACACTTTAATACACACGTAATCCATTCGGGATTTTCAAAATCGAAAGGTGCGGGTTTGCCTGTACGTTCTATCTGGATATCTCTCATAGTATAACGAACCGGCAACTTATAGCCGGCAGCATCCAATAACTTCAGAAAATAATCCGGGTCGTAGAAATTTACAAAATTTAATCCTACAGAATCTTTAATCTTTCTGAAAACTTCCGTTCCGAAAATCCGGTTCCTTTCATCAATTAATTCAGGAGTTATACCAAAATCACATGCGAAGGCAGAGTTGCTCGGTGCAAAAAATTTAAGAATATTTATTAAGTCATTCTGCTGAAGATAATAAATTATTCCTTCCATTATTAAAATCGTCGGTCGTACATTATTCCATTCATTTTGAACCAATGACTCATGAAGCACATCTATATTTGTAATATCACATTCAATAAATTTTATATTCGTACAAACTCCATTGAGATATTTTTCTTTAGCTTTCATTAAATATTTATCAACATCATAGACTGTACTCTCCGGATAAAGAGAAGCGAGTTCAACTGACATGGGCGCAATACCTGCAGCAAGAATTACCACTTGTCCGTCTTTATTCTTTTCGAGAAATTCCACGGCGCATTTGCGAACAAAAAATTTCCTGTTGCTCACTGCCTGAAAATGCATGTAATGTTCTTTCACATCAAAGAGCTGAAGCAATGCATCAGCAGAGCTCAGGTCAAGCCGGTTGAAATAATTGACGGCATTTTGTGATTTCCAGATGTCAGGAGAAGTCCAGTTTAATACAAGAGCGGAAGTATCTGAAATAATCATAGTGTTACTTTTGGTTAGCTGTAATTTATAAATTAAAATTCAATCTATCTATCATTAATAATTAACCTCGTTTTTAATTTATAATTGATTAATTTTATTGCTAAATAATTTAGCCGGTAATGAAGTTTAAAATATTATTCCTTATTGTTGTTTCTTTTGTTTCAACAAATCTGTTTTCTCAATCTGAGATCAATAAAATAAAAAAAATAAATGACGGATTATACTTTATGTATTTTGATTCCTCAAATTCTAAAAGTACTATAGTTGAGTTTAAGGAATATCTTGTAATGCTTGAAGTTCCGATTATTGATAAAGGTGGAGGTGCAACACAATTAGTTGATGATATAAAGGGAGGTGAAAAAGTTATGCGCACTCTCAAAAATTATTTTCCTGATAAGCCTTTAAAATATATAATGCACAGCCACTGGCACATGCATAGCATATCTTCAATAACACCTTTTATAAATGAAGGTGTAAGTATTATATCCACCAGAATGAATTTTGATGTGTTAAGTAAATTTATGGATTCGAACGTTGTTGCAAGAAACATGAAAAATTTTATTTTCGTTGAAAGTGATTCGCTTGTAATTTCTGACGGAGAGAATGAAATTATTGCATACAAATTCGAACAAAAGGACTATCCAAGTACTCCCACTAAGGACTATTTATATTTTTACATTCCAAAGCACAACTGTATGCATGCGGCATGTATGTATACTAAATGGTCAGGTGAGCCTGTTGACGGAAAGCAAGTCCTGAGCGGAAGGGAAGAAAATCTATATAATTTTATCACTTCAAAAAATATAAATCCTGAATTTTTAATACGTCTTACAAATGAAAAAGCAGAGCCTAATGATATGCAGGATTTTGATAATCTAAGCGAGGTTAATAAAAACGGAATCAAATCCGCAGATATAATGAACAGATATCTTTCTCTTGATGCAATAAGCCTGAAGCAAAATCGGGATGAAATTGTAAAAGAAGCATTGCTTAAAAAAATTCCTGCTTCCATTTTTAATAGTTGCGTATATGCTGAGTTAAGAAAAAAAGAACTTGATAGAGCATTGAGCTTTGCAATTATACAGACAATGATAAATCCATCTGATGCGAATTCATGGGATACCCTTGGTGAAGTCTATTACTTTATGGGTGAAACCGGAATTGCAAAGTCATACGAAAAGCAAAAGAATAAGATGTTTCCTTCGGCTGATGGCGGAGGGGAAGAGGTTTGGCAAAAAGATCTGGAGCAGCATAAAATAATTTGGGAAAAGCTGAAGTAATTTTAATAAAATTAAGACATAAATTGTAATATTCTTTTTAATAAAAATATTCTAAATTTACCCATTGTAGAAATTAAATCTATTTCAAAAATGCTAAACACAGAAAACTTCACTAAAGAACTAAATTCAGTAATCGCAAAAAGCAGCCTTCTTGAACATCCTTTTTATCAAAAATGGAATGAAGGAAAACTTACAATCGAAGAGTTGAGAGAATATGCAAAACAGTACTATCATTTCGTAAAGCACTTCCCAAGATTTGTAAGCGCAGTGCATTCAAATTGCGATGATATAGAAATCAGAAAAACTTTAGTAGAAAATTTAGCAGATGAAGAAGGATTTAAAACAGGAATAGAAAACCATCCGGCATTATGGATAAACTTTGCCGAAGGTTTAGGACTTTCAGCCGAAGAAGTAAGAAATGCAGAACCAATTGAAGAAGTGAATGAACTTGTAAAAGGAATGTATGATTTAACCAAATCAGAAGACTATATTAAAGGTCTTTCAGCTTTATATGCTTATGAAATGCAGGTTCCTGAAATATCAAAAACAAAAATTGCAGGATTAAAAAATTTCTATGGAGTAGATTCAGATAAAGCAATTGAATTCTTCACAGTGCATGAAGAAGCAGATGTTTATCACTCAAAAGATGAATTAGACATTATTTTAAAAAAGACAGATAATGCTGCAAAACAGTTTCATGCAATACACGCAGCAGATACATCATCTAAATTAATGTGGAAATTCTTAGACGGCGTTTACAAAAATTACTGTGTTAATTAATAAAGTCTAATATATAAAATATTCGAAAGGGTTTGAATTATTTCAAACCCTTTTTTTATAGAAAGAAATTTTATGACAACTGATGAAATTCTGAATAAGTATAAAAAGATTGCTGTATTAGGATTTTCACAGAATCCAATGCGGCCGAGCAATCATATTACAATTTATCTTCAGAAGGTTGGATACACTGTTTACGGTGTTAATCCCGGCTTAGAAGGAAGGGAAGTTGACGGAATAAAATGTTGTGCATCGTTGACTGAAATTCCGGATGAAATTGAAATTGTGAATGTTTTCAGAAATTCAAGATATCTTCCTGAAATTATCGATGAAATACTTGATCTTGCTTATCAGCCAAAAGTAATATGGACTCAGCTTGATGTTGTAGATGCAGATTCAAAAGAAAGAGCGATAGCTGAAGGAATAGAATACGTTGAAGACAAATGCATTTATGTAGAACATAAATTAAACCCGAACGTTAAAAAGTGATTTTCAATTTTCCAATTTATGAACACGAATAAAACAAAATTAATATATCAGATTTTAGCTTTTGTAATTCCGTTTATAGCATATGTAATTACACTTGCTCCGACGGTAACTTTCATTGATGCAGGTGAGCTTACAACTGTCTGCGCAAAGCTCGGAGTAGCGCACCCTACAGGTTATCCTTTGTTTACCATAATCGGGCATTTGTTTAGCCTGTTGCCGACAGGTTCAGTTGTTTACAGTTTGAATCTTATGTGCGCAGTAATTTCTTCGTTTACTATCGTTATGTTCTTTAATTTGCTAACATTTATATTCGCAAAATTAAAGTTTAGTGATGATACATGGGAAACATCATTATCTGAAAATGTAATTTACAACATTTCACTTGCTGCTTCCCTTATACTGGCATTTTCAAAAACATTCTGGGATACCTCAAATGCGATTGAAGTTTATTCGATTCATACATTTTTTATCGTAACTAATATTTATCTGTTCTTAAAAGCATGTAATGTTACGGGAGAAGATAGTAAATCAAATTTATTAGTGCGTGAAAAATACTGGCTGCTGTTTGCATTTGTTCTGGGTCTTAGCTTTGGTAACCACTTAACAACAATCTTTTTATCAGTAGGTTTTCTATATTTATTCTTCGCGGTTAATGGTTTTAACAAGCTTGCACTCCAACGAATTTTACTGTTGGCTATACCTTTTGTAATCGGTTTATCAATTTATATTTATCTTCCCGTCAGATCGGGAAATCCTGTACTAAGCTGGGGGCATCCTGATACCTGGGATAATTTCTACCGCCATGTTTCAGGAAAACAGTTCAGCGTGTGGATGTTTACAGGCTCAGAAAATATGATAAAGCAGTTTAAGTATTTTACATCTGCATATCCTATGGAGTTCTTTTATATACCTTTAATAATTGCAATTCTTGGATTAGTTGAAATATTCGGTAAAAGCAAAAAATTATTCTATTATACAATTTTGCTTGCAGGATTTTGTGTTATCTATGCTATAAATTACGATATTCACGATATTGATTCCTACTTTTTATTGGCTTATATAGTTACAGCAATCTGGATTGGTTTCGGAATACACTTCATTGTAAGAAAAACAGCGGAGGCATCAAGGAAAAGTCTTTCACTTGTATTAATTCTACTGGCGCTAATTCCTGTTTTCGGTAGTTATAAGCTTGTTAATGAAAGTCAGAATTATTATGTAAAAGATTATACATTCAATGTTTTTAATTCCGCACCTCAAAACTCTATAATAGTTTCGACACAATGGGATTTCTGGGTATCAGCATCCATTTATTTTCAATATGTAGAAGGAATTAGAAAAGATTTAGTCATTATCGACAAAGAGCTTTTAAGAAAAACATGGTACGTGCCGCACATAAAACAGCATTACCCTGATATTTATGAAAACAGCAAAACTGAGTTTGAGCTATACTATGCAGAATTGTTAAAATTTGAAAAATATCCTGAACGATATACAAAGCCGACAACCGAAGCCGAAAGGCAGGATGTAATGAAAATTCAGGCTTTCTTCAAGGAGTTGTTATCCAGCTTAGTTGATAAAAATCCGAACAGGAATTTTTTCACAACTTTTGAAGTTGAATCTTCCAAAGAGGAGAGATTTGCTAATTCATATATGCGAGTGCCTGAAGGTTTATTAATCAGATATATAAAGCCTACACCGGATTATGATAACTATGTAATGCCGGAATTTAAATTTCAAATTACTCAGGAAACCGACTATTACCATACTTTTTTAATGAATGCGTATTACAATGCATATATGAGCAGGGCAAATTATCTGATGAATTTTTCGAAATTTGATGAAGCTGAACAATTGATTAATAAGGCAAGTGATGTAAAACCCAATGGACCGGAAATAAAATTACTACAAAACAAGATAAAGCAGTTAAGGGCTGCACCAAAAAATTAATTTGATAAAGTATTTTATTATTGTACAGTTTTTTATTTTTTTATTAACTGTAGAATCCAAATGTCAGCCCCTGGACTCAGCTAAATATGTAGCCGATAGCGTTATTGCAGAAAATGATTTGCGCCTATACATTGAAAATATAGTTATAAGCGGAAACAAAATCACTGAAGCCGATATTATTCTTCGTGAAATGCAGACAAAGGAGAATTCGTATACTTCAGTAGAAGTTCTTAACAGAGATATACAGCGGATATATAATTTAGGTCTTTTTACCAAGGTAGATGTAGCACCTTTGCCCTCCAGTGATAAAGGTTACAGTTTGTTAATTACTGTTGAAGAAACGTTCTATATTCTTCCAATTCCTATTGGAGGAATTAAAGATGGAGACCTTAAAAAAATCTGGGTGGGGCTTAATCTTAAATGGAGAAATTTCAGAGGAAGAAACGAAACTCTGGGTTTAGCATTTGGTGTATTCTATGACCCGTTTATAAATTTAAGCTATTCAATACCATGGATAGGGAAGCATCACCATTATTACACTTCATTTGATGTAGGTTATTCCGTGAATAACAATAAAAGTATTCCTCAATCTGTTAATACTCCGCTAAATGTAAATGATGTTTACACGTATAAAACATATAACTGGAATTCACGTGTCTCAGTTGGTAAGTATATTTTTAAAGATTTATCAAATTCCGTCAGCTTAGGTTTTAATAGCACTTCTACTTCAGATTACATTAAAGATAAAACTTTATCAACTTCAGGTACTGATAACTATTTATCTTTAGGGTATAATATTAATTATGACACAAGAGATTCCTATGAATATTCATTAGCAGGCGCTTCAATATCTGCAAACTATTTGAAATATGGGTTTGGTGAAATTATAAATTATAATTCATTAGGAATTGATATCAGGAAATTTATTCCCATCAAGCTAAGTAATAACTATTTAATTTCATTTGGAACCAGAATAAACTCAACAATCTATTGGGGCGGAAATATTGCAGACTATCAT
The DNA here is from genome assembly GCA_937974175.1 of uncultured Ignavibacteria bacterium. Classification (GTDB taxonomy): domain Bacteria; phylum Bacteroidota; class Ignavibacteria; order Tepidaquicellales; family Tepidaquicellaceae; genus JAFDZO01. The sequence continues at coordinate 27,628 of CALJIG010000026.1, forward strand.
CGCCCGCAATTGGGTTATGGAAAAGTAGTAAGAGGCTGGGATGATTTCGTATTTGAAGGAGAAAATTTGCTGTTTTATTCAAACGAATTAAGGATTCCTATTGTTCAGCCTTTCTACATTCCCGGAAGAGACTTACCTATTACAAGTAAGTTACCAATTTTAAAAGACTTCAGTTACAAATTTGGTTTATATGCTACTCTTTTCTTTGATGCAGGCGGAGTATGGAATAAGTATGATAAAATTGCAGCTACAAGATTTTATAACGGCTACGGAGCCGGCCTGAATTTTATTTTACCATTCGGTTTTGTCGGCAGGGCTGACTGGGGATTCAGACACCAGAATAATTTTTATAAGGGACAGTTGATTCTTTCCCTCAATGCTTCTTTTTAAAATCCTTCCTTATGGAATATTATTACACTGAAAAGAAAAATATTTTTCCCGAGCAGAATTTACTTATCATAGATAATTTTGAATTTGCTCATTTATCAAAAGTACTTCGAAAAAGGGCAGGGGATTTAATAACAATTACAGATGGTGAGCTTGGTGTCTACGAATGTAAAATCGATGGTATCGGCAAGGATAAAATTACTTGCACGATTTTAAATACAAAATTTGATATTTTTGAACCGAAGATTAATGTTCATTTACTTTTATGCTCGCTTCGCAGTAATGAGAGATTTGAGTTTGCTGTTGAAAAAGCTGTAGAACTTGGAGTAAAAAGCATAACACCTATATTTTCGGAAAGAGTTATTAATAAAGCAGGTTTTTCTGTTAATAAAGAAAAAAGACTAAACCAGATAATTCTTTCAGCAATGAGCCAGTCTCAACGATGTTTCAAACCTGTATTAAATTCACCGGAAACATTTTCAGATATGTTGAGTAAAACTATTGGGTTTGGGAATAAACTTGCAATGTACGAGTTTGCAGACTCAGAAAACACTTTGAGTACTTATCCGTATAATACAGATATATACTTATTAACGGGACCGGAAGGCGGATTTTCAGATAGCGAAGTTCATAAGCTAAAAGAAACTAATTGGAAAGTGCTCTCATTAGGACTAAGGAAATTCAGAGCTGAGACAGCAGTTGTAGCAGCTTTATCAAAAATACTGATTTAAATTTAACAAATATAAACAGACTCAAATGAAAAAAATAATACCATTTATTTTATTAGCGTTATTTGCTTTCACTTCAAAAGGATTCTCACAATTTGACCAGCCTTCATTTCAGTTAGGCATCGGCCTTGCACTTCCTTTAGATCAGATGAAAGGCGATAACTATTTATCCACAAATACTTTTAACGGATTTCAGGTAACTCAAATAGATACACTAGATTTTCTCAGGAATAATATGGGAGCAAAAACAGGCTTCAATGTATTCGGAAAAGCAAAAATCAATTTTGATAAATTTAATATTTTCAGAGGTGTTGGCTCATTAGGATTCACAAGTTTTAATGCTTTCCAGCAAGCACAATCCGGAAATTATGTTATAAATTATAATAATCAAAATTTCTTATTACCTGCATCTTATAATTACAATTTTAATGCTCTTAATGTCGGCTTGGGACTTGAAGTTGCACCTACTGCTTTTACCAGCTTAGTCTCACCATATTTTGGTGGATACATTTCATTTAATAATTTCAGCGGTGAACTCAACAGAACAGAAAATTCATACGATACAACAAGATTTAAATTCAGCGGATTCAGAATCGGTGTGAATTTAGATGCCGGAATTGAATTTAAAGTAAATCCTGAGTTTGGTTTTGCATTAGGATTTAAATATGATTTCGGAAATTTACTCTTAAAGGAAAAAGCTTCAGCTAACATTTCTGAAAGATCAGACTGGGGCAGAGTAAACGGCAGCTTATGGGATGACGGCGGTAATTTCTATTCAAACTTAGGAAATCAAAATGGAGGATTGTATTCTTCTCAGTCAAAAAATCTTAACTGGGGAACAGCATACATTTCGATTAACTTCTACCCGAATGCTACTAAGAAAACAGGCTCTACAAAGAAAAAATAATTTCAGTATTTAGAATTTTTATTAAGGCGGATAACTTATCCGCCTTTTTTGTTTGTATAAGTTTGATAAAAAACTTTATTTCATTTCGCTGCTCATTTTCGTAAATTACTCCTGTTCCCGAAATTAAAAAACTTAATAAACTAAACTTTAAAAATGATTAAACTTTATCTTTCAGTTTTTATTTTATCTTCAATTCTTTTAATTTCCGGATGCGGTAAAAAAGATACAACTACTACGGATTCAAAAACAACGACAACTAAATCAGCAACAGAGCTTGCTAAACAGGGTAAAGATTTATTTTACGCTTCATCGATGGTTACAAATCTGAAATGCGCAAACTGCCATTCAGACGGAACAAATGATAACAATCCGCTTGTAAAATTCCATTCAAATATTAAGAATGCAAATAAAAGAACTCAGACTTATCTTGGAAAATTCAAGGGTGAAGATGTAGTAAAGAATGCCGGCGGTGCAACTGTATGCTGGTCTACATATATTAAAAGCAGCAGCCCGTTGAATGAAGAGCAAATTGCTTCGCTTAATGCTTATTATGAACAAGTCGGCGGCAGCGAGCCAGCTAAAGATATGGTTTACACAACAATAGCATTACCTGCACCTGATAAAGAAAAATTAAAAAAGGACCAGGAAGAGATTGCAAAGTTAACAGGTGATAAAGCTAAAGGCGAAGAAGTTTATAATAATGCATGCAAATTTTGCCATGTAGACGGTACGAAAATAAAAAGTGTACCTAGCTTATTCAGAGATTTTGAAGGAAATTTAAAATCAATTACTTATATGTCAAGATTCGGAAAGAAGTACATGCCATTCTATAGCTACGAATCATTATCCAATCAGGATATTGCTAACGTAGCTGCATATATACTTGCAAATCAGGAAAAGTAGATAGTATAGGGTACTGAGTACTTGGTATTGAGTACTGAATACTTTGATTTATTTTGAGTTACAATTAAAGTTATTTGTAAAAAAAAAGCCCTGCTGAATTAAATCAACAGGGCTTTTACTTTATACTTTATAAACTTGTAACCTTATAAACTTTTCTAATGCTTACATTTTAAAGATTATATACAATAGAATAATTACTATACCTGCAACTGAAATAGTTGTATAATCCTGAATGATACCTGTCTGAATTTTTCTCCAGTCGATACTCAATTTTTTAAACCATGTTCCGGTTCCTCTTACAATACCATCAATAATATTTACATCTACAACTTTCCATAAAACGATTTCAGAAAGTTCTCTTATTGAGTAAACAAAAGCTGTATCGTATAATTCGTCAACATAATATTTTCTTTCAAGTACTTTGCCAAATCCTTTTGGTTCAGGGAATTTGTCCTGTACGGAGAATTTCTTGAATGATACTATAATTGCTACAGCTGCAACAATTACGGAAACTGCCACAAGAATTAACTCAGTTGAAACTGCATGCTCATGTTCAGGATGAATACTTGCAAGAACAGTATTTGCGGAAGCGAAAACAGGTTCAAGCCAGTGCTCAAGCAAATTTGGTCCTAAGAAATGCGGAAGTCCGATAAATCCACCGATTGCTGAAAGCACCGCTAAAATGATAAGCGGAATTGTCATTGTAGCAGGGGATTCATGCGGATGAACATGATGATGGTCAAATCTTTCTTTACCATAGAAAGTAAGCGCAACCATTCTGAACATGTAAAACGCAGTGAATGCTGCCGTCATTAATACAATAAGATATGGGAAGATTCCGACATTTGTAAATACTTTGTAAAGAATTTCGTCCTTACTGAAGAATCCTGAAAGTGGAGGAATACCTGAAATTGCAAGCGAGCCTATGAAAAAAGTAATGAAAGTAATTTTCATATATTTTTTCAGTCCGCCCATTTTGGTGATATCCTGCTCTTCGTGCATACCGTGAATAACAGAACCGCTGCCTAAAAATAAAAGCGCTTTGAAGAAAGCATGAGTTATCAAATGGAATATCGCTACGTAATATGAACCTGTTCCCAAAGCAATGAACATAAATCCAAGCTGTGAAACAGTTGAGTATGCTAAAATCTTTTTAATGTCGTTTTGCTTCAGCGCTATTGTTGCTGCCATAACTGCAGTAGCAATACCAATTACTAAAACCACTGATTGTGCTACCGGAGCGAGTGCATATAATAATGAAGTCCTTGCAACCAAATATATACCTGCTGTCACCATAGTTGCGGCGTGAATGAGCGCAGATACCGGTGTAGGACCTGCCATAGCGTCAGGAAGCCAAACGAATAACGGAATCTGTGCTGACTTACCGCAAGCACCAACGAATAAAAGTAAAGCTATCATAACTAACAGGGGAGCGCCGACTTGCATACCGCCAAGCTTACCGACGAACTCCTGTATATTTAACGTTCCGAAGTTTGCAAATATCATAAACATCGCAGTCATAAATCCGAAGTCACCGATTCTGTTTACAACAAAAGCTTTCTTAGCTGCTTCTCCTGTAAATTTCTTTTCGTACCAGAAGCCTATCAATAGATAAGAGGCAAGTCCCACGCCTTCCCATCCGAGGAATAATACTAAGAAAGTATCTCCAAGAACAAGGTTGAGCATTGCGAAGATGAAGAGATTAAGGAAGCAGAAGAACTTTGCAAATCCTTTATCTCCGTGCATGTAGCCGATAGAGTAAACGTGAATAAGGAATCCGATACCTGTAACAACCATCGTCAGCGTAATTGAAAGTGGGTCTATATAATAAGCATAGGTGAGGTTTAGACTGCCGGTGGCAATCCATGAAAAATAATTTATGATTATTTTTCTTTCTTCAGGCGGCATTCCGAGAAGCTCAAAAAAAGTCATAGCCGCTATAACAAACGGAATGAAAACTGCGAGCGACGATATTATGCCTGAAAGTTTTTCGTTATTTATTTTTCTGCCGAAGAGCCCGTTGATAAAAAATCCAATGAGCGGCAGTACGGTAACAAGGTAAAAATATTTTGCCATTTAGTTTACCATTTTAAAATATTTATCTCATCAATATTGATGGTATCTTTATTTCGGAAAAGCGCAATAATAATTGCCAGCCCAATGGCAGCTTCTGCTGCCGCAACCGTCAAGACGATGAATACAAATATCTGACCGTTGGAGTTTCCCAGAAATGATGAGAATCCTACAAGTGAAAGGTTAACGGCGTTGAGCATAAGCTCGATGCACATAAAGATAATTATGGCATTTCTTCTAATAAGAACTCCGATAACTCCGAGTGAAAAAAGAATTGCTGAAAGTAACAGATAGTAGTTTAATTCAATCATGACGCAATATAAATATTATAGATGATAGATTAAATGAAAAGATAAAGGTTTAAATGAAGTTTTTTCTTATTTAGAAACAAACCACTAATACTTAAATAATACATTTATTATTATAAGAATTTAAAATACATTTTAATTACTAAATAATTAAACCTAACCGCTATGAGAACACGAAAAGGTTTACTCGTTTTTATCAGTTCAATTCTATTTTTAATTGTATCAATTTTTAGTTTTTCCAATTCTTATTCCGCAATTTCAGCTGATACTAATGCAGTTGCTTATTTTCCAATGCATGTAGGGAATGTATACGTATACAATTATACTTTTCGCAGACCCATTCCATTACCTGATACTACGGTTAAATTGCAATCAAAAATTCCAATGGATACAGTAATCAATAATAGAAGATATTACTTTCTTTTAAATTTTCCAATGTTTAGTAACGGTTGGTACAGAGTAGATTCGATTACAGGAAGTTTGTACAAGTTTGACTCTACTAATTCTTGTCCCAATTATTTTAAGGAAACTTTTCTTGATAGTTTAGCGGCTCTTCCTGGTGATAGTTCAGTTGGGTGTGGAGCTCCCATAAAATATAAATGCACTTCCATCTCTTTAGATACAATTTTTTCCTCCAATACTATTAAAAAAGTATTCCATTTTTCTCCACCTGTATTTCCTCTTACATATACAATAGCATTTACAAAGAGAATCGGGGTTAGAAGTTATGCATATTCATCAATTGGTCCCGGAGGTCAACAGAGCGGTCCTTCTTATTTTTTAGTAGGATGCACTGTTAATAATCTCACATATGGAGATACCACATTTTCTCCACCGCTACCTTTTACTCAAATTACTTTAATTTCACCAGATCCATGGACAACTTTATCAACTTCTGGAAATGATACATCAAAAATTGTATTTTCCTGGAACTCAACTGTATCAAATTCTGTAAAATATAACTGGAAGATAAAGCGCACGAATAGTAATTCTTATTTGTATTTTAGATCGGACTCACTAGGTTATGCCAGAAAATTTACTATTAGAAAAAGTAAACTAGATTCAATAGCTAATTCATTCGGTCTCATTGGTGATTCCGTCCAATGTGCTTGGAGTTGCAGTGCAAAATTAGCAAATGACTCCGCTAATGGGGAAGTGCGTGTATTAACGATAAAAGCGAACTCGGTTGGTATAAATAATATTTCGGCTGTAATACCTTTTGAATACAAATTATTCAATAATTATCCTAATCCATTTAACCCGGTCACAAACATAAAGTTTGATATTCCGCAAAAATCATTTATTGTGTTAAAAATTTACGATGTAATAGGAAAAGAACTGGCAATTTTGATTAACGAAAAATTAGATGCCGGCAGTTATATTTATCAATGGGGTGCGAGTGAATTTCCAAGCGGTGTTTACTTCTATAAAATAGAAGCTAATAACTTTATTGAAACAAAAAGAATGGTGTTAATAAAATAAAACTGATAATTATATTGTACGGTTTCAAGAGTTAAAAGAGAAGTATTGATTCACAATTTATTTTATTAATAACATTTTCTTTGAATCCGAAACACCGTTACTCTCAATTTTGTAAATATATAACCCGCTTGATAAATTTTTCCCATCAAAACTTACTTGATATGAACCTGCACCTATGTCTTCGTTCATTAAAGTTTTTATCTCTTGCCCTGTTAAATCAAATACAGTTAATTTAACAAAAGATTTCTGTTGGATTTCAAACTTAATTGTTGTCGCAGGATTAAATGGATTCGGATAATTTTGATACAGTTCAAAACCTTTTACAATTGAAGAATAATTACTTATTGACGAAATTACATTTTCTATGGGGCATTTGTAAAACTGAGTATTAAAATCGACGAATAGATAACCGTTTAATTCAAACATTTTTTGAGGAGCAATATTAGGAATTCCCTGATTTACTAAAAACCATGTAGCGCCATTATTTGTGGATTTATAAATCCCATTTCCAGAACACGAAGCGTAAATGGAACTATTTTTTATAACTATGCTGAAAAAATTATTGTAAGTGCCGGTTGCTTGTAAAATTAGTGACCAATTCTCTCCTTGGTTTGAAGATTTGTAAATCCTTCCTCTATCAACTCCAGAAACCCAGCATGACGCAATAAAATCTGCCCCAACTTTTTTAATATCCGGTACTTCTCCTGCTTCAAACAAATCAAGTGTGGTACGCCAGTTTAAACCTGAATCGGTTGATTTCAAAATTCCCGGTTTACTTCCTGCCAAGAAAAACTCATCAAATTTGAAAATACTTGGAGAGTATCCTAAGGCTGAAGTATTAGTCCAATTCATTCCATTATTGGAGGATATCATAATTCCTTGCTGCGCATATCTTCCTGCAAATAACCTATTCCCATCTTTAAGAAATGTATACCAATAACACCAGTTAGGCACAATTGTTACCCAGTTTAACCCATTATTTGTTGATCTTGCCAATCCTTGGCAATTCATTCCTGCATAAATAGTGTCACCGTCAGTTTCTACAGCATTAATTCTTTCTCCTCCTGTATAAAGCAGACTCCAGTTAACCCCGCTATTTGTTGATCTGTATATTTTATTATCAATCGTTATATCTACTTTACTTCCATTTATACAATAATCATTCATTCTTCCAATGGGAATATCAGTAACTCTTTCCCACTGAGCATTTGAAATTCCGGGAAAATTAAATAAAATTATAAAAACAATAAGCACTCTCATAGCTTTTTATTTTAAATTAATTTGATAACTATATTAAGTTAACACAAGTCATTGAAAAAGTAAACTTAAATTTCCTAACTATCAATTTATGCAATTTACCCTTACATTTCTATACCATATCTATTTAATGTTTAATTTATTTTTTCTATATTGGAAAAAATTAAATTACACATCTATGTACACTCAAGCTCAACTACTAAAAATTATGCTCGAAGATGCCCGAAGAAAAACTCTCAAAGGCATTGAAGGAGTTACAAAAGAACAATTATTTGATGCACCTCTGCCGAATGAAGAGTGCATCGGCTCGTACTTAATGCATCTAGGTGAATGTGACCTTGGCTGGTATGAAGAAATGACAGGTGATAAAGTACCTCAGGAACTGAAGGACAAAAATTATTATGGAGTATGGATAGGCTGCCCGAAAGAAGAAGCCCATCCGCCTAAAGAAGCACCGGAAATAGAAGATTATATTTCTGCAATTACTGATGCGCGCAAACCTATACTGGATTTTTTAGATAAGGCAACAGACAGTGATTTGGATGAAGTAATAATTGCATACAAAGGTCACGGAGATATAAAAATGACTAAGCGCGATATAATTAACCGGCTTATCTCACATGAGAATCATACCCGCGGCCAGATGTTTTTGCTGATGCGAATGGGTGGAATAAAAACTAACTTTAATAATATATGGGGAATAAGACTTGAGCATAATATGAGAAACCCTAAATAGTTTACTAAACCTAAGAAGCTCTTTATTTTATTAACATCATTTTTTTTGTGAGATTAGTATTCATTCCGTTTGCTTCGTAAGTCATTGAATAAAAATAAATTCCGGTTGATAGGGAAGAAGCATTGAAATTTATTGTATGGAATCCTTCACTTTCGAAACCATCGGCTAACTCTATTATTTTTCTTCCTCTTGTATCATAGATATTTATTTTAATTCTACTATCCTGAGGTAGGAAAAATTTTATTGTTGTAGAAGGATTAAACGGATTCGGGTAGTTCTGATACAAAGTGAATTCAGTTGGAATAACGTTGTTAAAACCTCCCAATGATACATCAGAAATGGTTGTATAATTTTCTACTATTACCTGCCTCGAATCATCACACAAATATCTTTTTAAAAATCCTGCAGCCTTTTTAGGGATATATTCTATCGGATAAAAATTTTCATGGCCGCCGCCCGGAACATAATCCAACTCGAACGGCTTCTTTAAATTCTTAAACCGTTTTACCATTTCTGCAGAACCCATAGTTCTTAAATAATTTGCGCAGCCATAAACATTCCCGGTGCCATAAGGAATATTCATGTCAGCTGTACCCTGAAACATTATTGTCGGCAATGCATTCGATGAATTTATAAATGATGTATCGTTCAAACCGCCGGATGAACTTAATACACATTTTATGCTGAAAGAGTTTGTAAGACTATTGGTCGCATTATTCAATGGTCCAAGCTCATTTATAAATGATGGATAAAGTGTATTCATATTTTCCTGAGTAGCATAGGCAATTAATAAAGATGTTACAGCTCCTGCGCTTACGCCGCCTGTAAAAAAATAATTTGTATCGATTCTGTATTTTCCGGAATTAGCGGCAAAGTATCTGAGCGCAGCTTTTGAGTCCTGCATTGCCCTGTAAACTGCCTTTGCAAGGGAAGTACCTGTGCCTATACAAGCAAAGGGGTCGCCTGTAACATCCCAACCCAATCTGTAGCTGATTGATGCGCAAACATAGCCTCGCTGCGCAAAATCCATCATCACCGGTGCAAGCTGATATTTATTGCCCGCAATAAATCCGCCTCCGTGAATAAGCAGAATGAACGGTCTTTTGCTTAAAGTATCAGATTTGAAATTCGGATAAGCAATAATGTAATCAAGATTAACCATGCTTCCTTGCCAGTTAATATTCTGACCGTATGATATATTATCCAATACTTCAATTTGATCAGATGTGAAGCAATATGTTGTATCAAACCTTCCCGGTATGCAGTACTGTTGGGCGTAACCGGAAGTCGAAACCAAAATCAGGATTACAATTGAAATAAATATTCGAACCATAAATTAATATAATTTAATTTCAATTTTCTTTTTAGAGACTTTTCATTGCCTTAACATCAAACTTTGAATCGTGTATTTTTACTAAAATAAAATCACGATAAAAAAATGAATAACAATAACGACGAAAATCAATTACCGCAGCAGCAAATAAACATAGAACTGGGAGAAAAAGAAGCAGAAGGAATTTATTCTAACTTTGCCATTCTAACACATTCACCTGCAGAGTTTATTCTGGACTTCACCCGCATATTTCCCGGCACAACAAAGGCTAAAGTAATGTCGAGAATTATAATGACTCCTCAGCATGCAAAAATGTTTTTGAATGCATTTAAACAGACCGTAGATAATTATGAAAATCAGTTTGGTGAGATAAATCTTAATTCAATGAATCATCCTTCTAATCAGGGATTTGGATTTCAGGTACCTCAAAAACCTAAAAAAGACGAAAAGATCAATTGATTTACTTGTTTATCTTTAATAGATAATAAAAAGCAACAACTGAAAAGACAATGTTTGCCAGCCAGGCTGTGAGAAGCGGCGGAATATCTCCATTATAACCGAAAGTCTGTGATATTTTCAAAAAGCCGAGATAAATAAAGCATACCAGTATACTGATACCGAACTGAAGAGCAGCTCCGCCTTTTCTTCTGTTTGATGAAAGGGAAACGCCGAAGATAATAGTAACGAGTCCGGCAAAAGGATATGAAATTCTGGAATAGTAATCTACTTTATTCCTTGTTACATCCTGACCGGTTCTTTCTTCGCTTGCGATAAATTCTTCAAGTTCTGTCAAATTCATTTCGTCCGGCTTAGTCTGTTTCTTCCTTATTAAGGCAGGGGAGAGTAAAATATTTTTTAACTCCTCGTAATCATGTAGGTATTTTCCTGAATCAATAAGCATCTTTTCCTTAGCCTGAGTTGTATCAAATATTCGTTTAAATGTGGAGGATAACTTCCAGTCATTCTTAGAGTTATCCCATGTCATTTGCTTAATATCGTAACGATATATTAATTCGTTTTTATTGAATTTTTGAATAGATATATTTGTAGAAATAGAGTTATTTTCATCAAAATTCTCGATACGTATAATCCTGTTATCTGATTCCTGAAAATAAAGGTTAGCTTGGGAACTGGAATTGATGTTTTTACCTAATACTTCACGTTCAAAGCGCAATTTAGCAGAATTTGCATTAGGTACAACCCAGCCATTGAAATAAAGTGTAATTCCTGTTAAAAAGATGCCAATTATAAATATCGGGGCAATAAAGCGATAAACACTTTGGCCGGATGAATTAAACGCTATCATCTCAGCAAAGTTAACAAATTTACTTGTAGTAAACAGGGAAGCTAACAAAACACTTAATGGTAGAACAAGTTTTAAGATTTCAGGTATAAAATACATATAATATTGACCGATAATATGCAGTTTTAAACCCTTATCTATAAACTTATCAAGATTTTCAAACATATCCACAAGTATAAATATTAACACAAAACTCAACAAACCAAAGAGTAAGTTTCTTACAAAAGACTTTACAATATAAACGTCAAGTAACTTCAAATTTAAATCAGAAAATTAATGAAAAATAGTGGAAACATACAAATTTTAGCATTATGTGAATTAGTCTCGTGTATTTCTTCTAAAAAAACAGCTAAACTCGATGATTTGCTATTTGAACTCAAAACAAATCGAATTTCACCCATCAAAATATACGAATCTATATTGCAAATATACTTATTCTGTGGATTTCCGGCAGCAATTATAGGCATACAGGCTTTCTCCAGACATTTTAAAATAAGCATTTCTAAAGAAAGTTATAATTTAAAAAATTTCAGAAGTCGTGGTAAGCTTAATTGCAAAGCCGTTTATCAGGCTAACTATGACAAACTCATTCATAACTTTGATAATATGAGCCCGGATTTAGCTGAATGGATGATAATCGAAGGCTATGGAAAGGTTTTAGGGCGCTCAGGATTAGAACTCAAAGATCGCGAGTTATTAAACGTTTCAATATTATGTACTAATTATTACGAGCATCAATTATTTTCACACATTAAAGGTTCACTAAATACCGGGAATCCAAAAGCCTTAATTGAAAAAGTTATCAAGCAAACAGCAGAATTCAACACTAACAAGAACCTAACAAATGCTTTAAAATTGTTAAAAAAGTGTTAATTCCAATCAATTGAATTGTTATATAATATATATTATGTAAAGTTGACGATATTTGTAAATTGCTTCAATGTTAATAAGTTTGGGATAACTTTGTATGCTTTATTGTCCCCTTTTTCTTTTTATACATTTCTATTAATCTTGAATAAGCAATCCATTCTTAATAATTTCTTTTTTCCAAAACTAATCAAATTTTAATGAGTCTACTTGTTGTCGGTTCCATGGCATTGGATACAATCGAAACACCATTTGGCAAAGCTGAATACACGCTTGGCGGTTCAGCAACTTTTTTATCTACAGCTGCGTCTTATTTTACTAATGATATCAAACTTGTAGGCGTTGTAGGATATGATTTCCCGACTAAAGAAATTGAGTTTTTGCAGTCAAGAGGCATTGATACTGCCGGAGTAGAAATTTTAAAAGATGTTAAGACATTCCACTGGCACGGCAAATATCATTTTGATATGAATACACGTGATTCGATTACAACAGAATTAAATGCACTTGGTGTTTTTGATCCTAAAATTCCTGAAACTTATAAATTATGTGAGTATATATGCCTGGGTAATATTGAACCGACTATTCAGCAAAAAGTTATTAAACAAATTACAAAGCCTGAAATCGTTATGTGCGATACAATGAACTTCTGGATAGAAAGCGCGAGAGACGAAGTTGTAAAGACTTTAGGTATGGTTGATGTACTGGTTATAAACGACGGTGAAGCAAGACAGCTGACAGATGAATATAATCTTATTACTGCTTATAAGAAAATGCGTGAAATGGGACCGAAGATTATCGTTATTAAAAAAGGTGAACACGGAGCTTTCTTATTTACTGATAACTCGATATTCTCCTTCCCTGCCTACCCTCTTGAACAGGTCTTTGATCCGACAGGAGCAGGTGATACTTTTGCAGGGGGTATGATGGGATGGCTTTGCAAAACAAAAAATCTTTCGGAAGAGAATTTGAAGCTCTCAGTTGTTTACGGCAGCACAATGGCTTCATTATGCGTTGAAGAATTTTCATTAGAAGGAATCAGAAATCTTTCTGCAGATAAAATCAGAGCTAGATATAACGATTTCAGAAAGCTGACACATTTTGAAAGTTTAGAAATATAACTTTGTTTCTCGTTCTGATGCTGAGGCATCGGACAATTGCTTTGTACCTACATCCAACCTGTTTAGGACGTAGTAAATAGCCCAAGTGACGCAGTAACCCCATCCTTTAGGATGGGGTCTGTAAAGTTTAGAAGTATCCCTTTAGGGTTAAACTTAATTTTGCCCTGAAGGGCTACCTGGTAGTTTGCAATTCCCCACCCTAAAGGGTTGGGTTACTAATTTTGCATGGAGACTCAATGGCATTAGTTACAGATGAAGCGGTTATATTACGGACAGTAAACTATGGAGATACAAGCAAAATTCTCACGCTCTATTCAAAAAATAACGGAAAACTTAGCTGTATTGTAAAAGGAGCAAGGAATATAAAATCCAGAGTACTTGGTGTGATTGAGCCTTTCAATCATATTACAATTGTATTCTATAATAAAGAGAACCGTGATTTGCAGATGCTGTCCAAGGCTGAGACGATAAAAAACTTCAGAGTAATTAAAACTGATTTAGATAAGCTGACTATTTCCTATCGAATTCTTGAAATGATGAATAAGGCAGTCTATGATAAAGAGCACAGCCATGAGCTTTTTGAACTATTAATTAAATCTTTCAATTATATAAACGAAAGTGGTACAGATAACTCTGTTTCGTATTTATATTTTCAGGTACATTTATGCGAAGTGCTGGGTATCTCCCCCATCGATAAAATAGAAGAAGAGGGCGGGACTTTTAAATCCAGAGAGCTGTTATTAAACAAGGCTCAGTATGAGACGATAAAATTTCTTCTTGATAATGATATTGAAAAAATGAATACAGGCAGTGCGGCTAATGAAACAATTTTGAATTTAATGAGTATTTATGATAAGTATTTAGCAGACCACACCGAAAACTTTATTAAACTAAAATCGGTTAGGGTCTTTAATCAAATGAATTAATTCTATACTTTAATAAAATAACATTAAACCAAATAGGAAAATTTCTATCGAACAATTAATACCGCTTAATTAAAAGCACTTATAATTACAAAAGGAGAAATAAATCATATGTCAAAAAAATCAATAATAGCAGCGGCTTTTCTTGTTATGTTCGCTGTAGCTTTCGGCGGAATATTAATAGCCAGCTTCAGCGGAATCAGACCAATTGTTGCTAACACACCAATTGATTTCAAAACAACTCCCCCTATCACAACTCCTAATGCTACTCTCAAAGGATTGAATGAAGGATTTGTTGAAATCTCAAAGGCAGTTACACCTACAGTAGTTAATATAGAAGTTACAGGCAGCTCAAAAGGCGAAAATAACCCTCATCAGGATATTCCGTTTTTCTTCGGACCTGACGGCCAAATGCCTGACCAGGGTGATATGCCAAGCAAAGGTACAGGTACAGGTTTTATTATCAGCGCTGACGGTTACATAATGACAAACAATCACGTTGTGAAAAATGCAAATGATAACGGCATTAAAGTGCAGATGAATGATAAGAGAGAATTTACTGCAAGATTAATTGGAACAGACCCGAACACAGATGTTGCAGTTATTAAAATTGATGCATCGGATTTACCTGTAGCTTCAATCGGTAATTCTGATGACGTACAAGTCGGCCAGTGGGTGCTTGCTATCGGCAATCCCCTTCAGTTGAACTCTACTGTAACAGCAGGTATAGTTTCTGCTCTTGGCAGAAATATTAACATCGACGGCAATAGCTATGCTATTAATAATTTTATACAAACAGATGCAGCAATCAATCCGGGTAACAGCGGCGGACCTTTAGTAGATATCAGCGGTTCAGTTATTGGTATCAATTCGGCTATCAAATCACAAAGCGGTTATTATCAGGGATACGGTTTTGCAATACCGATTAACTTAGCAAGAAACGTTGCTACAGAGTTAATCAAATCAGGAAAAATAAGCAGAGGATATATCGGAGTTTCAATCAAAGATGTTGACCAGAAAGAAGCTAAAGGACTTGGACTTGATAAAGCACAAGGTGTATTAGTACAGGACGTTCTTAAAGGAGGCGCAGGTGAAGATGCAGGACTTAAAGTCGGTGACGTTATCTTAACAGTCGACGGTAAAAATGTAAATGCAGCAAATGAATTACAAACCATCATCGGTCAAAAACGCCCGGGTGAAACAGCATCATTGAAAGTTTTCAGAGACGGTAAATCAATGGATATGTCAGTTACCTTAAAGGCAAGAGATGAAAATCAGAATGCAGCTAGCAATCCTAAGAAAGAAGAAGAAAGCAATAAATCTGAAACTTCTTCACGCTCTTTTGAAAAGACAGGATTTTCTGCCAGCGAACTATCCGGTTCACAAAAGCAAAAATTTGATGTCGATGGCGGCGCTTATGTAACATCAGTAAAAAGATTCTCTGAAAGTTTCGATAGAGGCTTAAGAGAAGGATTAGTAATTATCGAAGCAGATAAAAATAAGATATCAAACCTTGTTGATTTAGATTCAATCATCAGTAAGAAGTCCAAAGGCGATATACTTGTATTAAAAGTAAAAACACCTGAAGGACAAGTAAGACTTGTTGCAATAGAGATTCAGTAAAAATTTATAAATAATAAGTATCTCAAGCCCCTTTCGTTGAAGAAATGAAAGGGGCTTTTTTGTTTTCCTCAAAAACACTCCTACAAAAATACATAAGCCCTTATCTAAACTATTCTGTTTAATCCTCGTATTAAAAAGACCCTTTGTTAATTTATTTTTCCTCCCTCTCAAAATAAACAAAAACATTATGAAATATTTCACTTTTTTACTGCTAGTCTTTACTACATTTTTTTCTAATTTTTTGTATGCCGACCCGCCGCCTGTTAGCATGTACAGAGGTAATTCAGAGCTTACCGGCGTGCTGGAAGGACAATCTTCCGTAAATAAACTCAACGGTGTAAAATTTATTTTTGAAACAAAGGGAGCAATCCGAAGTAATCCTGCAATTGCAAACGGCATCATTTACTTCGGAAGCACAGACGGATATTTTTACGCTATAGATGCTAAAAACGGTGAAGAAAAATGGAAATTCAAAACAAATGGAGCTGTAAGCTCCTCCCCTTCTATCGGAAATAACACAGTTTGGTTTTCAAGCAGAGATGGATATTTGTATTCTGTCGATGCATTAACAGGAAAAGAACTATGGAAAATTGAGCTTGGACAGGATTTAAATAATCATAACCTATGGGATTTCTATCTTTCATCTCCAAATATTGTTGATGAAGTTTTATACATCGGAAGCGCTGACGGAAATTTATATGCAATTGATATAACATCTAAAAATGTAAAATGGAAGTACAATTGCGGAGCGAAGATAAGAACTACTCCTGCTATTTCCGGTGATGCAGTTTATTTTGGTGCAATAAACGGAAATTTTTATGCAATCAATAAAGATAACGGAAATGAAAAATGGAAGTTCGCAACTGAGGGAGCATCAATAAAATTTGAAGAAGCAGGGACGGACAGAAGCGGTATTTATTGTTCCCCTTCAGTTTCTTCACAGTACGGAGTTGTAACTTTCGGCGCGCGCGATGGTATTTTATACGCTGTGAATGTAAGTGACGGTACACTGAAATGGAAAATTAACCATGAAGGTCCGTGGGTACTTTCTACAGCAATTAAGGGAGAGAATGTTTTTGCAGGAAGCGGAAGCGATGCTCTTGTTCAATGCCTTGATATTAACACAGGAGTTGAGAAATGGAAATTCCAGGCCACTAATATGGTATTCTCCTCTATATCACTTATTGAAGATGCGCTTTACTTCAATGACCTTATAGGAAATGTATATGCAGTTGATAACACAAGCGGAGAGCAGATATGGTGCTTTCCTCTGGGAAGCAGAGCGATGTCAACACCTGTTGTTTCGGATGGAATAGTATATTGCAGCAGTGATGACGGAAATCTATATGCCCTTGAAGGCAAGCCATCTGACGGAACTAAAAAATCTACTGCAAGAAAGATTGTTTATTGGGAAGGAAATAAAACCGATATGGCGTTTAGTAATTTTCCACTGAGTACAGGTATGTTCATAAGAGATTACTTTACTTCTTCAGGATATGAACTTATGGATGCAAAAAAACTTGAAGATTTTATCAAGGAGCAGATTAGTTTTAAAACACCAAGCGTAATTGTATTTGCAGATAACAAAGTTCCCACTACTATTGCAAATGAAAAGAATGAAAACGCGCTAATAAGAAAATACCTGAATGCGAACGGCAAAGTAGTTTTTTTTGCACCTAATCCGTTGATGTATGTACGCAACGATACAGTACCGGGCGGGCTTACGGCAATTGATTATTCAATACCTGAAAAAGTTTTTGGAATGAAATTTATTCCGGGACGATTTGTAAATAGTTTCTCCCCTTCTTTCCCGACTGAAGAAGGACGGCAATTGGGACTCAGAAATTTCTGGACAAGTTATTACGCCACAGACCCCGGCGAAGTTACTACAGTACTTGCCAAGGATGAATTCGGCATGGCAGCTAGCTGGATAAAAAATTACGGCGGACCTGAAGGAACAGGTCTAGTTCAGCTTACGCTTGCCAAGTTGATTAGCCAGATTGACTTAGCCCCGTTCAAATCAGTAATCGAATACGGCATAGACTGGTAAAATAAATTTATTTATAAATATTCAGCAGCCTCTTTCATACTAAAAAAGAAGGGGGCTTTTTTTACTTCCCCTATTCTTGAAACCTTCTTTTGGCTGCGAAAGTCTAAACCACCATCAAGGGCGCATTTGGATAATCTGCCCGCTAATTATCAATAATTATTTATATGAAATCTTTTTTTTCATCTCTACTGCTTTTAGTTGTACTTTTAATAATCCCCTCATTATTAAAAGCACAAATACCAAAACATTTAACTCCTGAACCGGATAAGACTCCGTTTATTTTTAATGACGTTTCGAATTTTATAAAAGCATATGAAATACTTGCGGAAAATCATGACACAGCCGATGTTCTTCAGAAACATTATTTTGATAAAGGAAGTCCCGGTCTGAAAGCGTATGCAAAAAGATACGCACTTACGCCAGAAGTTTTGATAGTGGCAATAAGAAAAAATCCTGAGGTGTACAGATCCGTGAATCAACTTCCCGAGCTAATCAAAGGTGAGCTTGACGGCTATCTGACAGCATTCGGAAAACTTAAAGAATATATTTCCGGCGCATTATTTCCTCCGGTTTATTTTCTGGTAGCGGATTTATCCGGGATCGGTACTGTATCCGAAGAAGGATTACAAATTTCTGTTGAAAAATGGAAACCCAACAATGTGCTAAAGCACACTGCATTGGTAACTCACGAAATGACTCATTATCAACAGGCAATGCTAACGGGACCTGAGAATTATGTTGCAATTTACGGTAAAGAGAAATCTTTACTTGCACTCACTATCAGGGAAGGCGTTGCAGAATTTTTTGCTGAGTTAATTACCGGAGCATACACACAGGAAAACGCCCGAAAATATGTTGAGGAAAATGAAGCTGACTTGTGGAGTAAATTTCAATTGGAAATGTCAAACAAAGAAACCGGAGAATGGATGTGGGTAAAGCCAAATGACAGTGCAATTCCGGAAGATGCCGGATATGTGTTCGGCGCAATGATTGTAAAATCGTATTATGATAATTCGGAGAACAAAAAATCAGCAATAAAAGAGATACTTTCCGTAACTGACTATCCTCTTTTTCTTGAAAAAAGCAAATATGCTTCTAAATTTATAAAGAAATAGCCTCCAAAAAAATTAAAAACCCTCCTTTGGAATAGTAACTGAAAATATCAGGAAAGGAGGGTTATAATAATCTCAATACTTCCAAATTAGTATTAAATTTTAATTCAAATAATACGTCTAATTAAAGTAGGCTATTTTGCAGAACAAGCTGAAAATATGCTCAATACGTAATAGATGTCTACAAAATGCGACAAAATTAGTAATTAATGCTATTGACAATAAATATTAATATTATTATTTTTCTCTAAGATGATTAAAAGGATTTCCATATTATTCATTGCAATGTTTTTTATTTTTAGCGCTTTAGGGGTAGCTAATACTAAAACACATTCAAAATTCTCAAACGGTAAGGGTTCCGGTGCAGGTTCGTATTCAGACGATTACAGACTGTATCAGAACTACCCAAATCCTTTCAATCCATCTACAATAATCGGTTTTAAGTTGAATACCAGCGGATATGTTTCCTTAAAAGTATATAACTTAGTAGGCAACGTAGTAGCAACTTTAATCGGAGAGTATAAACAACAAGGAAATTATGAAGTGGAATTTGACGCTTCTAACCTTACGGCAGGTGTTTATCTCTACAAATTACAAATCAATGATTTTAGTTCGGTAAAGCGCATGACGCTTATCAAATAAAAAATCCGGTTTAGTAATTTATCCTCATTCTAAAAAACAAAAACGACATAATGATCACAAAACTTACTTATGCCCTTGCAGCATTTCTATGCTTTTTTTATTCTACCTCAGCATTCTCTCAACCAATTGAATACGATACATTCGATAAAAAAGCTCTTCCAAACTGGACCTGGGGCGGTCTTGACATGAAGTATTCTCATGAAACCGATAACGTTGAAAACGGTTTCGCTGAACTCATCAATAACGAAAATCTTAAACCAAATGCCTACATTGGAAAAATTACCAAGTACTCACCTATCCTGTTAGTTTCCGGTAATTTTTTAAATGTAATGCTTAAAGGTGTAAAGAACGATGTTACTGTAAAAATTCAGGTTTTATACGATGTTGATAACAACGCTCAGTACAATGCAGATCAGGATATAATGCTTGAATCAAAACCATTCACACTTAATTTCGACGGCTGGAAAGAAGTTAAAATTAAGCTTGATGAAGAAAACTTTAAGCTCATCTCTAACTACAAAGATGACTTCACTGTAACTGAAGAAGACGCTTTAGGAATTCAATTAGAATTTGAAGCAGGAGCAAATTATAAAGAAGGAAAATTTGAATCAGGTATTGCTTTAGTTTCTCAAATCCCAAGCAAAGATAATCTTTCTTCAATGCCAAAGTATGAAAAACAAGATACGAATAAAGAGAAGGAGTCTTACTTCAAAGCAAAGAATTATCCGAATCCGTTCAATCCTACAACAACAATTTCATTCACACTTACAGATGCAACAAGCGTAGAGCTTACAGTCTATGACAGACTAGGAAGAGATGTTGTGCAGCTTCTTAACTCAAGTTTAAGCGCAGGAACGCATACTGTTGAATTTAATGCTTCTCAGTATCCAAGCGGAATTTACTTCTACAGAATTAAAACTCCTGAAAGAACAGAAGTAAGAAAGATGATATTATCTAAGTAATACTTTCTAAATAAAAAGTTTCTTTGTGTAAAAAACGAGAAAGCCCGTTATGAGATATTCGTAACGGGCTTTTTTGTATTGTCACATATAAAAAAAGCTCATTCCATTTTCACAGAATGAGCTTTTTATTATTTATTTGGTACCTCGTTACTTATTTATCCAGCTTATCACTAACTTTGTTAATCTGTTCCTGTAAATCCATCAGTTTTTCATATAGCACTACATCATTTAAATTGGTTTCATAAAATCTCGGCTCTGAATCCATCTGAAGTTTGCCCAGCTTCTCATTGAATTCCTTTTTTGCCTTTGAAAGATTTTCCATTGTTATATTTTTTATTTTCTAAAAAATGATTTTTATACTTCCAGCGGTGGAACCATTGCCTTAGCATCTACAGGAAATTTCAATCCTTCCGCAATTCGCATTCCAAGCCCGGCATCTGCTCTGAAGAAATGGCATAACTGCCTGCTGATAATCATATCTTTCTTCTCCCCTGTTATTCCGCTCATCGCACCTACAATATTATTAACAAGATTTTCTCTGTCTGTATCATTCATAGCCTTAGAGTACAATAATCCCGGCTGAGTATAATGGTCATCATCATTTCCTGCGCCCTTTTCATTGCGGTCATACCAGTAAGCAACATCTGAATCCAGCTCCATTGCCGGCTCTTTATAACTTTCATCTGCAACAATATCATCAAAGCTGTTTGGCGCATAGTTCGGACTGTCTCCGCCGTTTTCTGTTGTTGTCATCAATCCGTCTCTCTGGTAGTTTGCAACCATAAACGGACATTTATTAACCGGTATATGCTCATAGTTCACTCCTAAACGGTATCTGTGGGCATCAGGATAAGATAATATCCGTCCCTGAAGCATTTTATCAGGTGAATAGCCGATTCCATCTACAACGTGCGCAGGAGCGAATGCTGCCTGTTCTACATCGCGGAAATAATTTTTTGGAATTTCGTTCAATTCCATTTCACCAACATCCATCATAGGGAAATCTGCATGCGGCCATACTTTTGTTAAATCAAACGGATTCCATCTGAAACCCTTTGCCTCTTCATTTGTCATCACTTGTATTTTCAAAGTCCACTTCGGGAAATCTTTATTTTCAATTGCCTCGACTAAATCACGCTGTGCATGGTCAGCATCCTGTCCTTTCATTTCAACTGCTTCATCATTTGTGAAATTCTTTATCCCCTGCTTGGTTATAAAATGAAATTTAACCCATACTCTTTCATTATCTTTGTTAATTAATGAAAAGGTATGGCTTCCGAAGCCGTGCATATTTCTGAATGAATAAGGTGTTCCTCTGTCGCTCATAAGAATCATTACCTGGTGAAGGCTTTCCGGATTCAAGCTCCAGAAATCCCACATCATTGTCGGACTTTTACAGTTAGATTTCGGATCGCGTTTCTGTGTATGAATAAAATGAGAAAATTTCTTAGCATCTTTTATAAAAAATACCGGAGTATTATTGCCGACTAAATCCCAGTTCCCGTCTTCAGTATAAAATTTTAATGCAAATCCTCTTGGGTCTCTCTCTGTATCTGCGCTTCCCTTCTCGCCGCCAACAGTGCTGAACCGGGCAAACATCTTTGTCTGCTTCCCTATTTTAGAAAATATTTTAGCCTTTGTGTACTTTGTTATATCGTGTGTAACTGTGAATGTACCGAATGCACCTGCCCCTTTTGCATGAACAACTCTCTCCGGAATTCTCTCACGGTTAAAGTGAGCCATATCTTCATGCAAAAAATAGTCCTGCAGAAGTATAGGTCCGCGGCTGCCTGCCGTCATTGAGTTTTCGTATTCGAAGAAGGGCCGCCCGCTGGCTGTTGTTAATTTTTTCTTTTCCATAATTACAGATAAAATTCTTTAAGTGAATAAATTTTTAGTTACACAAAATTACTTACTTGATACTTATCAATCAAACTGATATAATTTATGAAGACATAGATAAAATCTAATACTTTAAAAAGACATAATTATGACACTACAACAGCTTGAATACATTATTGCAGTCGATAATTACAGGCATTTTCTGAGGGCAGCGGAGAAATGCTTCGTTACACAGGCAACTTTAAGCATGATGATTCAAAAGCTCGAAGAAGAGCTCGGAGTGAAAATATTTGACCGCAGCAAGCAGCCGGTAAAACCGACAGTTGTAGGAATAAAGATAATTGCACAGGCTCGCAGAATTATTTCTGAATCTGAAAGGATAGAGGAAATCATCAAAGAAGAAAAAGGAGAAGTAAGCGGAGTATTAAAAATCGGAATTATCCCTACACTTGCGCCATATCTTGTTCCGCTTTTTTTAAGAGAGTTTACAATTGCCTATCCGTTGATAAAGCTTGTTATAAATGAGCACACCACTTCAGGTATTATTCAGGGATTAAAAAACGGGCAGCTTGATGCCGGAATTCTTGCAACTCCTTTGAATGATGTTTCATTAAAAGAAAAAATACTATTCTATGAAAAATATTACCTATACGTCAACGATAATGAGAAAGGGTTTAATAAACAATATGTACTTCCCTCTGATATTGATATAGACAGACTATGGCTTTTGGAAGAAGGACATTGTATGCGTTCGCAGATATTAAATTTATGCGAACTTAAGAAACGTCATCAGGTAGATGAAAAACTTCACTACGAAGCAGGAAGCATTGAAACGTTAAAAAATCTGGTAGAAAAGAATTTCGGCATTACAATTATTCCCGAGCTTGCCACTTTCAATCTCAGCAAGCCTCAAAAAAAACGTATCCGTTACTTCAAAGCACCCACACCAGTGCGGGAAATAAGCACAGTCATTCACAGAGAATACGTGAAAGATAAATTGATAGAAGCACTGAACGAAGTGATTTTGTCAGTAATTCCGGATGAACTAAAAAGCAGTAAGAAAGTGAATATACTTGAGATATAATTTTCATTTATAAAAAAAGCTCATCCCGGTTTCCCAAGATGAGCTTTTATTTTACTTATTACTTTCTACTTGTTACATATTACTTAACAAGGACCATTCTCTTTGTATCAACAAAATCAGCAGCTTCGATTCTATAGAAGTAAACACCGCTGGCAAAATCTGCTCCGTTGAAATCAACTGAGTAAACGCCTGTAGGTTTAACTTCATTTAATAATTTAGCTACTTCTCTTCCCGTTATATCAAAGATTCTCAATGTTACAAAGCTTTGCTTTGGTAAAGAGAAATTAATCTTTGTAGTAGGGTTGAAAGGATTAGGATAATTTTGTGATAGTTCGAATTTATCCGGTACCATTGTTAATGGTGTTCCGGTGCCTGTCGGACCGCCTGCGGTAACGTCATCGATAAATGCATTATTACCGAATGCTGATAAAGCGGTGAACCTTACTCGGTCCGTTCCTATCGGCATTGCTAATAATTTCGTTCCCCATTCGTTATTTGCAGGTGACATATATTCTGTATTGTTTCCGATTGCACCTGTTGTAGTTAAATTATTGGTTGAGTTATAACCTGTAGCAGGTGTATTTTTTGCTATTAAAGTAATTAATCTTGCCCAAGTTGTACCTCCGTCTGTAGAAGTATATATAGCCATTGAATCAGCTGAAAGTGTTGTTGTCGGCTGATAGAATTTATGAGCATAATTAAATCTAAGATAGTTAGTTCCTGCAATTACTGCCGGGAATTGATTTGTTGTCAATGACTGCGTTGTACCGCCCGATGCTGAATAATAATCGAACATTGCTGAACCGACTGTTGCGCCGTAACCGCCCGGTGCCTGTCTTGTCCAGTATTGTGTTCCTGTTCCTGTGTAACTCCATTCAACAGGAGGGAATGTTGTGCTGATAAAGCTTTCGTTCAGCGGAAGCGCGCCTACTCTTCTTAAAGTAAGTGCTCTTGTTTCACTTGAAGCTGTTGAATCAGAAGGACTTCTGTAAGCATAAACTCTCCATTGACCAACGAGTGAATCACCTCTTAAAATGCCGTAGGCATTTAACATTCCGTCCAAATCTGAGTTTACCATTGTAATAGATGTGTCGAATTGGTTATTTCCTGAAGGAATATTGAATATTACCGGTCCGGCAAATGTAGGGCTGTCAAACTGCCATTTGTATTTTAATCCCGGTCCGCCGCTTCTCCATGAAATTGTTAAGTTTGAATTATCATTCGGAGCTGTTATAATTCTTGCATTATTTAAAGGTGAAACCAAAGCAAACGGAGTTACGTTTACCTGACCTCTTCTTAATGTTATTGCTCTTGGTCCGTTAGTTGCTTTTAAAGAGTCTGCGCCTGTTGCACCCGGTACTTTATAAGCCCAGATATCAAACTGACCAACTAATGAATCTGAAGCTGTGCCGGTATTTGTAAACCCTGCTGCTGCAAGTATATCATCTAATGCGCCTAATGTTGTAGTTATTGAATTTGTCGAAGCATTAATTTGTACTCTTCTTGGTCCTGCTACGTTACCGAATATCATTTTATATGTAGCGCCGGTTGCTGAGGTATCCCATGTAAATGTTACCGGAGTTGTTGAGCCCGGGAAGGTTACTATTCTTGAACTTGCTGCAGGTGTTTGAATATTAAACGGACTTAACGGATATGTAGCAATCTGCACGCCTGTTGTCCATGCGTTATAGATTCCAGTTTTGTCATCCATCCATAATGGCCATACTTTTGTTCCTTGTGATGTAACGCCGATGTAATCACCTGCGTAACCTGCTGCTACACCTGAAAGTGTTACAGTTTTTGGTCTGAATCTGTGGTCACTTACTACAACGTCTGTGAATGTATTTCCGCCGTCGATAGAACGTGACATCATTACTTCAGCAGAATCTGCTGCTGTATTTCTGTTATCATAATAAACAATATTTACGCCGCCTGTCTGATCAACGCAAATTGCATTATAAAACTGTAATTTACCATTGTTCATCGGGTCTTGATTTACTCTTACGCCTGATGACCAGTTTGTACCGCCGTTTGTGGATTTCCACATAACGATATCTGCATCACTTCCTAAAGGAGCAATATTTTTTCCAGATGCTACTACATAAATCCAGCCGTTTCTCGGACCGCCTGTATTATCTACAGCAATTCTTGGAAAGCTGTTCATTCTTATTCCGTAAGGAGCGAAGCCGGTACCGAATACAAGTAAACCGTTCATATCAACAACATTGTTTGAACCTGTAAAAGATACACCGCCGTTTGTTGATTTTGCAAAGCTGAGGAAGTCTTCTGCTGCGCTTCCTAATGTATTTGCCCATACAGAGTAAACTACTCCGCCCGGACCAACTGCAACATCTTCACCTCTGGCTGTATATCCTGAAGCCGGAGTTATCATTGTTACAGGTGTTGACCATGTTGTACCGCCGTTAGATGTATATGAGCATCTTGCAGGATACGGTGAGCTGAATGTTGTATAAACACAGTAGCTTCTTCCGTAGTAAGGACTGCTTGGTACATCATCTGTACCTGCTAAGTTTTTATCTACTGAACCTGATTCGATTGTGTAATTTGCCGACCATGTTAAGCCGTTATTTGTAGAAGTATTTGCAAACATTCCTGAAGTCGAAAATCCTAAGTGAGTCATGTGTATTCTGCCGTCTTTATCAATTGTTGGTCCCGGATCACCGCCGTGGTTACCAATCGGTGCGCCTTGTAATGTATCGCTTCCAAACCATGAAGCGCCGCCGTCTGTTGTAACGTAAACACCTTCACTGATAAATAAAGATGCGCCTGCTACATTAATAGCATTTGAAGAGCCGAACATTATTAAAGGATTAGTGGGATTTCTGACGATTACTACTTCTGTTTGTGCGCTGTTTACACGCGGAAGAACACGGACATTCGGAGAAACCATGAATGTTCCCTGTGGTGTTTGAACAACTCTTGTTTCTGTGACAGGATGAACATAGTCAACTTTTCCCATCATTGGGAAAGACGTTGAATATGTCTGTTCTGCATCGTAGAGCCTTGACGGATCTACTGCCCATTTCTGGGGTGTATCTTGAGATTTTTGACCTGTAAAAATTACAAATCCAAAAATCGCAACGGAAAATAACAGTATGATTTTCCTCACGAGGGTTCTCCTTCTTTAGAATTTCGTTTTAGGTTTAGTTTATTATAATTTACTTCAATATTAGACAAAATAACTGCAAAAATCTGTTACGGAATATATACCCTGCATCTATAAAAAACACAGGGGTTTTATTTTAATATGGTATACAAACAATACCTGCGGGGAAAGAACCCATCTCCATTCTTCTGCTGTTCAATGTAAAATCTGACATATTTATAATTCTCGTTACTCCTACTTTAAAGCTTCCGACCGTAGGATGATGACCGTCCTGCCCTGACTGTGTTTCGCAGGCTATGTATGCATAATTCCCGTCCGATGAAAAGTCTACTCCATGCGGCTGAACACCAACTGAAGTTACTGTCCTGAAAGGAGTATTTGTTGTAGTATTAATAATTGTAACTGTTCCGTCATTTCTGTTACAGACAAAAATATACTGATTATTCCTTGAGTGCTTCATAAGCAGAGGATTATCCCCTACCTGTATTGTCGGTGTGAGCACTGAAGGCTCTAATGTTCTTGCGCTGTAAACTCTTACAAAGTCAGGAGTAGTATTCCCTGCAACTCCAACACATGTTACATACAATGTAGAATCATCAGGTGAAATTAATACCTGGTATGGCCTGTAAGTAGATGTTCCGTTTCCTGAAGGCGGAACGCCGGGACCAATAGGAGCCTGTGATTCTATTTCCATATCACTGGTTCTTATTTTGAATATATATTCACCAATCTGGCTGGTTACAAAAATGTACTGTCCGTTATGCGTCATTGCCATTCCGTGCGGAGCATTCATCTGCACAGCAGTTGCAGTATCCAGAATACTCATTCCGCCTGCAGTGCTTAATTTTTTCACACGTCTTTCAGTACCCGATGCATCGAAGTTAGATACATATAAAAAATTATTATCAGGTGATATAATTAAATGAGCTGGATTATTCCCTACGGCAATTCTTCCAACCTGTGCATAAGTATTCACGTCATATTTTTCAATATAACCTTCCTGAATAAGACTGACATAAAAATATTTTTGCTGCGGGTCAACAATTATATAATGAGGCGCATCTAAGGCAGCTCGTCCGCCCACAGGTATTAATCTTGTAACTAAATTATTTTCAGTGTTAACTACTGCAACTAAATCTGCAGCCTGATTTGTAATAAAACACTTTTTTGAAAAATCCTGATTTGCAATCTGTCCGTCTTTATTCGGAGCTCCGTTATTTATCCATCTCATTAACAGCGAAACTTTATCGGCGGACATCTTATGCAAATCCATTAATACTTCAGAGACCGGAGATATATTTGTATCATTATTAACTATTGAAGTTATATGCGACCAGAAGCCGTTGTACGGAATAATCATTGTTCCGTTATTCGAACCCTTCATAGCTGAAGACCAGTCCTGTAAATCCAAACCGCCTGCTTTTGATGCTGTATTATGGCAGGATGAATTTGTGCAAGTGTTCGATGTTGAGTTAAACGGAGTGCTGAAAAGTGTTGCAATGCTATCAGGAAAAGGTGTACCTGTGCCGGGATCGCTTGTAACAAAATCCTGCTTGCAGGAATAAAGAAGAACAGATGAAGTAATAGTTAAGAATATTATAAAAGATATTTGGTGAATCTTTTTAACACCGTTCATTTAATTAGTTTTGTTAATTAGTTTTAAGTTAGGTTCAAATTTTTTTATATCATTAATAAAATTATCAGCCAGAGGTTCGGGAGTATTTTTTAGGGGGTGGAGATTTACGAGAATTCCTTTTGCGTCGCAAATCAATGTGTTTGTTTCCGGGTTTTCAATTATCTGGTCAAAGCAAAAGCTTGAGTTTTTTATCCATTCGATTCTTGTATAAACATCAAGCAGGTTGTCTAAAAATCCGAAGCCTTTATAATTAATATTGTTGTTCACAACAACAACTTTTAAGCCGTCGTCAAAAATTCCTGTAGGTAAAATTCTGTAACCTAAATTTCTTCTATATTCAATTCTTGCAGCTTCAAGATATTGCAGGTAAACTGCATTGTGAACTATACCCTGCGAGTCCACTTCAAATGTCCTTACTCTTACCTGAATTTTATGCTTATACTTTTCTATTCCCACCTGCTCCATTTTAAAAAATTTAATTTTCAAAATTAATGTAATTAATTATCCTAATCGCATTTTTTGTCTGTCAAGTAAAAAAATAAAATATTTACCTATTAGTAGGTATAGGCAGGATTTTATTTGATAGAATAGATAGAATGAGTAAATTATATGGGAATTCAGAATTTAGAATTTAGAATGCAGAATTAAATCGAAAAAAAACCTTGGAACTTGAAATTTGAGATTTGGAACTGAAATAAGAATCCGACTTTTTTCCGACTATTTACAAAAAAAAAAATTGTAGTATTGAAAAATCAACAATGATGAAAATAAAACCCGACCAAAATCCGACTATTTACAATTAATAATTAGCAATGAACAGAAATTACTTCTTTTAAAATCTTAAATCTGAGTTCTTAAATCTTAAATTAGAAGAAATCCGACTTTTTTCCGACTAAATATAATAGTGAAAATAATGAAATCTAAAATAAAACTCGTAATTCGTAAATTGGAATTCGTAATTGAATAAGAACCCGACCAAAATCCGACTTATTTTCAAATAACAATTAGCAATTAACAATGAACTTAAAACCAAAATCCGTCAAAAATCCATCATGAGAAAGAAAACTAAAAATAACAGTTTTGAAAAAATCCGTCGCGGCGGAAAAACAAACCCGACTTTCCCTCTCGTTCCCAACGTCCTCGTTGGGAACGGTATGTGATTGTATATAGGATTTAACATTATAATTGAACTCTAATGGTCAGGATGTACATTCCCAACGAGGACGTTGGGAATGAGGAAAAATACAAACATAAAACGCGACTTTTTTCCGACTATTTACAAATATAAAAAATTGTAGTATTGAAAAATCAACAATGATGAAAATAAAACCCGACCAAAATTCGACTTATTTTCAAATAACAATTAGCAATTAACAATGAACTTAAAACCAAAATCCGTCAAAAATCCATCATGAGAAAGAAAACTAAAAATAATAGTGTTGAAAAAACAGCAACAGTAAATCAAAACCCAACGATCCCGCTAAAGACGGGACTGAGCTTCGCACAGAAATCCGACTTATTGTAAAAAAATAAATCTGAAATCTGACTTCTGAAATGTGAGAAAATTTTCTCTCTCTACTTTGCAGTGCCGATTTTTTATATTTGTTAAAATTCATATATGATAAACCAAAAACGTAATAAAAAAATTAACAGAAATATCGGAATGATAGGATTTCCGATGGATTTAGGCGCAGATAGACGCGGCGTTGATATGGGTCCTTCCGCCCTCAGATATGCCAATTTAGAGAACAAACTCGAAGATTTAGGTTACAAAGTAACAGATTACGGTGATATAGATGTGGAGATTTCCGAAACTCAGAGAATACGCGACCCGAAATTAAAGTACTTATCCGAAATTGTAAAAACATCAAAAACCCTTGCCAAAAAAGTTGAGGGTATCATGAATAAAAAATACTTCCCGCTTATACTTGGCGGAGACCATGCAACTGCCCTTGGCAGCATTGCCGGAATTGCCTCATATTGCAAAAAGAAAAATAAAACTCTTGGAGTAATCTGGATTGATGCTCACCCTGATATGAACACACCTGAAACAACTCCTTCAGGAAACATACACGGAATGCCGCTAGCTGCTGCATTAGGACTTGGTGATAAACGTCTAGTAAATATTGGAGGTTTCAAGCCGAAAGTTAAAGTAGAAAATGTCGCAATGATTGGTATCCGCGATGTTGATCCGCTTGAAGCAGAGACGATTAAAAAACTTGGAGTTATGGTTTACACAATGTCAGACGTAGACAGACTTGGAATTCATAATATTATGATTAAGGTACTGGAGGATTTTAAATCGCGCGTTGACCACATACACATCAGCTTTGATATGGACGGCATCGACCCGGATTATGCAGAAGGCGTAGGAACACCTGTTCCCGGCGGACTTACATATCGCGAGTCGCAGCTTATCATGGAAACGATTGCATCAAGCGGCAGCATGAACTCGCTTGAAGTCCTTGAAGTAAATCCGATTTTAGATAGTAAGAATAAAACTGCCGTACTGGCAACTGAGCTTATTGCTTCAGCGTTGGGTAAGAATACGCTGTGGGATTAATAAATTTTGAATTTTAATTTCATTTCTGTATAAATTTCATCAAATTTTTTTGAATAGAATTTATAGTTTTCGTTGAGTTTCGCTTCATCATCGTTTGCAGCTTTTTTTATGTCCTCATACAAAACTAAATTTTTATATTCAGCCGCTTTCAATGGAACGAAATTTTTGATTTCAAGCAACAAGCCAGGAATTTTTGATTTCGCTTTATAAATAATAATAAACTGCGTAGCGGTTTTATAATAATCAGACATTACTTCTCTGATTACTCTCAAAGTTTCGAAACTAGAGTCACTTTTATCTAAATGTCTTTTATGATCTTCATCATTACTATTAGTTTCACTGAGTCTTAGCCAATAATTTTTATGCACTTTGTACATTACAAGCTCTTTATATAGCTGTACTAATGAGTAGGCATACTTTCTTTCACTAGAAATAATTTCTTTAATACTATTTTTTTATCAATTTGCCTGTTTAAATAAAAGAGAATTATTTGTGAAGTAATTGCAATTAGTCCTCCAAGTAAAACGGCAAAAAGAGAAGAAGTCCAAAAACTTGAATGAGGAGTTAAGACCTCGATAAGTTTATCTAATTGCTTTATGACTATTTCAATTTTAGTTGCATCCATTGGAATTTAGAGTACCTCCAAAGCTTCTTTTATTTTTTCAATCTGTACTTTAGCGTTGTTTTGTTTTTCTTTTTCTGTTTCAATAACCTGCGGAGCAGCCTTAGCTAAAAATCCTTCATTGGATAATTTCTTATCTATTGTATTATAAAACTTAGTAAGGTTCTCAAGTTCTTTTTCAAGCTTCTCTTTCTGTTTAGCTTTATCAACTAAGCCTTCAAGCGAGAGATAAATTTCGTAGTCAGGAAGGATTTTAGATGCATAGTTCCCTTCCGGCTTTGCGGCGGAATTCAGTTCATCAAGGTTGCATAAGTTCTTTATATAATTCAAGATATCACCGCTAAGCTCAGTAATAGAATCGTTAATCTTATTAATGTAAACGATACACTTTTTTGAGTTGGGAATATTGCTTTCAGCGCGTGTATTTCTTATTCCCGTAACAAGCTCCTGCAATGATTGGAACTCATTTTCAATCTTAAGATTGATTTGCTTCTCGTCAATCTCAGGAAACGATTCAAATGAAATGCTTTTTGTCTCTTCGATATCATTGAAGATATGCCAAAGCTCTTCAGTAACTCCGGGAGTTATCGGATGAAGAATTTTCAAAATCAGTAAGTAATTTTGCTGGGCATTTTCAAAAATCTGCTTAGCATTTTCAGGTTTAAGAGTCGCTTTTATTTTTATAAGCTCAATGTACCAGTCACAAAAATCACTCCATACAAAATTGTAAATCTGTTTGGAGTAATCGTTAAGTCTGAACGCATCAAGATTTTCATTAATCGCTTTCAGTGAAGAATGAAGACGGCTGTTAATCCATTCGTCTATGATATCAACATTGTATTCTTTACTGGCAGCTTCGTTCTCATATTTCTCAATATTCATGGCTATAAATCTGCCGGCATTCCATAGTTTTGTAATAAAGTTACGTCCGATTTCAGTCGTAGATTCTTCGTAATAAACGTCATTGCCAAGCGGAGCAAGATATATCAACGTAAAGCGCATAGCATCAGCGCCGTATTTATCGATAACATCAAGCGGGTCAGGCGAGTTGCCAAGAGTTTTAGACATCTTCCTTCCCTGCCCATCGCGGACGATGGAGTTGAAGTAAACATCCTTGAACGGAATAGCATCCATGTACTCAAGTCCTGCCATTATCATGCGGGCAACCCATAAAAATATAATATCGGCAGCAGTACCCAGGAAGTCAGTCGGGTAAAAATACTGAAGAGCCTCATTAGCTTTATCCTTCTCTTTATTATTCTCCCATCCGAAAACGGAGAACGGCCACAGCCATGAAGAGAACCATGTATCAAGAACATCGGGGTCCTGAGTCCAGTTTTTTATATCCTTAGGCGGCTCAATCTCGCAATAGATTTCATTGGTTTCATTGTGATACCAGATAGGGATTTGATGTCCCCACCAAAGCTGTCGCGAGATACACCAGTCTCGAACGTTCTGCATCCAGTGATTGTATGTCTTTACCCAGCGCTCGGGATGAAAATTGATTTGACCGTCATTAACTACTTTAAGCGCAGGCTCAGCAAGCGGCTTCATAGAAACAAACCATTGGTCGGATAGATATGGTTCAATTACTGCGCCTGACTTAGAGGCGTAGTTAACGTTATGAGTAATCTCTTCTATCTTTTCGATGAGGCCAAGCTCTTCGAGCTTGACAACGATTTTTTTACGTGCTACGAAGATGTCCATGCCTTGCCATTCGAGTCCGTGCTCGTTTAGAGTGGAGTCTTTGTTCAGTACATTAATCGCTTCAAGATTGTGTCTTTGCCCTATTTCAAAATCGTTTACATCATGGGCTGGAGTTACTTTTAATGCACCTGTACCGAATTCTTTATCAACGTATGAATCTCTTATAAGAGGTATCTCTTTATTTGCCAATGGCAGAATGACATTTACATCACCTAAGTTCTTGTATCGCTCATCATCGGGATTTACTGCAACGGCAGTATCGCCGAACATTGTTTCCGGTCGTGTAGTGGCAACAGTAACATGTTTATCAGTTCCGGCAACCTTATACTTTATGAAGTACAGCTTATCGCGTTTCTCTTTGTATTCTATTTCATCGTCACTTACAGCAGTCATTGCTTTCGGGTCCCAGTTAACAATGCGTTTACCTCTGTATATCAATCCTTTTTTATACAGGTCAACGAATACTTCGCGAACAGCTTTATTAAGACCTTCATCAAGAGTGAATCTTTCTTTTGACCAGTCAACAGATACACCTAACTTTCTTAATTGTTTTAATATGATGCCGCCGTATTTTTCTTTCCATTCCCAGCCCATTGCAACAAATGCTTCACGTCCGATATCATGCTTTGTTTTACCCTGTGACTTTAGTTCTCTTTCAAGAACATGCTGCGTAGAAATTCCTGCATGGTCAATGCCCGGTACCCAGCATACTTCATATCCCTGCATTCTTTTTAATCGGCAGAAGATATCCTGTATAGTGTTGTTCAGCATATGTCCCATATGCAAAATGCCCGTAATATTAGGAGGAGGAATTACGACTGAATATTTTGGTTTGCCCTTTACAATTTTTGCTTCGTAAAGTCTGTTATCTTCCCATACTTTTTGCCACTTGCTTTCAGAGGCATTAAAATCATATTTTGGTAAAAACTCTTTCATTATAAATTGACTGTATTAATTTTCGGGGTTTGGTTTGTTCTTTGTAATAATTTCATAGGCAAGCTCGAGATAGGCTTCAGCGCCTTCAGATTTTAATCTGTACAAACATAATGGCTTCCCATAGAAAGTAGATTCGTTCAGTAAAGTTGAGTTTGGTATAACTGTATTGAGTAAGTAATTTTTATATTTAAGTTTCAACTCACGCTCAGAAATTTTTGTAACCTTGGAATCTTTTTCATACATCGTTAAAACAATTCCTTCGATGTTAAGATGCGGATTTGAAACTTCTCTGAACCATGTAACAAAGCTGAACATTCTGTCAACGGAGTCCAATGAAAAGTGTGCACATTTAACCGGCATAAGAACAGAGTTAGATGCAATGAGAGCACTGTTAGTAATTCCTTTTAACACGGGAGGACAATCGAAAATTATGTAATCGTAATTAGCTGCGACTTCCTTCAAAGAATTTTTGATAAGAAGCTTATTGGTATCAGAGTTAGCATTAAATTTTTCATACATCTGAATTGTATAAATATTGGATGGCACAAAATCCAGATAAGCAATATCGGTTTTATGTATCACGCTTTTTAAGGAGCGGGAGAAATTGAAAATTTCAAAAAGTCCGCCTTTGATATTTTCAGGAGTATAACCTAAAGCAATTGCAGAGCCGCCGAAAGGGTCAACATCAATAAGTAATGTTCTCTTCTCTGCTAATGCAAGAGAAGCAGCAAGATTAACGGCAGTGGTTGTTTTGCCTACTCCGCCTTTAGGAATACATATTGAAATTACTTTTGTCATTCTGAATCTTTTATGCTGAATCCGTTATTTATATCTTTTATGCTACTTCAATATTCAGTTCAATTAAATCTTCAAGCTTTGCATGAAGTTTATCTCCGGGATGTAAAGTAGATATTCCGCTTGGAGTTCCTGTGAATATCAAATCCCCTTCCACAAGTTTAAAAATATGTGAAAGGTACTTTATTATATTATAGATGTTAAAAATCATTAATGATGTATTGCCTGTTTGGATCTTAGTACCGTTTTTCTCCAATGTAAAATTAACATCTAGAGGATTTTGAATCTTATCTTTTGTAATAATATCTGAAACAGCGCATGAAGAATAAAATCCTTTTGCAGTTGTCCATGGAAGTCCTTTAGATTTTTCATAAGCCTGAATATCTCTTAATGTTAAATCTAAACCGATTGCATATCCCATGATATGTTCATTTGCGTTTTCTTCACTGACTTGGTAAGTATCTTTACCAATGACTATTACCATTTCAACTTCATTCTGTAAGTCGTTTGATATTTTTTTGCCGTTCAATTCCGGAATACCGACTTTTCCATTATTTGTAATTATGGAAGTATTCGGCTTCAGAAACACTACCGGCTCTTTCGGAATTTCAGGATTTGCAAATTCATGGATATGGTCAACGTAATTTTTACCTATGCAAAAAATATTGTTAACTCTTACTTTCTCTTGTGAATCTTTTATGTTAAGCTCAATCATTTATAGGTCAGTGAAATGTATTTTAGAATTATTGATTACAGCTACAGGTTTACACAACAAATCATATCCATTGAACGGAGTGTTTTTTGATTTTGACTTAAACTTATTTACATCAACTTTCCATTTTTTATTCGTATCTAAAAATGTAAGATTTGCTTTTTCACCTACTTTAATCCTTGGCTGCTTTAAATTCAAAAGCTTTCTTGGATTTATAGACATCAGTTCTATCATCTTTTCAAATGATATTACTTTTTTCTTAACTAAAAAAGTATAAGTCAAACCTATTGCTGTCTCAAGTCCGACAATCCCAAACGGAGCTTTATTCAATCCTTTGGATTTTTCTTCTTTTGTATGAGGTGCATGGTCAGTACAAATAACATCTACCGTTCCGTCTTTTATTCCTTCTAGAATTTGCTCAACATCTTTTTTAGTTCTAAGAGGCGGATTCATTTTTGCATTAGTACCGTGTTTGATCAAAGCAGTTTCATCCAATATAAAATGATGCGGACACGCTTCACCTGTAACATTTATGCTTTTCTTTTTAGCATTCCTAACCATATCAATACTTCTGCCGCATGAAATATGCTGTATATGGTAATGTGCGTTCTTTACAAATTCTGTAATCAATATATCACGTTCGACAATCATCGTCTCACTTATTTCCGGTATGCCTTTTACTTTTAGTTTCTTTGAAACAACTCCCTCATTCATTACGCCGTGATTGGAAAGATCCATATCTTCTGCATGCTGAACAATCATGCAGTTAACTTTTCCTGCTTCCTCTAAAGCCATTCTCATCAAGTAAGGATTGTAAACCGGACTGCCATCATCAGTAAATGCAACTGCACCGTTTTTTTTAAGCGTTGCAAGATTGTTTAATTCCTTACCTTCTCTGTTTTTAGTAACGCATGCAGAAATAGTAATATCAAGAAGTGAGTTCTTGTTGTACTTTAATAAGTCTTTTATTATTTTAGGATTATCTATGGGCGGATTTGTATTAGGCATTATCATTACGCCGGTAAATCCTCCGTTCATTGCGCTTTGCGAACCTGTAAGCATATCTTCTTTATGCGTCTGTCCAGGCTCTCTGAAATGAACGTGCATATCAAAAAATCCCGGAACACATGTCAGTCCATCAAAATCAAATTCAACAACATTTTTCTTTGATGAAGCTTTGCCGATTTTTTCAAATACTCCATTGGTAATAACTAAATCAGTTTGACGTTTGATTTTATCTAAAGGCGAGTTAACAAAAATATTTTTGATAACTATTCTCAATTAACCGGCTCCTAGTAAAAAATTCCATAAAACATAATCCATAATAAGAATCATTGCTGCGCAGATAACGAATGAACGAATTGTAGTATTACCGACACCTTCGGCACCGCCTTGAGTCTGGAAGCCGATAAAAACTCCGATTGAAGAAATCGTTACTCCAAAAAATAATGATTTTATAATCGATGTATATATATCTTTATATTCAAGTTCACCGCGGAAACCGTTCATAAAAGCTGCCGATGAAACATCAAGAAAAAGTGTAGCAACCAGATATGAACCTAGAATAGCAATGGCGCTTGCATATATAACAAGTACGGGAAGCATTAAAGTAACTGCAATCATTCTGGGTGCTGCCAGGTATCTTACAGGACTTATAGCCATTGCTTCAAGCGCATCAATCTGCTCTGTAACTTTCATAGTACCAAGTTCCGCAGATATAGATGCGCCGATTCTTCCTGCTAAAACTAAAGCTGCAAGCACCGGACCAAGTTCTACTATAATTGCTTTCGAGGTTGCCGAACCAAGATAGCTTAGAGGAATTAATCCTTTGATCTGATAGGCTGCCTGAAAGCAAGACACCGCTCCCGTAAAAATACCTATGATAGACATAAGAACAAGTGAGTTAACACCGACGTGAACCATCTGGTCAAGGATAAGTTTTCTATCCAGAAAAACTCTTCGGAGATTTAAAAATACACCGAAACACATTTTATAATATTCACCAAGTGAATCAAAGAACGACAGCATTTTTTCAATAAATCTGTTCAATTACGAAACTGCTCCTAACTTTTGAATTTTAATTTGTAACAACTTATTTCCGGCTTTTTTTGTAACCGTCATGGAAATTCCTTTATAATCTATTCTCTCATAAATTTCAGGGATGTGCCCTGTAACCTGCTGAAGAAATCCGCTTAATGTCTGATATTCTTCATCATCAACGGGAATATCTGCATTAAATTTATTGTTGAACTCATCTATAGGTATGTTCGGGTTTACTAAGTAAACACCTTTCTTACCGACTTCAATTGCTTTGTTTTCTACATCATATTCATCTTCAATCTCTCCGACTATTTCTTCAATAATATCTTCAAGTGTTGCAAGTCCTTCTACTCCCCCGTGTTCATTTACAACAATAACTAAGTGAATGCGCTTGCGCTGCATTTCTTTTAAGAGTTCGCCTATATGCTTTGTCTCAGGGACAAAATTTGCAGGTCTTAGTATATCCTGTAATACAATAACATCTTTGTGTTCAGCTGCGCTGATGATATCCTTTGAATAAATAATCCCTATGATATTATCGACAGATTCATTATAAACGGGAATTCTTGAATAACCTTCTTCTATTACCTTATGAATAATTGTATCACGGCTATCATTGATATCTATAGCAAACATATTATTGCGCGGGACCATAATTTCATCTATCGTCTTATCGTTGAAATCAAAAATCTTTTCGATAAGCTGATGTTCAGTAGAATCAATTACTCCTGTGCTTCTTCCCTCTTTTATAATCTGACGAATCTCTTCTTCGGAGTGTGCCATCTCATCTTTTGATGCTGGTGTAATTCCGAAAATCCTTAACGTTAAATCCGCACCTTTATTTAAGAGCCAGATGAACGGTCTGAAAACATTATAGAATATCTGAAGTGGCAGTGAGAACCATAACGTAATCTTTAGGGGATACTTTATCGCAATTGTTTTAGGAGCAATCTCTCCAATTGTCACTGTAAAAAATGTAATAATTAGAAGTCCGAGAATAATTGCAAGAGTATGACTTAAAGGGTCATGAATACCTAAAAAAATAAATGCTGGATACAATATTCTTGTAAACACATCTTCTCCTAACCAACCTAAAGCAAGATTAACAATAGTAATACCCAACTGAGTGGCAGAGATATATGAGTTTATATCCTCAATAATTTTTTTTGAAAGCTTAGCCTGTTTATTGCCTTTATTTATTATTGCATCAAGTTCAGTTGAACGTACTCTAACCAAAGCAAACTCAGCAGCAACAAAAAGAGCATTTACAATTATAAGTAATGCTATTAAAAAAATATCAAAAAATCCGGATTGGAATGATTCCATAAGTTAAAATAAAATACTCAAAATCGCCTCTATCTTCAATTTACTAAGAAATAGGTTTATTTTTAAATTTGCAGTTATAAAAAAATCCCCATCCAATTTCTTGAATGGGGATTTCAAAATTGTAGCGCTGTTATTAATTAAAATGGTAAATCACTGTCATCTGTTTGGCTTGAAGAAGAATTATCAGAAGATGCCGGGCTGCCTGAAGAGCCTGAGCCGCCGCCTTCTCCTTTCGTATCGAGCATTTGCATATCGCTCATTATTATCTTAGTAGAGAATCTTTTAATTCCATCTTTTTCATATTCATCATACTGCAAACGTCCTTCGCAGTATATCTTAGAGCCTTTTTTCAGATACTTTGAACAAATTTCAGCAAGCTTGCTCCATGCGCTGATGTTATGCCATTCAACTCTTTTTACAAGATTTCCGTCTTCGCCGTTATAATCATTGTTTGTTGCAATTGTGAAAGAACAAACAGCTGTGCCTTTAGGGGTGTAACGCAGGTCCGGGTCTTTTCCGAGACGGCCAATTAACATAACTTTATTAATGTCTCTTGCCATAGATGAATTAATTTAATTTTTAGTTATTAACTTCCAATAACTTAACTTATTTTTTTCTAATATTAAATACTTTTCTTCGTTCAAAACTACGAAATCCGTAAAATCTGAGATTGTTTTATACTCCATTAAATCATAATAATCATCGAATGTATTCTTCTCAATATTGTATGAATAAATTTTATTTTTTGTAAGCAAATACAAATTATTATTGTAGACCGATATCGAATAAATTGTATCTATCTTTATCTTCTTCATAAAAGAACCGAAGTTATCAAATTTCAAAACAGCATTCTGACCGACGTCATGAATAAAGATAAAGTTGTTTTTATCCTTTACCATCTTTTTACCTTCTGCAATTCTGCCGTTTGAATTCTGATACTCACCGAATGAATTAACGGGATTCAAGCCATCCTTAAAAATCACTACTCTGTTATTATCCTTATCGAATACATACATATCATTTGAGTTCATCAATATAGATGATATAGGAGTATTAAACTGATACTGGGGAAGAAACGTCGTGAGATTTGTTACAAGCGATGAAATATAATTCAGGTTTCTATCGAAGCGCTCTATTCTGTTATTTTTACCATCGCATATAAAAATATCAAGTCCGGTAGAAGCATCAATGCTTGTAGGAGTATCAAATAAACCTTCGCTCCAACCCTGCTTGCCGTTTCGCTTTACCTCAACTAGATTTTCATTGAGCTTTATTACCTGATTTGCTTTATTATCTAATATATAAATCTGACCTAAGTTATCGGGAGATATTGAAACTGCATTCTGAAATCCTTTTACTTCATACTGCTTTATAAGCACTCCACCCTGCCCTGCAGGTGCAAAAGATAAGTAAGAAAGAATATTTAGAAGCAGTAAAAAAATCATTTTAGAATATTATATGAGTTCCGATTGATTTAATGTTTAACGATTTATCGTAGTACTGTCCTTTATAATCCTGTCCGTTATAAAGTGAAAAGAATATATTCACTCCCCTGTTATCAAAGCCGCCGATGTTTAATCCTGTTTCAAAGCTTTCATTAAAAACTGAATTTCCTTTTACAGAAGCATTCCGAAGCTCGTTAGATAAATATACTCCAAAATAATCATTGAATGAATATCTTAATTCGTTGCCGATCTGCAGCGATACTTTTCCGAAATCATCCGGAATACTGTGCATAAGCAAATTTACTCCCAGCAGTATTCTTAATACAAAATTTGGTCTTATTTTATAATCATAAATTCCTGCAAGTTCAATAAACTCTCTGCTGTAAACAACCGGAGTAAAAATCGTATCGGTCACCGGGTACTTATGCCCGTCTTCAAAATGAGATGATATATGAGCAATTCTTAATCGGGATGAAATTATTGAAATCGGATTTAACTCGGTCTTATAATTAAAAGACACACCAAAATAATAATCAACCGCATCTACAGGAAATTTAAAGTTATCTTCTTTCCTTAAATTTGAGAATGTAAAAAACTCAGCTCCGAGTGATGCAGTATATTTTTTTGTTTTAATTCCGACTATATCTACAGAAGCTCCGATATCAAGCTTTAAATTTTCCTGCTGGATATTCGAACTGATTCCGATTTTTGATTCGAATATAGAAGCCTGGATAGGTCTGAAAACTTCATTTGTATGAACAAAGTATAGTTCAGGTTGTGAATATACCTCTGAATTAATTATAAACGAAAAAAGGGCTAATCCTAAAAGGACTGAACCCTTAAAAATCTTTAACGAAAATTTCAATTTGTATAGTTGTATAGAATAATGTATAAATTATATTAGTTATATTTTCTTCTGCTCTTTAAATAATCTGTAAATATAAATTGTCCCAGCTTATCAAGTCCTGAATAATACGCAGAGCCGCTGTTTGCTTTTGTAAAATCCTCAATGAAATTTCTCAGATAATAATCCTGCGCAATCATGAATGTTGTAATTTTTATTCTATCCTTTCTGCATGCAACAGCTTCATCGAGAGTTTTGTTTACAATCCTCGGATCAAGTCCGAATGAGTTTTTATACAGTCTTCCGTCATCGGTAAAAATTGCAGAAGGCTTCCCATCGGTAATCATAAAAATCTGCTTGTTAGATGTTCCTTTTCTTTTCAGAATATTCCTTGCAAGTCTTAGTCCGGCTTTTGTATTTGTATGATAAGGTCCAACCGATAGAAACGGTAAATCTCTCAACGATATAGCTTTCGCATCATCGCCAAATACTATTATATCAAGTTTATCTTTCGGAAATTTCGAAAGTATTAATTCAGATAAAGCCAGAGCAACTTCTTTAGCCGGAGTAATTCTGTCCTCTCCGTATAAAATCATACTATGCGAAATATCAATCATTAAAACTGTTGCAACAGTCGTCTGCGCCTCGGTTTCAAAAACTTCTATGTCGTCTTCTTCTAATCTGAAATTATTAAGGTCAGTTTTGAGAAATGCGTTCTTTATTGTGGAAGTTAAATCTATGTTTGTTATCTGGTCACCGAATTTATACTTCTTCAGCTCAGCCATCTTTTCTACGCCAGAACCTGTTTTATTAGTTTCATGAAATCCCGTTGTATCAGGCTTCAATCCGGAAAAAATATTATTCATTGCATCAAGTCTTATTCTCTGCGAGCCTTTGGGAGTCAACTGCATCAATCCTTCTTTCTCGGCAATGTATCCTTTCTTCTTAAGCTCATCTACAAAATCAGAAAAAGTAAGATTATCATCGAATAAATTATTCTCATCACTAAGCATCTTCATCCATTCAAGCGCTTCCTCTACATCTCCATTCGTTTGAATAAGAATATAGTTATAGATTGATAAAAGATTTTCAAGTCTTTTATCATCTGTCATTGAATCAGGACGCCATTGTGAATAAAGTATGTTCAACTATAGTTTGTTATAAAAAGTGTGTTATAAAAATTTAAACAAGTTAAAGAATAAATTCGGGAAGAACCCGAATACTAATGTACCTACTATTGCCAATGAAAGTCCCGTCATGCTCATAAAGCTTACGTTCTCTGTTTCCTGTGCGCTGTCTGCTTCACTGAACCACATATAAACTATTACTCTTAAATAATAGTAAATTGAAACAAGACTGAGTAAAATACCTATAACAGATAACCAGATCAAACCTGCCTTTATTGATGCAAAGAATAAATAATACTTGCCCCAGAACCCTGCAAAAGGAGGAATACCTGCTAATGAAAATAAGAATAACGTCATAAAAGTTGCAAGCCACGGATTACGTTTTGCAAGCCCCTTATATGAATCTAAGTTCAAGTTAGCGTAGTCTTTCGAGTCAGCAGATTTCTTTTCAATTATAGAAACAATAAGGAAAGCACCAAGCTGCATGAATGTATATGCAACTAAGTAGTAAGCAATTCCCTTTGTTGCAAGCTCATTCATCGAAGCAATA
This sequence comes from uncultured Ignavibacteria bacterium, assembly GCA_937974175.1. Lineage (GTDB taxonomy): Bacteria > Bacteroidota > Ignavibacteria > Tepidaquicellales > Tepidaquicellaceae > JAFDZO01. Next base: position 70,701 of record CALJIG010000026.1, read on the forward strand.
CCGACCATAATATAACCTGCGCTGGATATTGATGAGTATGCAAGAAGTCTTTTAATATTTGTCTGAGCAAGAGCGATAACATTACCGAAGAGCATTGTTACTACTGCAAGCACTGAAAACACCTGCTGGAATTCATTTATATGAACATTCAGAATAAAAGGAAGTATTGTACCCACTGCTGCAATCTTACCTGCAGTTGACATCATACCTGATACAATTGTCGGCGCGCCATCGTAAACATCGGGAATCCACATGTGAAACGGAAAGATACCCATTTTGAATAAGAAACCTATCAGGTATAATCCAAAGCCGATTACAAAAATTGAGCTCTTAAAATTTTCGGGATTGGAATAAAGAATTGTTAGATTTGTTGTACCTGTTACACCATACATCAACGAAATACCGTAGATAATAAATCCCGTCATAAATGCGCCAAGTAAAAAATACTTCAATGCGCTTTCATTTGACTTAGGTCTTTTTCTAAGAAAGCCTGCAAGTATATAAAAGCAAATTGACATAAGTTCAAGTCCTATGAAAATTATAAGAATATCATTACCCCATATCATCAGAAACATTCCCATTATTGCAAAGAGCAGAAGCGAATAAAACTCGCCGAAGTTAATGTCCTCTTTTTCAAGATAACTTTTAGCGCTTATTATTGTTATAAGCATACCTGCGAGAATCGTGACCGTGAATGCTATCGTTACATTTGTAAGGTGGAAGTAATTATTAAAAATTATCTGGTCTTTATTCAGACCTGTGAACGACGTTGCCAGTGCAGCAATTATTGCTACAATACTAAAGCCGTAGATTATCTGCGCATTTTTTTTGAAAGAAATTTCAAGAATCATTGTAAGTAAAGCAGCGCACGTTATTATAAGTAACGGTATAATTTCAGCAAAGTCTTTTAAAGGGATCATTGAGTTGTTTCGGGTTTATTCGAGTTTATAAATGGAAGTTTCTTGTAAAAAATTTTAATGAATATTACGCATAACAATGCACCCACTGTATCGGCAATCCAGTCTAAAATATCACTGGAGCGTCCCGGAACAAAATACTGATGCAATTCATCCGTTATGCCATATAGCGATGCAAACAGCCAGGCAAAAAATAACGGTGAACTGTGTAATTTAGTAAATTTTGTTTGATTTTTTAAGGAATAAAAAAATAATAAACATAAGCCGAAATAAATGATAAAGTGAACATATTTATCAATTAAAGTTATGTCTATCTCAGGGAAATTATCTCCCGGTAAAGAGGATTCAATGAATATTGCTGCTGCATATATCAGCAGTAAAAAATGAAATATCTTTCGGTTCAAACTTTATTTAATGGATTAAGAATGGTATTAACTGCATGGGGAATTTTATTTATTAAATCTGTAGCCTTGTATGTAAAATTGTTTCTCTGATTTATGTTAAGCAAATCTGCGCACTTTCCATGAATATATACTCCTTCAATTGCGCTGTTCAAAGCATCATGCGTTCTTGAATATAATGAAGCGACAATTCCCGAAAGCACATCACCGCTTCCTGCTGTAGAAAGTATAGAGTTGCCCGAAGAGTTTATATAAAAATATTCTCCGTTAGTTATTATTGAAGGAGAGCCTTTTAAAATAAGCACTACATTTTTCTCTTTGGCATACTTCATAGTAAGGTTATAAAAATCTGCTTTCACTTCGTCAGTAGTAATATTCATCAGGTTTGCAAACTCACCTAAATGCGGAGTCAAAATAATTTTGTTCTTTCTCTTCTTTATCTTAACATTTTTAAAAGCAGTCAAGCCGTCAGCATCTAAAACTATAGGCACATCGTTTTCAGAAATTATTTTTGTTATCAATTCCAATGTTTCAGAATTTTTTGAAACTCCGGGACCAAGCAATAAACAATCACTCCACTTAATTTTTTCTTTAATCTTATCATAGGCTGATAAACCTAATGTATGTTCATCTGTTTCAGGCAATGCTGCTGTCATTACTTCAGTAAGTTTCTTCGCAAGAATTACATTAAGCGAATCCGGTATTCCTAAAATAACTGCGCCGCTGCCGGACACTAACGCAGACTGCGAGCACAAATACGCCGCTCCCGTTAATCCCTTTGAGCCTGCTAAAGCAAAAACCTTTCCGCTTGAATATTTATAGCTGTTAATACTTCGTGAAGGAATTATCGCCGTAACATCTTTCTCTTCAATCTTAAATATTTTTCTGTCATTCAGAACACCAAAGAATTTTTCTGAAACGCCGATATCAACATTAACATTTTCTCCTGATACTTCCCTGCCTGTGAAGAATTGGGAATGAAACTTCTTTACTCCCATTGAAATAGTATAACCAGCTTTGATACACTCTTCAGTCTGATTATATTTAAATAAACCCGAAGGAGTATCAACTGCAAAAACTGTCTTTCGCTTTATCTCATTTATCTCTTTAAAGATAGATTGTAATCTTAGTTCAAGCTCACCTTTAAAGCCAATTCCGAATACAGAATCTATTAAAACTAAACTTTTTGATTTAAGATGATTTTCTATTTCCTTCCACGTTTTTAGATAGAATATTGAAACAGATTCCTTATATGATTTTAATACTGTATAATTTGCTAATGCAACGCCTTTCAATTCAACTTGCGGATATAGGAGTATTACAGTTGATTTTATTTTGCGATTTGCAAGGTGCCTTGCAATAACAAATCCGTCTCCGGCATTATTGCCTTTGCCTGCAAGTATTACAACTTTTGAGTTTGAGTTAATTTTAGATACAATGAACTCTGCAGCATTTCTGCCTGCATTTTCCATTAAGATTATGGAAGGTATTGAAAGTTTATCTATGATTTTTTTTTCAACACTGAGTACTTCACTGTTGAAAAACACGCTTTTCATTTTTGTTACGAGATTAACTCTTTCATTTTTTTAATAACATCTGCTCTATCCTTGCTTCCGAACACTGAATTTCCGCATACGAACATATCTACTCCGGCATCGGATAACTCTTTTATGTTTGCTAAATCAACTCCGCCATCAATTTCAATTTTACAGTTTAAGCCGCGTTCTGTTATCTGCTTTTTTAATGCTCTTACTTTATCAAGAACATTCGGAATAAATTTCTGCCCGCCAAAGCCGGGATTTACACTCATGAGCAAAACATAATCAACATAGGGAAGAATATACTCGAGTACATTGATTGATGTGGCCGGATTTAATACAACGCCCGCCTTTACTCCTGCATCTTTTATCTGATTTACGACTCTGTTAAGATGATAATTATTTTCATAGTGAACGGATATATAATCAGCGCCTGCATCAGCAAAATCTTTTATGTACTTGGACGGTTCGTTTATCATTAAATGTACATCCAGCGGTAAGTCAGTCATTGCATTGACCTGCTTAATAACTGACTGCCCGAAGCTAATGTTCGGAACAAAATTACCGTCCATTATATCGCAGTGCAATATATCGGCGTCGGCTTTTTCTACTTCTTTTATCTCTTCCTTTAGCTTTGCAAAGTTAGCTGAAAGCAGCGAGGGACATAAGTACTTCATTGGTTACCATCCTTTGGCTTATCAACTTTTTTCTTTGTATCAGTTGTCTTCTTATCGTCTTTTTTATCGTCCTTCTTCGGCTCTACACCTTTCTTCTTTTCTACTTCTTTCTTCTTAGTATCAGGATCATTTTTAGGAGCAGTTATTTCCTTATCGCCTGTCTTCTTATCTGTTTTCTTCTCTTCTTTCTTTGTATCAGTTCCGTTATCTGCATCAGGTACTTTCTTATCGTTCGGAGTATTATCTACTGCCGGCTTTTCTTCCGTCTCAACTTTTTTCTTTCTTGATACAAACAGGTCTACTGCCGTATTTTCATTTGCAGTCTTATCTTTCTTAGGATATTGGTCAACAATTTGTCCCGGAGGCAAATCGTTATTTGTCTGATAATTTATCTTGCCAAGCTTTAGCTTTTTATCCGCTATCAGCTTCTTAGCATCTTCAAGTTTTTTCCCTATTAAATCCGGTACAATCAAATCCCCTTTTATCATACCGTCGCTGATTATCAAATCAATCTTCGTGCTTCTTTTAACTTTGCTTCCCGGCTGAATTATCTGAGAGATTACACTCTCTTCTTTAACGTCATTTGAGTTCTTCCTTACCGTCTCACCGACCTGCAGACCTCTTTGCTCAAGAGTAAATTTAGCATCGCGAAGACTTCTGCCGTGTAATGCCGGGACTTCAACAAGCTGCTCGCCGCCGCAAACAGTAAGATATATTCTTCTGCCGTATTTTACAATCTGGTCAGCGGGAGGGTTCTGGTCGATTATCTCGCCGATTGGTTTATTCTCATCATAACGTATATCGCCCTGCTTCACTTCAAGCCCTACAGCTTCTATCTTCTTCTTAGCGTCTAAAAAATTCAGTCCGACTACACTCGGTACTTTTGCCGTATCAGTGTGTTTTACATACCACGGCATAATTACGCTGTTAAACAGCAAAACCATAGCAATTACGCCTACAAATAATATTAAAAGTCTTTTCCACATGATTCTTATAAGTTACTTAATGGGGGTTAAAAATGAAATGTATATATGTATATAAACTTGTATGTAATACAAAAAGTTTCGGCATTTGGTCGGAAAATAGTCGGATTCTTATTCAATTACGAATTCCAAATTACGAATTACGAGTTTTTTTCATATTCCACTATTTTCACTATTAGATTTTGGTCGGAAAATAGTCGGGTTTTTAAAATCTCGATATTGTAAAAACAATCTTTGTAATTTTCATTTCTGATTTTGGTCGGAAAATGGTTGGATTTCTGAGCGGAGCTCAGTCCCGTCTTTAGCGGGATCCATTCAGTTTCAATTTCCAAATTCCAAATTATTTTTGTGATTTGGTCGGAAAAAAGTCGGGTTATTATGTAAAGTCGAATTCACATACCCATAAAAAAAACTCTTACAATATAATAAGAAAAAAATTATCACGAAAGAAAATCTTCCCTATTAGTAGGTATAATTATAATTTTTTTCTTGACAGATACATAAAAAAAATCCTTCTCAATATTAAATACTATTGAGAAGGAAAAATAATTTCTTTAGTAACATGCCTTCCCAACGAGGACGTTGGGAAGGAGGAACTTATCTTATTTTATTAACATCATTTGCTTTGTCTGCTTAAATGTGCCTGAGTTCAAAACATAAAAATACATGCCGCTTGAAAGTCCTGCAGTCTGGAATGTATATTTATAAACTCCCTGATTTAAGTTTTGTGAAACTAATGTCGATACTTCTCTTCCGAGCATATCGTATACTTTTAATGAAACAAATTCCTGTTTCGGAATACCGAATTCAATTGTTGTTGTAGGATTGAAAGGATTCGGATAGTTTTGCTTCATAAAATAATTTTCCGTTACAGAGTTTTCAATATGGCTTATTCCTATCGTACCGCCGGCATCGGTATATCTTTTTACAAAGTCCTGATAGTATTGATTTGCCATTAAAGAATCATAAATTATCATTACGTTTTCATCATTATCGAATGTTGCATTATTAGAATAATTAAATGAACCGGTCTGAACTATCGGATTGCTTGTCATCAAATCAGCATCAATAAGCATATACTTGCTGTGCAATAACCCTGTTTGATTTTCGAGATAAACCGGAGCTGCAGGATTCCATGGTGTCTGTCCACCCAGCCCTTTCATTTCTTCATAAACTCCGCCTGAAGCGCTTTGTGAAGCATCAAATACACCTCTTACCATTTTTCCGGGAGGTGTGTATTGCGATTTCATTTTATTAGATATATTGAACCGTGTGAAAGCATAGATACAGAAACTGATTGACTTATTTGTATTATTGCCAATCATATTTTCAATCTGAGTTGAAACATTATCTGACGGCGAGAAATATATTTCGATTCTCTTACCGTTCACAAAAAATAAATGCGGAGTGTTATCAGTTTTCGCCGGACCGAATCTGGCTCTTACCGGATCATTGATATTTGTATGTGAACCCCACATTTCTTCAAACTCTCTTGTATATGCGCCGCAGATTGACTGATCCTGCATAAGGATTACATTCTGCGCATCAACATTAAACTGGTCATCGGTAATATTAGCTGAACCGCCCCATAGCCAGTCATCAGATGCTGATGTTGTATCTCTTGCATCAAATATCATAAATTTATCATGCATCAATGCGCTTGTACCTGTATTTCTTTTTTGTACAGGTATACCTGCGTTTATTAAATCCTGCATCAATGCCTGGTTTGTTCTGCTATCGTAAACAATTCTTATCTTTACTAAGCGCACTGCAGCCTGAATGAGCGCATCTCTTATCTGTGTTAAATCATTAAATGAATATATAGCAAAATCAATTGAGTACTTTGCAGAGTCAATTCTTTGTTTAAGTCTTGTAACAAAATTTGTATTTCCGTTTGCATTATTTCCCGGTAGAGCATAAGTAATATCTACAGGTTTATTGAAATAAACTTCCCATTTACCTGTTGATGTCGGAGCTGACCCTGTTGAAAAGTAATTTCCGGGGCTCATGCTGGTTCCGCTTCCATTTGTTGAGGAAGCTTTCATGTAATAAATTTTTCCGGGGCGTAAATTATTTATAGTAAGTACATGGCTTGTTGTTTGCGCTTCATTGAAAACTGAATCTCTGAAAACAGCCGGCTGATAATTTGAATCACTTCGCATGTAATAAATTTTCGAATTCGATGCGTTCTGTGTAGTCCATGAAATGGTTACGCTGTTTGCGCTGATAGAAGTTTCCATAGGCGGATTCAAAATATTCGGTCCGGCGCCTAAAATCAAATCGGATGTAAATCTTGGCAGCATCTGATATCCGCCCTGATAAGGCGCGCCGGATTTAAACTGGCTGCCTGCTCCGATTATAGAAAATGTTCCTGTAGGAACAGATGTACCTATAAGGTTTGTATTATTATCTATTCTTAATATACCTGCATACGTTCCGGTAACATCTGTAAGCGGATAATTTGTATATGCCCATACGCCCGTTGCAGTTGTTGTAACATTGTTCACTCTGAACAATCTGCCTTCATAGGGTTCAACGCCTGTGTAATCCTGCGATGTAAGCTCCAGAAGATTTATTTCAATAGGAACAACAGTTTTATTTGAATCAATTTTAGTGAATGAACAACCTGTAGGTGTATAAGAGAGTTCGGTTAATCCGTTAAACTGAGTAAGCTTGGCAGTAACAATAACACTGTCACCAATTTTAACGGCTGCTGAAAAATCATTATAAAATACTGCAACCCCTGCAGTATTATCCTGTATGTATGAAGGTCCGCCGAGCTCATTTGCTACAGTTACGATACCTGTTACGGTTTTGTATGCGCCTGTATCAAGAGGAACTCCCTGTGAATTGTTCTGCCTGATTGTTATAATGGGAACGACCTGAGCCTGAACCGAAATATAACACATCAAAACAGCCAATGCGAATAGTAATTTTTTCATTTTCTAGTTTTTATTTTACTTACAGCTATTATTAAAAATTGATTAAAGTTTAGACTGATACTTATTCAGAACTGAATTTATCAAAGCTCCGTTTGGTTCAATAGCTTTCTGCCTGTTTACTTCTTTTTTAAATTCTTCTAAATTATTTTTAAAACCTTTATCAACACTCTGAGGCTGATAGACAATATTGAATGGGGTGAGGAATTTATATTCGTATTTATCGACTACTTCTTTGAATTTAGGAATATTTCTTACAAATAAAAATGATTTATCATCCCAGAAGACAAGCTTCCATTCATCGCTTTTTTGCGAGAGATAAGAAATAATTGTCTGCTGCATTTCCTGCGGTGCGCGGACTAAATCGGGCGCAAGATACATCACATAATCGATATTGTAATCGTTCAGTTTTTTTTCAAAGCCCGGACGCTTACTCATTATACTATTATACTCGGTGAAGATGTTATCGTTAAGGTTTCGGCTGTCGATAAAGTTTTTTGCATTGGGGAAATTCCATACAAGATATCCGCCTGTACCGAAGTGATTAAACGGCTTCTCCCCTATTTCAGTGATTTTATTTTCTTTCATAAAATCAAACATCTGAGTTGGTATAAAGTCAGAGTTAATTCCGAAGCCTGAAATTCTGTAATACTGAAGAGTATCCAGATACAGTTTATTGTTAGGAAGATTGAACGAAAAATAAATCAATATCAGTGCTATTACAACTTTAAGCGCAGGTTTATCATTAATGAAACTTGAAATATTTTTATTTCTTAAATTCATTAAGATATAACTTAACGCAACAATCAAAAATATTGCAATGATAATAATGTAGTCGACAGTAAAACGTACTGCTCTTACCGAGTAAACCATAAAGCCGAGATATATCAAACCGAAGAAAAGATCTTTTTTCTTAAATGCATAATAAAGAACAAGAACACCTGCAAATAAAAAGAGCTTATAAATATTGCCGACAAATCCGCCGCCGAACTGCGAATCGAACGGTGAGCGCCATTCATTAATTGTTTCAAGCAGCTTCATCTTTGTATGCGAATAAGCATAAATATAAGTAGCAATTCCGTTAGGATTTATCAGCATAACAAGCAACGAAACAACAAAAATTATCGCTAGCAGCGTTATTTGTTTTTTATCTAACGCAGGGACTTCTTTACTTGAATAAGAAGACGGCTTAAAATATGTGATTACTTCAGATACAACATAAATCCCGAATAAAAATATTCCGGCAAGAATTCCCATGTGCATATTTGCCCATAGCAGAAAAATAACGGGAATAAAATACAGATATGTATTTTTTCTGTTAAAATATCTGAATGAAATTATTAAATATAAAAGGAGGACAAAAAATAAAAGCGAAATAATATGCGGACGTGGCGTAAGCCTGTCGATAATTCCGAATGCAATTATCAGAAACATAAAAACACTCAGTGTAGTGCTTACTTTAAATTTCCTTAGTATTAAATAGTATATAAAAAATATTGAAAGAAAAATTATAGTGCGGAAAACGGATAAGCCTTCATATCCGAATGCCTTGTATATATTGTAGGTGACAACATCCCATCCCCACTCAAACGGCATCCATTCCTGCCCCTGAGTTACATATCCGAAGATATCCGTAGAAGGAACGTGTCCTGTTTCCATTACGTATTTGCCTGTGGCTAAGTGCCAGAACACATCATCATCGCCGGAGATTTTAAACGTAGTGAATAAAATAATAAAAATTGCAAAGGCAGCCAGCAATGCATAATCGAAAAGAGGATTTGCTTTATAAGTAACAGCAGCAGTATTTTTTTCTTTTTGTTTAGCCATTTATATTCACGTATAAAAAAAAATCCGTCCTGCATCAAGCGGGACGGATTAAATTATGAATTAAAAATTTTAATTATTGAAGGTCAGTAGAAAGTTTAAATCTTACTATTCTGTTATTTCCTGTATCGGCTATATAGAGCACTCTGTTAAAGAATGCTACGCCTTTAGGAGCTTTAAGCTTATTATCGCCTGTTCCCTGCCCGCCGAAAGATTCTTTCAGAAGCTTTCCCTGAGAGTTAAATTTATACAATGAATCTTTTCCTGCATCAACGATGAATATATTTCTGTTCGGGTCAGTAGTTACATCTTCAGGAAGACCGAATTCAAGTTTTAATATATCAGTATTTCCTTCCGGTAAATATCTTGGATTGAATGCGCCGTTTACATTATCATATTCAAACCATTCTGTTTTAAATCCGCTTGAAGCAGTATTTCTGGTTATTAAAAAATCAAAATTATTGTTGCCGGCAGCCCATACGCTTGAAACTCTGTCTATTGAGTAAACTCCGTTACCGGATACCTGAAAACCTGTGTAAAGCTCAACCGTAACTGAATTTACACCCTTGCATTTGATTATAGCATTATCAGGGTCAAGATTGTTTGAATTTTCAGGACCTCTTCTTGATACTATAAATGAGTTATCAGGATATGTGCTTATTCCTGAAAATCTTCTTTTTCTGCTTGTAAGCGGAGTTGGATAATCGCTCGATAATAATCTAAGCAGCGATGCATTTGAAATGTTACCTCCGATAGAAACCAGTTTTATTCTGTAGATAACACTTAATGTATCACCTGTTGATGTTAAAACCGTATCGGCAATAACTAATATATCGAAATTATTATCCTGAGCAAGCGCAACGGGATTTGCGACCGTAATACTTCCGATCTCAACCCCTGCTAAATCCATTTGTACAACTCTGTTATTCTTAGTATCTGCAACATAAATTAAAGGCTCCTTACCAAGCAAAATATCTTCCGGAGCATTAAAGCCTGTCCACACAGGTGTCTGCTGAACGTACGAAGTATCCGATGAAGTTACAGGGTTTCCTGTATTAGTAAGCGGAAACTGACCAAGGTCAAGCTTCTCGCCGCAGCTCCAGAATACCAGCGAAGCAGTTATTAAAATAAGTAAACTTAAGTATTTTGTTTTTATAGTCATTATAAGTATGAAATAAAATTATATTCTAATACATCTATTATATTACTTTCTTGCAAACATTACATTCAATGAAAGTCTTTGAGCAAAGCCAAGTTCTTTATAGTTAGAGAGCGCATAATCAAGATTCAACATTGCAAAAGTAAGCGGAAGTCTAAGCCCGGCGCCTGCTGAAAAATTTTCAGCATCTACATTTATTTTGTAGCCGCCTCTTAAAAATAAATATTCTTTGAAGGCATACTCAGCGCCGAAGTTCAGATACTCAGCGTTGTCGTTCGGACTGTTAAGCTGAACTGATGCCGTTAATCTGTTCTTTGCATCCTGAATAGGCTCTAAAGCAAAACCAATTTTGAAAATTGTCGGAGGAGGAAATGCCTGAAATGTACTCTGCTCTCTGTCACCGATAAGCTTAACATTTCCTGAAGGGGAAACCTGTCCGCCGAAGTTTGAAATTACAACTGAAAATCTTGAGCTGCCAAGTCCTGTTCTGTAATATGTGCCAAGGTCGCCAAGAACACTTTTCATTTTGACTTCACCCAGCTGCTCTTCAACATATTTTACAGTTGCGCCGAATGAGAACTGCTCAGTCATTTGTCTTGCGAATGAAAGACCAATAGCTAAATCAGAGAATCTGAAATAAGAGCCAGTACCGCCCGGCTGCAATTCAGTCGTAACCTGCATATCGTCGGTTCTGAGAGATGTAACGCTCAAGCCTACTGCATTGTTTCCGCCAAAGTGATAAACACCGCCGGCATATTCTAATCTGGTATCAACAAACCACTGCGTATGTGATGCAGTGAACCCGTTTTCTTTGAATAGAACTAATCCTGCCGGATTATAATACAAAGATGAGATATCGTCAGATACAGCTACGAAACTTTCACCCATTCCCGCGCTTCTTGCTCCGTTACCTATCTTAAGAAACTGCAATGAAGCTGTTCCTGTTCTTTGTCCGCCCAAGTTTGGCAGAAGCTGTGAGTACGAAGTGGAGAAAATAAGAAGAAAAACTAATGTATAAAATACTTTCATTAAATTATTTTTTATTCTATCAGACTAATAAGCTGAATATTTTATTCGTAAAATGTTACTTCACCTGTTTCAAGATCGTACATAGCACCTATGAGAATTACTGTTCCGTTATCAATTAAATCTTTTAATATGGGGCTGTTCTTTTTAATATCTTGCATCGTTAATAAAACATTTTCCCTGGATACTTTTTCTACAAACTCATGATTTTTTGAAGTTCTATTGCCTGAATCTGGTACTGCATCCACTGCAGGTTTTATCTTTGACAATAGAGTTGTAAGATTTCCTAAGTGAACATCATCACAAGCTCCTTTAATTGCGCCGCAGTTTGTATGACCTATTACAACAATTAATTTTGACCCGTTAACTTTGCAGGCGAATTCCATGCTTCCTAATATATCATCGTTTGATATATTTCCGGCAACTCTTGCATTAAAAATGTCACCTATACCCTGATCAAAGATAATTTCAGCGGGGCTTCTTGAATCAACGCAGCCCAGTACAATTGCAAAAGGATACTGACCTTTGGCAGTTTCTGCTGCCTGCCGGCTGTAATCTCTTTTAAGTAAGGTATTACTTGTAAATCTTTTATTACCGTCCTTGAGCATTTGCAATGCATCCTGCGGAGTCATTTTACTACTTGTCTCCTTGGTTTGCGTTAAATATTGTAAAGAACTGTCACTCTGGCAATAAGAATTTAAAGCTATACTCAGAAAAAGAACGACTAATATCTTTAAATTTCTTTGTTTCATTTTGGGGTTTTATTCGTAAAATGTTACTTTACCTGTTGCCACGTCATACATTGAGCCTACTAACATAATTTCACCGTTATCCAACATCTCTTTCAGAATCGGACTATTCTGCCTTATATATTTAAGCGCCAGCATTACATTTTCTTTTGACACTTTTTCTACGAAGTCGTCGTTATCTGAATTTCTTTTTCCTTCTTCAACCGGAACTGCATTTACTGCCGGCATTATTTTCTTTAAGAGGTCAGTCAAATTTCCAAGTTTTACATCATCACATGCGCCCTTTATTGCGCCGCAGTTAGTATGACCCATAACAAGTATGAGTTTTGAACCTGTTACTTTGCAGGCAAATTCCATAGAGCCAAGAACATCTTCATCTACTATGTTGCCCGCTATTCTTACGTTAAATATATCCCCTATTCCAACATCAAAAATAATTTCCGAAGGAGAGCGGGAATCCATACAACTCAGAATAATTGCAAAGGGATATTGACCTTTTGAAGTTTCCTGAACCTGAGCCTGGTAATCTTTATGCGTGCTTTTACCTTCAACAAACCTTACGTTGCCTTCTTTCAATTTTTGCAAAGCTACTTGCGGAGATTTGTATGGCAATGTTTTTTAATTAAGTTAACAGAGAATTAAAAGTATCCGCTAAAGGGAATTTTAAAATAAAGAACGTTAAGAAATTTTAAAATTAAAATTTCATTGAAACACCAAACTTAATCTGTCTCGGTGTTGAAAATCTTGCAGGGTTATATGGATATGGATCTAATGGAGCCTGCAAATCCGGATACAATGGATCGTTATATGAGTTTGGTGTAGGATCGCCAAGCTCATACGCTTTTCCTGTAACAGGATTAATTATTGTTGAATTTTTATTATCAAACAGATTAGTAATAGAAACGTTTGCTGTAAAACTTATATTCATGAATGTAAAATACTTTTCAAGATCTAAATCTACATTAAACCAGTTAGCAGCTACTTCACCGTTTATATTATTATAATCAGGAGTATATTCAGGTCGGCCGCTTTCAAGCACACCAGTCTGGATTTGCTGAGTATATCTTTTTCCTGCCTGATAAGAAATTCTTGTTTTGAGCGAAATATCATCTATGATATTTTTACCGAAACCGAATATTCCTTTTCCTTTTCTCGCATTGAAATAAAGGTTTGCGCTTGCCTGGAATGGTCTATCCCAGTTAAGATATACTTCAGAAATAGATTCCTGAGCGCCCCTTGTTATTACAAGATAACCGGCATCAGATGTTGAGCTTTTTCCTGTTGCAACTGAATATGTGAAGTTAAATCTACCGTTGAACCAGTCACCGAATCTTTTCTGATATTCAACTTCGATACCGCGTGTTCTTGCGTAATCCTGGTTGAAATATGTAATAAAGCTCTGACCGATTAAACGACCGCTGTTAATACTGATACTTCTTGTCGCAACGTAATCGTAAATATTTTTGTAGTATGCAGTGATTGTCAGAACGTCGTTAACAGAGAACTGATTTCTGATACCGAGTTCGTAAGATACAGTTGTCTCAGGATTCAAATCAGGATTTCCGAATTTCTGGAAAGTAGATTTTGCGCTCTGAGGACTTAACTTAGCATATACAAACTGTGGTTTTGGTCTCTTGCTGAAATGTCCGTATGAGAAGAACAAAGTCTGGTTATTTGTAATAGGGTGAGAGATACCGATTCTAGGTGAAATTCTTGCTTTCCATCTTCTGTCACCAAAGAAGCCGTAAGTATCTTCAATGTATTTCTTTCTCGTTTCGTCAGGAATTGTAACAACGTTCGGATCATTAATAGCGTCATCTACATATTTACCCGGGAACCAGTAATCGAATCTCATACCATAGTTTAAAATCATACCTTTGAAGGTAATGCTATGCTGAGCATATACATCGCCGAATGCAGGGTATACTTTATATACGTCATTATTTAAACCGAGAGGTCTTATCCATGGTTGATAAATGTCAATCAACTGCATTTCCTGAAAGCTGGATTCGATACCTGCTTTAAATTTACTCTTTGGATTAAAGTTATGTGTTAAATCAATTTTTGCAGAATATTCTTCTACGAAGTGGTCATGCCATGTATAAGGATTTCCTGTATCATAAAATCCGTCACCGGGAATGATACCTGTTCGGGTACTGTCAATCGGGTAATAAACAAAAGGCGGCTTAACTAAATCAAGCGGCTCTGTGTATTGGTCCCAGTTTCTTCCGTTAGCATCTACTCTTAAATTGATATAAAATTTATTGAGCTTTATTTCATAGAATGTAGTAGGGCTCGTTGTATGAGTCCAGGAAATAGTATTGATAATAGCATTCTGTGAATAAGTGTTTGCGTTATCTAAAATTTCCTGAAAATTATACTGATAACCCGGTGATGGTTCAACATACTCAAGATTTGACTGAAGTGATGTTGAATTCTGGTTAATGGAAACCGACTGATTGAATGAATAAGATAACTTCATCTGCGGTGTGAACTTCCATGTCATTTTTCCGAGCCAATACCAGTTATTATCATTTCTCGGGGCGAATTTATCACCGCCGAAAATTGAAGAGTATAATTGTGTTGCTTTCTTACCGCCGTTCTTATTGGCAAAATATCCGTCGGAAAGCCCCATAAAGAAGTTACCGAAGAATGTTATTTCACCCGGAGGTTTTATTTTCAGAGCATTGAAAAGATATTTTGAAATAGGCTCAGGTCCGCTGAAATTTGCTTCAAGAATATCGGTATTGAAGCTCGTTCCTGAATTTACATTGCCGCCGAAATTATCTCTTTTGTAAGAAAGATAGAAATTATATTCATCATAACGTCCGTCTTTTGTTTTAGCCGATACTACACCTGAAGTAGCCTGCCCGTACTCTGCATTATAACCCCCTGTGATAACTTCAACTTCTTCAAGAGAATTTGCTGACATCTGAAGACCGAAACCTGTACCTGAAAGAGGATCCTGTACGGAAACACCGTCAAGAAGAACAGCATTATCGCTCGAGCGGCCGCCTCTGATGTAAATGGAATTATCATCCGTTACAACCCCTGCCTGCTGAGTAACAATATCAGTTAAATTGGTTACAATACTTTTGGAAATCTGATCGGAAGAAACGATATGTCTACTATCTGTCTGTTCGATATCAAGCAAAGGGCGCTCACCGATAACTTCAATTTCCTGATCAACTGTAAATGACGTGGATTTAAGGACAATATTAAATTCCCTTGTTTCGCCGTCTTTTACTATAAAATTAGTATACTCTACAGTTCTGAAACCTTCGGCATCAACCTGAAGTGAAAAACTTCCGGGCGTAACATTTTCAATTCTGTAAGAACCGTCAGCCTCTGAGTTAGAACCAAAGTAAGTACCCTTCAGTTTAACAATAGCTGCTACAACCGGATTTTTAGCAGAATCAGTTATCACGCCATATACTACTCCGTTTGTCTGAGAGTATATGTTAGTGCCGATAAATAAAATACATAAAACTAATAAAATTCTTTTCATTTATAACCTGTAATTTAGTTATAAGGATTAATTCAATCCGAATTCACCGAACAAAATCTTTTGGAATAAAAGTTTATTGTTTGCAGCATTACTGCTTAATAAATACATAGGAATATCTGTGTAAACTATTTTAGCGTTTGTCGTATTATCTTTTACCATAAATTTATTTTCTCCTACACAGCCGACTGCAGTAGTATAACTGTAGAGCGGAACCATTGTGCCTGAGAAATAAATATTTCTTAAATTTGAAATTACATTTGCACCAATGCTCGGATATCCCGTCTGCAGAGGATTAAATGTATTGCCGATTACAATTGGAACTGCGCATGATGAAATACTATCCAGAGGAACAAAGTTATCAACTAATCCATTAGGACTGATTGTAGCGCTTGTAACAAAGCCCGATGAAAAAATAACTTTTCCGCCTGCCTGTTTATAGAATGGAAGAGAACCCTGTGCTAAATTAAAATTAGCAACGTTTCCTGTAGTTCCTGAACCGCCTGACCAGATTACAACTTTGAAGAGTTTAAGTGTCTCTACAAACATTGGATTTATTACTCTTGGTGTGAGCGCTCCGTTATATGATTTGATATCAAGCACATCATACTTTACAGTATCCATTGCGTTGCTGTAATATGTAATTGCCTGTCCTAAATCAGGAGTATCAAGAATAAGAAGAACGCGCGCTGTATTTTTTCTTACGTAAAATGTTTTTCCGCTGTCAGGAAGCACAGTTGTATTACTGTACGCCCCTGCATTATCACGTGCTCTTAAATAGATTTTATTATTGGCGTTCAATGCTAAGCCGCTATCTGCAGTTAAAGTCATCTGAGATAAATTTCCGGCAATAGGCTTATAATTATTGGTGTCGTTAATTGAATAATATATATTCTTAATCGTGTTATTTCCGTCCGGGTCTGAAGCATTCCAGATTACAGTTACAACAGGAAAAACAGTATCAGGAACAGCATAATTATAATTGAATGATATAGAAGGAGCAGAATTATATACAGGATATAAATTTGAAGCCGGTGAAGGGTCAATTTGTCCCTTATCATCTACAGCTGCAACATAGAATCTGAAAGTAGAGTCAGTTCCTGTAATGCTTAAAAGAAAAGTGCTATCCTGTTTGGTTGTAAAGCCCCAATTTATACCGTCGAAAGAAATTCTGTAGCCTGTAATAAATCCTTGCGGAGAGTCACCCCACCAGCTGATTTTTTTTGATGTTGAACCCGGAGCAATTATGCTATCCGGATACAGCGTCAGATGAGTTTCAGGCGGTCCGCCTGCAATAGGCGAATTTACAGGGTCACTGCACGATACCATATATACCGAAACAAATAGCGTAACGAGAATTAGTAAGTATTTTGTCAAATTAGTGTTATGACCTTTAATTTAGGGGCGTAAAAAATACGCCCCTTATTTTAAAAGAATTAAATAAAAATATTATTTTACGAGAACCATTCTCTTTGTATTTACAAATTCAACACCTTTAGCACCGTTTACCTGAATTCTGTAGAAATAAATTCCGCTTGATAAATCTGATGCATTGAAATCATAAGAATAGAAGCCTGTTGTCATTTCGTTATTAACTAAAGACTTAACTTCTCTTCCGAGCATATCAAATACCTGTAACGTTACAAATCCGTTTACAGGAATGCTGAATTTAATTGTAGTTGTAGGGTTGAACGGATTAGGATAATTCTGGAATAACTGATATGAAGAAACAGTTTCACCCAAATTCTGAATTCCAATTGGTGTTAATGTACCGAAATCACTATCTCTTCTTGGAACAAGTTTCCAGTTACTGAATGAGTAGAAAAGAATGCCCTGATAATAAGAAACTTCGTCATTTTTCGTTAATAAGGTATATGGGCTGCTTACTTGAGCCGGGTTCCATCCGTTTCTGAACAAATGGTTACCGTCCTGAAGTTCAATTCTGCCTTCGCTGAATGGAGCATCACTTACAAGTATTTCACCAAAGTTTCTTCTGAATGTTGTATCCTGAAGCGGCTCCTGAGTTGTACATGCAATACCCTGAGCAGCGTTTATACAAGTGATTTTTGAAGTTGTATTTACTCTTATAAGTACACTTTCCCAAGGTTCAACTGTCGGATCACCGTCAGGTTTATTATTCATAAACACTGAAGTTGTTAAAATTTCCGGATTAGGCAATGTCTGATTATTACCTAAAACAACTACGTCTGATGCCGAAGCAGTTTCAACTCGTGTAACACTGAATTCTTCTTTTACTGTACCTTTAACTCTGACTCTGTCTCCTCTGCGAAGATTATTTACAGATGGTCCGAAAATCCAGATACCTGAATACTGACCTTGTCCGTTTTGAATCATCACTCTTGCAGGAGATGTTTGGGTGCCTGCTGAGCTTGAGAAGCTGAAATTTCTGATATCAGATGTATCGGCTGTAACCACACCTTCAATACCTCTTACAGATGCGTTTTCAAAACCTGAACGTCCGCTTCTGTTTGGACAATATTGAACATCCTGTATGCTCATCGAATCACTTGTTCTTGTTACATAGAATAATTTTGATAATGAAGTATCTGAGGGTAACAATTTTACTCCGCCTAAGTTATCTTCTGCTCTCATGAAATATTCAACCAACGTTCCTGCAGCTGTCTGTGGAAGTGTTGCAGAGTATATATTTCCTGTTACAACCGGCATGTTTACGTTTGAGAATGCACCGCCGTTTGTTCTCCAGAATAATTTTACATTTGAAATTGTAAGCGGATTCAATAATGCAACATCTGTTGCTGTAACTGTAATTGCAGGACTATCAGATGGTAATGGCACTCCGGGTGCTCTTGTCGGAGCAGATAACTGCGGAGGTGCGTTTCCGATGCTGATGTCATTTGGATAAATCGGAACTAAAGCGTATGGTAAATTTGAACCGAATGTTCCTTCATTGTTAGCATTAATAATTACACCTCTGATGTAATTAATTGCCGTACCGGATGGCGGCGGCTGATAATTAGGTGATAATGTATCACCTGATGGCTGTCTTGAAAAGAAGTTAGAAAAATCTCTTATATATAATGTGTTGCCGTTTTCATCCTGTATAGAGAAAGGCTGTCTGTTTGCCAAGCCGGGACCTGCAGTCACGTTTCTGAATTCAACATACATACCTTCGTATTTTTCACCGTTCACATAGTTGATTGTTCCGTTCGGGAATACACCTGTTCCGAAATCAGGAATTGTAACGGATTTTGGTGTTGGTCTTTTCCCTGAAGCTTGTAAAATATCAATTTGAAGTTGGCCTGGAGCAATTCCCAGAGTATCAATTTGAAGCTGCGTTAACCAGCCTGTATTGCTTGGAACTGAGTTTGTACCCCAGAATTCCTGTACATATCCTTTTACTCTGATAACTGCGCCTGTATCAATTAAATCGATAAGCGTTTGAGGACCTCGGGTTGCCTGTCTTAATGTAATACCGCCAAAAAGACCGCTTGCAGTATCCTGAATGTAACACTGCCAGCTTGAAGAGCCTCTTAATAAAGTTCTGAAATCGTTATTTGCAGGTGATACTCTAGGCGGAGCAATAACTCTACCGACTATTGTAACTGAATCACCCAATATATTTGACCGGTCTCTTCCGATTGCAAGAGAGTCAGTTTGTTTTGTCTGAATTTCCTGTATTGTAACAGCCCTGAAAGGAGGCAGTAAGCTAAACCCCAATGAGTAAGCGATATATACTATCACTAATACAAGAGGAGTGTACTTTAGCGTTTTCATAATTGAAGATTTCATACTGTTGTTTTTATTTTACGATTAAAAATTTTCCTTTTTTTACCTTGCCTGTATTCAGGTCTTTTACTGTAAATAAATATAAGCCTGAGGCAATTGCCTGATCACTCTTGGAAATTAAATCCCATGCATGCTCACCGCCGGCAAACTTTTGTGTTCCGTTTGAATATGTTTTGAACCACTCTATATCTGTTCCGTTATAGGTCGCTGCATCATGTGAGAATTTATCAACTAAATCCCCTGACAGTGTCCAGATAGAAATATCACATTTTGAAGGAAGATTGTAGAAATAGATTTTTCTTAACACTTCAGCTTTTACACCGGTTCCATCCCAGTATGCGCTTCCATAATAAGGATTCGGATAAACTCCGATTTCAGCACTTTCATTATCGTTTGCAGGTGTACCTACAATAATTCTTTGAGTGTTTCCAAGCAGAGAACTTTCAAGTGAACCAAGCTGCTGAGCCGAATCACCTTTATCATACGCTGTTATAGAGTAAACATATTGGAATCCGTTCAACTGATCTTTAAATTCAAATTTGTACCAGTATTTTGTAGTATCACCGTCAAACTGCATTGGTGCGTTGAGTTTTACAAAGCCAAAGCCTGTATTATTAAAGTATCTGTTATTAGTAGAGTCAAAATCAGCTATAAGTTTCAGCTGTGTAGAAAGGTCGGCATTCAAAGCAAGCTCAGAGCCTGGATTTGTTCTGTATATTTTATATCCTTCAAAATCTTTTTTTCCGGAAATCGGGTCAATAGAATATTCAGCATTAGCTGCCCAATACAAGGTCACTTTTTTATTTTCCAGAATTGCTTTTACTTTAGGATCATCAGGCGGAGCAGGAAGTTTATATCCGTTATCGTAAGCTCTTTGAGCCCATCCTGCGCTGACATATAAATTTGTTTTCTGATATGATGAATCGTAAGTAGCAGGGTCTGTACCGTATTTTTTAGCGCAGATAACTGCCATTACTATATTAAGAGTATCCTGTAAATATCTTAGTGAGTAGCTTGAACCGTTTGTATTTTTATATGGTCCGTATGAAATTAATGCAACTCTGTTGTTGGGATTTAATCTTACATCATTCAAACGCTGCTGATTCATTGTATCAGTACCGGATAAATAACCCTGCATTTTCTGGTAACGTCCGGAAACAGGAGTTTCATTATCCTGCGAAGGCGTTCTGTAAAGAGGGTCTGTAAGATTTTTAAACTGCCAAACTGTCCAGTGAGTTCTTTGTTGAAGAGATTCGTTGGAAGGCTTAGGAGTTACACCTAATAATTTTATTGCTGCATAGTTATCAGTAAATCCAACGTCACCGCTATAGTCGTAAGCATAAGTCATTCTTAAACTGTCAACATAACCGTTTGCCCCTTTATTATAGAATGAAGTTCCGCCGGGAGGCGTTATGTTTGTATTTCTTACAACGCAATCATGCCATAAGCCTGCATAAATACTATCTATTGGTGATGTATCTGAACCTTTACCGATATTAATAATTTTATAATTTAAAATTACCCAGTTATTGGCAAAGTTAAGATTATAAGCGTATGTCTGCATTAGGACTTTAATACCAAGAGGAACGTGATTTGAAATCGGAATTCCGCCGGGTGTTAAACTCGTATCAGTATACTCAGTAACGAAGTCCTGATGTGATATTGCATTAGCTGAATAAACAGGTGATGTTTGAAGAGAAGAACGTTCAAGAATTGTTCCGCCCGGTGCATTGCTGAACTCGAAGCCCTCAGTTCTGTTTGCAGTAGAAACGTCGATAGCGCCTGTAGTCACACTTATCTGACCGCTTTTAACGCCGCCAATCCACAAGCCCGATAAAAACATATTTTCAATTCCTGAGCCGATAGGATACTGACAAGAAGGCTGAGCAGGAAAATTTGAAAATCCGTTTCCTATTGTTCCATAGTTCGTAACGGTTAAAGCAATATTACCGATGTTTGTGTACTTATTATTAATGTCATCTTCTATGTGATAAATACGATAGGTTGCGGCATCTATGAATAACAAACAGGTAATGAAAAGTAAAACAAGTCGTAGAGTTTTCTTAATGTTCAAGAGTTAAATTTTATTAAGAGAAAATTATCTTGGGTTTATTAAATTAATATAAAGAAACTTATATATTAAAGGTTAAAATAAATCTTTTGTACTATTTTAAAAATAAATTGTGCAACAAAAAACCCGACAATAAGAAATTATCGGGTTTTAAAAAATAAAAAAAAATTATTTTACAAGCATCATCTTCTTCACTTCTCCGAAGCCGTTAGCTTCAAGTTTGTAGAAGTAGACTCCGCTGTTGAGATTGAATTTAGCAGCATCAAAATTTACTGTATAACTTCCGATAGAATAATTTTTATTATTTATCAGAGAAGTTATTTCCTTTCCGCTTATATCAAAAACTTTAAGTGTCACCAAAGCAGCTTTATCAAGCGTGAAGTCAATTCTTGTTGAAGGATTGAAAGGATTAGGAAAATTCTGTTCGAGATTAAAATTCTTTACAACTGAGCTTGGGTCATTTATTCCAGTAGTAGTAATTATTATCGGTCTGTTAGGTGCAAAATTCCATAAGTCATCATGCGGATCACCATCGAGTATTACAGAGTTTCCATTTGCATAAAGAGTATCAACTATGTTTGCAGTGCTTGGTGCTATGTACTTGAATGTAAAAGTTATTGTATCGTTCGAAGGAAGCTTCGGATATCTGTGTGTCAGTTCATTTTTAATTAACTGATTCGGCTGACCGAAGTAATATGTTTCTTCTCTGTATTGAAGAGAAGTATCAGCAGATGACAACAAAAGTTTGCCGTAGTAAGCAGCTATATCACATCCTGCTGCGCTGTCAGGTCCGCCCGTTATTTTTAATTTAAAGGTTGCAGTGTCGCTTGTTCTGACACTTGTAGGACCGTCAAATTTTACCGTTACCCCGGGGGTAGGAACTGTTTCGTTATGACAAATACATCCGGGGTCACCTTGTGAGCTTCCGGGTCTTTTTGTTGTTCCCGAAATACCGTCAGGGAAAGCAGTAAGATTAATGTAAAGTACAGAAAAGAAGCCTATTGCCAGAATTGAAATGGTGAATTTTTTTAACATCGGGAATTAGGTTTTAGTTTTATATAATTTAATCTTACACTTTGAAACATTCAATTTATTTTGCAGTATCTTCTGAATTACTTTTTTATTTTATTAAGATGAAAAATCTCTACTTTATAACAAGAAAAAATTAATTATCTTCATCAAATTTTCACATCATTAAATCTCAACATTAATGCATCTCATAGACTGGGTAATTGTAGCATTATATTTTATTATTTCCCTGGCCATCGGTATCATCTACTCTAAAAAAGCGGGAGGCTCAACAGAAAATTTTTTCCTCTCGGGAAGAAAACTTTCATGGTGGCTCGCAGGTATTTCAATGGTTGCAACAACTTTTGCGGCAGATACTCCCCTTGCTGTTGCAGAATTAGTCGGGCAAAACGGTATTGCAGGAAACTGGCTATGGTGGAATATGCTTATTGGGGGAATGCTTACTGTGTTTTTCTTTTCACGATTATGGCGAAGGGCAAATATTTTAACCGATGTTGAGTTTATTGAACTAAGATACTCCGGAAAATCTGCTGCTGTGCTGAGAGGATTTAAAGGAATCTACATGGGAATTTTCATGAACACAATTATCATGGGATGGGTAAACCTTGCTATGATAAAAATTCTGATTGGAATGTTCCCTGAATACATAAATGAAAGTAATGCATTAATATATGTAGGTCTTTGTATGCTGCTGACTGCCGGTTACTCAGCTCTCTCAGGTCTATGGGGTGTTGCAGTCACAGATGCATTTCAATTTATACTTGCAATGGGCGGATGTATAATATTAGCAGTGATAGTAGTAAACTCTCCGCAGATAGGCGGTATTGACGGACTTCAGGCAAAGCTTCCCGACTGGGCATTGCGCTTTACTCCGCAGATCAGCTCTGAAACACCTGTAGCTGATACAGGCGGCGCGCTTGCAATGACTATATCTTCATTCCTTGCATTCATAGGAATTCAGTGGTGGGCATCATGGTATCCGGGTGCTGAACCGGGCGGCGGCGGTTACATAGCGCAAAGAATGATGAGCGCTAAAGATGAAAAAAATTCTTTGTTCGCAACTTTGTTTTTTCAAATTGCACATTACTGTATAAGACCATGGCCATGGATTATCGTAGGACTTTGCGCGTTGGTATTATATCCAGATTTACCTCATGCCGATAAAGGACTTGGCTTTGTAAAAGCTATGAATGATTTTCTTCCTGTAGGATTAAAAGGATTATTACTCGCAGCATTTTTAGCGGCGTATATGTCTACTATTGCAACACACCTGAACTGGGGAACATCTTATTTCGTAAATGATTTTTATAAAAGATTTATAAAAAAAGACGGAAGTGAAAAAAGTTATGTCACTGTTTCAAGAATAATGACAATTGTATTCATGGTGCTTTCAATTTTAGTTACAACACAGATGAAAAGTATTTCAGGTGTATGGAGCTTTGTTATTGAGTGCGGCGCAGGGTTGGGATTGGTTCTGATTCTGAGATGGTTCTGGTGGAGAGTAAATGCAATTGCTGAAATTGCTGCAACTGTTACTCCTTTCATAGTATATGGTGTTTTATATTTTGGTGACTTCGGAGTTAAATTTCCTCAAACTCTATATATCATAGTACCGATTACAACTGTAGTTTGGATAATTGCTATGTATCTTTCAAAACCGGTTGAACAATCCAAGCTTGAAAGTTTTTACAGACAGGTGCATCCGGGCGGAATAGGCTGGAAAAAGATTTCGAATAAAATGAAAGACGTTACACCCGATACAGGTTATTTCTTTTTATTTGTAGACTGGGCGTGCGGAATAATTTTAGTTTATATGTTCCTGTTTGGCATGGGGAAAATTTTATTCCATGATTATCTTATGGGCTTTGTATTTATATTAATTGGTCTTGCTGCAGCCGGAGTAATTTTCTGGGACCTGAACAGACGCGGATGGAAGTCTATCAATTAACAATTAACAATTAACAATTAGCAATTAGTAATTAACAATTGGCACAATTATGTTAGAGACTTTCAAAGCAGATATATGGAAACAATTCGGCGCATCGATAGATATGTTTGAAAATGCGATTGAGAAATGTCCGGACGAATTATGGAACAATAAAGAAACCATTGTTTGGTACTGGGCATTCCATACTTTATTTTACACTGATTATTATTTATCCGAAGACCCTGATAATTTTCATCCGCCTGAGCCTTTTACACTTTCAGAATTTGAGGAAGGAACTATGCCGCCAAAAGTTTATACAAAGGAAGAGTTAATTAGCTACACAAAGTTTTGCCGTGAAAAGTGCCGGAAGCTGCTTGCCGGATTAACGGAAGAAAAGGCAATGAACCGGTGGATAAACAAATGGAAGAATTATAGTATGTTTGAAATGATAATATATAATATGAGGCACGTTCAGCATCACACAGGACAGTTGAATTTATTGTTAGGCCAAATAGATCATGATTTACCTGTATGGGTATCACAAACGAAAATCTCACTTAATTGAAGTATTCTTATCTCATAAAAGAATCACTACGCGGATTTAACTCGGCAAAGCTAAGCACACTGGCTTCTGTCTCTACTATTTCCCTATCGTTGATAATAATCGGAATTTATTTTTTTATTTCAGTTAACTCTTCTTCTTATACAAGAAAAATAAAAGATAAGGTAGAGCTTGAAATATTTTTGCAGGACGGCTATTCTATTAATGAGCTGGATTCTCTAAAAGAAAATTTAAAACGATTAGGCGGAGTAAAACAAATAAGCTTTGTCTCCAAAGAAGAAGCTGCGAAAATTTTTGAGAAAGAATACGGAAAGGAAATGCTTGAAATACTCGACGGCAATCCGCTCCCCTCTTCATTTAAGGTTGCCTTATATGATGAATATAAAACTGTAGATAAAGTTGAAAAATTGAAGAAACAAATTTCAGAATTGGGTTTTGTATCTGATGTAATCTATCCGAAAAAAAATCTGGAGATGGTTGATAAAAATTTCTCATCAATACTTTCTTTGAATTTAATTATACTTATTGTAATAACTATCTCATCTATATTTTTAGTCTCCAATACAATCCGGCTGGTAATAGCATCGAAAGAAAAACTGATTTACACAATGAAGCTTCTTGGTGCGACAAAAAAATTCATCCGTTCGCCTTTTTTGATTGAAGGATTTATACAGGGACTTTTCGGCGGAATAATTGCATCAATTTTTCTTTATGTATTAATGGAGTATGTTGCCGGCAAGCTTGGCGAAGTGAATGTATACATTGAAATGGGCAGAGCTTTTTATTCTCTTATTGTAATTCTGCTGGGTATCATACTGGGTATTTCCGGCAGCGCAATTTCCATCCGACGATATCTGAAATTCGATAACTAATATTTCATAACAAATAAAATTATTTTAATCATGTTAAAAGTTGGCGATAAAGCACCTGACTTTACTTTAATCAGTGATGAAGGAAAAGATTTTTCTTTAAAAGATTTAAAAGGCAGGCAGGTCATATTGTATTTCTATCCTAAAGATGATACTGAAGCGTGCACACAGGAAGCCTGTTCATTCCGCGATAATATAAAGGTCATTGAAAAGAAAAATGCAGTGGTAATAGGTGTAAGCAAGGATAATACTAAATCACACGTAAAATTTAAAAAGAAATATGACCTAAACTTCACTTTGCTAAGTGATGAAAACAGGGAGATGCTTGAAGCATACGGAGTGTGGAAAGAAAAAAGTATGTTCGGAAAAAAATACATGGGGATTGTAAGAACAACGTTTCTTATTGACGAAAAAGGCTATATAAAAGAGATATGGGAAAAAGTAACGGTAAAAGGTCATACAGAAAGTATTATTTCAAAATTGTAAAAATCACTTTACTTAAATATAAGTTATAATTATTTTGCCCTAATCCATTTTTATTTAACCAAAATTACACCCCATGAATAAATATCTAACCGAATTTATCGGCGCTTTTTTTCTAATCCTTGTTATCGGGATGACTGGTAATCCCCTGGCAATAGGAGCAATATTAATGGTAATGATTTATATGGGAGGAAATATCTCCGGCGGTCATTATAATCCTGCTGTTACTCTTGGTGTATTTATGAGAGGAAAAATTGATGCGAAAGATATGATAATGTACTGGGTGTTTCAATTATTGGGAGCAATTATTGCAGCATTCATAGTTTTCGTTTTAAGTGCAAAAACAATGCAGGTTGTTCCTGCCGTTGGAAGAGATGTCATCAAAGTGTTACTTTGTGAAATTCTCGGAACATTTGCATTAGTATCTGTTGTTTTGAATGTGGCAACAACTAAAAAAGCCGCAGGCAATAGTTATTATGGTCTGGCAATCGGTTTTACAGTTTTAGCATGCGCATTTACTTTCGGTCCTGTATCAGGCGGAGCATTTAATCCTGCTGTTGCTTTAGGTCCTCAGATAGTAGATGCAATTAAAGGCGGCGGTTCAATTGCATACAGCTGGCTTTATTTAGTAGGATGTTTTGCAGGCGGAGCAATTGCTGCTATCGTTTTCAGAATCTGTAACCCTGACGAATATCAAGCTTAAGATTTTTTATTTTTTATTTTAATAGAAAAGCCCGTAAGAAAAAATCTTACGGGCTTTTTTAATTTCCAATTTTAAGACTATTTTATTTTACAAGTATCATTTTTCTTACTTCTTTAAAATCACCTGACTCTAATTTATAAAAATATAATCCGCTGTTTAATTTAGCTGCATCAAAATCAACTGAATATGAACCGGTGCTCATATTTCCATTTACTAATGTTTTCACTTCCCTGCCTGTTACATCAAATACAGTGAGTTTTACGAACCCTGCTTTTTCTATCGAGTAATTTATTTTAGTTGCAGGATTAAATGGATTCGGATAGTTCTGCTCTAAAGAATATTTCGCAGGAGTAGTATTTTCATTTCCAGAAATTCCTACCAGCGGGCTTACAACAAGCTGATATGTTCTGACGTGATTTCTAACACCGCCCGGCTCAGTTCCTGAAATCTGAATATTATATGTACCCGTTGGTACAAGGGCATTTGTGCTTTGATTTATTATTAATGAATCAGGAAAGTTATTTACTACACCGCCGTTACTCAATGAAACCGTTAACGTACCGGCTCCCGGCGGATTTAAGACAGTTGCAGTAAAATTAATTGGTCCTGTCATCGGTCCCATTGCAGGAAGTCTTAACCTGTTTTGTCTTGTTGAATTTACATTAATGGAGTCAATGGGCTTCGAGAATGAGATTCCATAATCAGGTAAATAAGCTGAATAGTCATCTAAAGAATTGCTTCTGCCGTCCATCCAGAAAGGCATTGTGATTGTTCTGCCCGCTATGGAATGATAGTCACCTATGTAATAAGCTTGTCCTGTTCCCTGAGACTGTTTTACATTGCTGGGATTAAAAGCCTGATTTGAAATTTTGAAGTTTGTAAATGTTTCGCCGCCATCAGTTGAAACAGCTCCGTAAGCTTCTGTCAGCATGTTAGAAGGGTCATTTCTGGAGTCATACCAGAATACCCATACTCTTCCCTGATTATCAACTGATATATCCGACATCCATTGGTCATTTGTTGTTAAATCATCATTGACTCTTGTAGGAGAAAGGTTGTTCCAGGTTACTCCGTTATCTGTAGATTTAGTTACAAATATATCAGCGTTATCAGGACCCAGCGGATTTGCTGAATAGTTAATATAATATCTGCCTCTGAAAGGACCGTTGCTTAAATCACATGCAATCTGTGGGAATCCGTTTACTCTTATATCCCCTTTTAAAACATATCTTCCGAACGTAGAATTAAATACACCCGGTTCTGTATATGATGCGCCCTGAACCTGAGCAGCAAAAGTTACTCCACCGTCGGTAGAGTATCTAACAGCTGCACCACCGGCACTCCAGCAAACTACAACTCTTCCGTCAGGACCTACGGCTATGTTTGAACCCTGTGAACTTGTTGTTGATAATGCAAGGGGCGCAGACCAGCTTACACCCTGATTTGTACTTCTGTAAAACCTAATCGGTGCAGGTGTTACAGAAAAATCTGTATAGGATAAGTAAATATAGTTTGAAAACGGTCCGCCGGTTTTATCGCACTCAACCCATTGTTTATCTGCGCTTGAATTTGTAAATGCATTTCCTAAGTTTGACCAGTTAAGTCCGCCGTTAGTTGACTTCCAGACTCTCACTCCGTTATTCAAAACTGTATAATACGCATTTCCTAAACTGTCAAATGCAAATACTGGGTCACCCTGTGATACACTCGTTGTTATATTTGCCCATGTTACTCCTCCGTTTGTAGTTACATAAACATTGCTGGATGCGACTACTGCCCTGTTATCGCCTGCAATGAAGTTAAGAGGATTTTTAGGATTTACTGCTATGTGTGTTTCAGCAAAGCCGGGAGTAGTAGTTACTTTGTAATTATCAAAAGCTCCGACTGATACAACAACATCAACGCCATAAGGTTCTGTTGCATAAACTTTCGGGAAAACTTTTTTTAACGGTAATGGTACATAATTAGGATTGTATTGACTCCAGTCAATTTGTGAAAATAAGTTGGCTGAAATCAACATAAAAAATACGAAGAAT
This sequence comes from uncultured Ignavibacteria bacterium, assembly GCA_937974175.1. Classification (GTDB taxonomy): domain Bacteria; phylum Bacteroidota; class Ignavibacteria; order Tepidaquicellales; family Tepidaquicellaceae; genus JAFDZO01. Next base: position 99,867 of record CALJIG010000026.1, read on the forward strand.
ATTTTTCTCATGCTGAGGGTTAAGGTTTAGTTTTT
>CALJIG010000027.1 GCA_937974175.1 uncultured Ignavibacteria bacterium
TAAAATGTAAGTTATATTTTAGCTGAAGCAGTTTTTAAATATATAATTTAAAATAATTAAAGAAAGAGTAAAATACTTAGGTTTTACTAAAGTGAGTATTTTGACGTTAATATTTTTGTAAGGTTACTTTTATGTTAAATTTATTTATAAGTGTAAATAAGCTATATTTGTATATTAAACATTTTCCCGCAAAAGTTCATTTACTTTTGAAACGAATACTCAATGAAAAACAGCAAACTTGCATCGCTGCTTTCTAAGCTCTCCCAAAAAGAATTTAAAGAATTCGGAAAATTTGTAAAGTCTTCTTACTTCAATACAAATTCAAATATAATAAAGCTCTATGATCTAATAGCAAAAAGTTTCCCTGATTTTGACTCACCTAAACTGGCTAAGGAAAACATATACAAACATGTTTATCCGGGTGAAAAATATAACGATAGTACGGCAAGAGGTCTGCTTGCAGCCGCTTTAAAACTGGCAGAAGAATTTCTTGCAGTGACTCGTCTGAGAGAAAAAGAGTTTGCGTATAAAGAATTTCTTATGGCAGAACTTGCAGACCGGAAAATACACGACCTGTTCAATATCCATCTGAAAAAAAACAGAGCCGAACTGGAAAGCATGCCCTCAAAAGATGAAGATTATTTTTTTCTATCGTATAAAATGGAAACGATGATAAATGCAATCGACAGTAAGGCTTTCATTCCACTTACTCAAAAAGATATTCCCGGAGATATGAATACAAAAGATTCGGAAAATCTTATTAATTATTTTCTTTTATCAATTTTAAAACGATACAATTATCTGCTTACTAAATCAGGAAGCCTTAATGTTAAAGTTGAGTTAAGTTTCATGGATGAAATAATTGACTACCTCGAAAAAACAAACTTAAGAGAAATTCCAATCCTGAACTTTCATTACAACAGGGCAATGCTTTACAGAAGCAACATGGAAGAAAAATATTTTTTAGAGTTAAGAAGAATTTTCTTCGATAAAAATAATGGTCTTGATGAATCTGAAAGATATAATTTAATGGGCTCTCTTTCAAATTTTTGTGTTCGCAAAAATAATATCACGGGTGAAGAAGTACCTGTTGCTCAATATGAGATCTATAAATATTCGATTGAAAATGATATTCTATCATTAAATCCTACGGAGCCTATCAATCCTGTTTTGTTCTCAAACATTGTCGCAGCATCAATTTACTTGGGTAAAACAGATGAAGCAGTTGAGTTTATTCAAAAATTCGAAGACCGCTTAGCGCCGGAGCGTAAAGACAGTGCTGTAAATATTAATATGGCTAAAGTACATTTCAAAAATAAAAATTATAACGATGCGCTCAGCTCTCTTGCATTAGTACAGAATGAAGATGTGTTCTATAAAATAGCAATTAAAAATTTGTATGCTATGATTTACTATGAACTGAATTTAGTTGAAGAACTGATTTTGCTTTTGGATTCCTATAAGAGTTTTTTACAGAGCAATGTTGTTATTGGCCCGAGACTGAAAGAAAATCATATTAATTTTGTATCTGCATTAACTAAACTTTTAAAGTTAAAAGATTTCAAAGATAAACATGAACTTGAATACCTGAAACATGAAATCAATTCCTTACCTAATACAGTCAGTATTGACTGGCTCATAGGTAAAATTGATAATTTGTTGAGGTAAATATTAATTACTTAGCATATATACAATTATATTTGCACCCATCTTAAATGACTCTTCCTTTTTTTCAGGCGGGTCGTTATGCTCCTTTGTATCAGCCCAGCCGTCGGAGATATTTGTCTCGTAAGTATAGTACATGCAAAGCCTTCCGTTTTTGTAAATGCCGAATCCCTGCGCCGGCTTGCCGTCATGCTCGTGTACTTTCGGAAGACCGTTCGGGAATTTAAACTGCGAATTATAAATCGGATGAGAGAACGGAAGCTCCTTCATTTCATCGTTCGGAAAAACTTTTTTTATCTCGCGCTTAAAAGCTTCGTCCATTCCGTAGTCATCATCGGCGTATAAAAATCCGCCGCTCTCACAATATTTTCTTAACCGGGCAGCTTCGTTATCAGAGAAAGAAATATTTCCGTGTCCTGTAATTAAAATGAACGGGTAATTAAAAATATCATCTGAGGCAACATCGACTGAATAGAACTTCGGCTCGTCAACATCAACTGTAGTATTTTTTTTCAGATAGTCCATCATGTTCACTTCTGCGGAAGGGTCGTTATACCAGTCGCCTCCGCCTGAATATTTCAGCCGCGCAATTTTAAAGGGCGAAGAGTTTTTCTGTACACCGTCAGTCTGTGAGTACGAAATCGAACTGATGGTCAGGAGTATTATTATAGAGGCTAAGATTTTCATAATTAGGTATTTTTAAGTATTACTTCTTTGATGAGATAATAGTTTCATTTTGTAATGATTTTAACGATTTCAAAATTCATCATTTTTCTTTTAATGACGAATTTTTGACGGATTCTTTAATTCTGATTTAAAATTGAACTAGCTTAAAACTCGTCGAAATATTTTTCAAATGATGAATTTTTGACGGATTTTGTGATTTTGAGCTAAAAATGAGGCTCCCTTAAAACTCAGCAAATATTTCCCAATGACGAATTTTTGACGGATTTTGTGATTCTGAGCTAAAATAGCGCTTTCTTAAAACTCAGCAAAAATACTTTCGAATGACGAATTTTTGACGGATTCTTCAATTCAATTACGAATTTCATCCCGCTAAAGACGGGAGAACAGTTACGAATTACGAATGTTGAATTATTTTTTACATTTCAATATAAAACTCATAATTCATAGTACATAACTCATAACTCATAACTCATAACTCATAACTCTCAAAGATACTCATTCCCAAATTCCTTATCAAATAAATTCTCCCTATATGTAGGGATAGGGAAATTTTTGGGAATTCCTTTTTGCAAATGATTTGTATAAATTGAATCATGCTAAAGATTTCGAATCTAAGAAAAACGTTTAAGAATGCCGATGGAGAGGTTTCAGATATTATTAACATTCCCAATTTTTCATTAGCTGAGAATTTTCAGCTTGCTGTTTCAGGCAAGAGCGGCTCGGGCAAGAGCACATTTTTAAATCTTATTGCGGGAATAATTTCACAGGATAGCGGTGAGATATTTTTCAACGATGAAAAAATTTCTTCTTTATCCGAATCCAAACGCGATGCCTTCCGCTCGAAAAACATAGGCTATGTTTTTCAGACGTTCAATCTGCTGCAGGGATTTACTGCAATTGAAAACGTAATGTTGGGAATGATGTTTGCAAACAATCTCGACAGAAAAAAAGCCGAGGCTCTTTTAAATAAAGTCGGGCTTGCAAAAAAAAATAATAATAAACCGTCTGAACTTTCAGTCGGCGAGCAGCAGCGAGTTGCCATTGCGCGCGCAGTTGCAAATTCACCAAAGCTTATTTTAGCAGATGAACCGACTGCAAACCTTGATGCAAAAAACGGCGAGCTTGCAATCGACCTTATAAAAAATATCTGCGAAGAAAATAAAATTTCTTTGCTCCTCGTATCTCACGAAACCGATATTATAAATAAGTTTGAGAATAAAATTAATTTTGAAGATATAAATAAGGCGGCAACCCAATGAGCATCTTCAAAATAGTATGGAAAAATATAAGGCAAAGAAGTTTAGCGTCGGTGCTTACGATGTTCTCCATAATGCTGGGAGTCGCTCTTGTTGTTTCGATTTTAATTTTAAAACAGGAAAGCAGCGATGCATTTAACCAGACAGCAACCGGCTACGAAATAATTGTCGGACCTAAAGGAAGCTCACTTCAATTAACTCTGAATACAATTTATCAGATTGGCGTGCCGATACAAAATATGCCTTATGATACATATACGAAATTAAAAGGCGATAAAAGGGTAAAGCTTGCAATTCCTTATGTGCTCGGAGATAATTTTAAGAATCACAGATTTATAGGAACAGTATCTGAAATTTTTTCTGACTTCTCTTATCAGAAAGATAAAAAATATCAGCTGAAAGAAGGCAGATTTTTTACAAAAGATTTTGAAGTCGTAATCGGGAATGAGACTGCGCTTAAAACCGGATTAAAAATCGGAGATACATTTGCCGGCTCGCACGGAGTGGAAAGCTACGAAGGCTATGAGGGTATGTTCGAACATGCTGAATTTAAGTTTACGGTTGTTGGTATTTTAGAGAAGACATTTACTCCTATAGATAAAGTAATTTTTACTTCTATGAATTCCATCTGGGAAATTCATCATCATGAAGCGGAAGAGAAATTGAAGGAGAGGACGGATGCGGCAACTGATACTGCTAAACACGATGGACATAACCATGAGGGACATAATCACGATAAAGACGGGCAAAGCACTGAAGAAGAACATTTAAAAGATTCGGATAAATCAGTAACTGCAATTTTAGTAAGTTTAAAAAGTCCGGTATTTTTTGATTTACTTCGCAGGCAAATAAATGAGAATAAATACGAAGGAATAAACGCTCAGGCAGTTATTCCTGTTTTCGAAATTAAGCAGTTGTTCGATATTATCGGAAACATAAATTCAATTCTTATTATCATTGCTTACTTAGTTGTATTCGTTGCAGTGATTTCAATTCTGGTTTCGATATACAATTCAATGAACGAAAGAAAAAGAGATATTGCAATTATGCGTTCATTGGGAGCCAAGAAGCAAACAATATTAAACATCATTCTTATAGAAGGATTTATTATAAGTTTCATAGGAGGAATTTTAGGAATAATAATTTCTCACTTACTGATTTTTATTTTCAAAGATACAATTTCAAACATAGCGGGAATTCAGATAAGCGGAACGGTATTTAATATATTCGAGTTTTACATACTCACAGGAACAGTTTTGCTTGGCTTAATAGTTACAATAATCCCCGCATTAAAAGCGTACAATACGGATGTGGCAAGCAATCTTGCGCCTGTAAGCTAAACGATAAAAGTTTAAAATTATGAAAGAGTTAAAATCAAAAATCGCAAACAATATTCCTTACTTAGGATATGCAGTTTTTATAATGGCAGTCTGCATTAGTCTTTTTTCCAATAAAGATACAAGCGGAAAAAGTTTTGTGTACAATACTAAAGGTGAAAAAGTTGAGCTGAGTAAAATAAATTTTACGGCAAACAGTGATACGACTAAAAAAGGTTCGCTTGACGGAGAACAGAAGCTCAATACCCCGGTAGGTGAATTTATTCCTGTTGATACAACACGCCCGTTCAATAAAATTACATTCAGGCAACTAAGAACTTACATTCCCGGAAAGGAAGTTCCAAAAGAAATAAAAGATATGGAAGGCAAGAATGTAAATATAATCGGTTTTATGACTCCGCTGAATGCTTTAGAAAATATGGATGAATTTCTTTTATGCTCTGCTCCGCCGCTTAGCTGTTACTGCGCTCCGCCGATATTTATAAACGAAATAATTTACGTTAAGCTTACGAACGGAGTAAAAACAGATTTCAAAACAGGCGTGGTGAATATCAAAGGAAGATTTAAAGTTAACCTTGATGTAAAAGACGAATACTCGGATATAATTTATTCAATCGACGGTGTATCAATAGAATAACATAAAAAGACTCTGGACAGAAATAGAATAAATATTGTTAAAGAAGAAGTAAGCGAGCATTTCAAGTTCACTGTTATCTCAGTGCTGCTATGTCTCACTTCAATTCTTATTCTTAATAAATATGTGCACGGCTACATGAATGAAGGCTTGTTCAGCAAAATTCATTATGTGCATTTATTTCTTGCCACGATTACGCCCGTAGCAATTTATTATGCATTTAATAAAGATGCAGTGAGGGCAATCGGTGTCGGGATTTTATCTTCGTCAATAGGATGTACCATTAGTGATTCCGTTTTTCCTTATCTCGGCGGGCATCTGCTGGGATATAATATGACTTTGCATATCTGCATTCTTGAAGAGCCGCAGTTCGCATGGTTGGCAATATTCATAGGAGGATTTGCAGGAATTTTTCTGCCGCGCCTTTTTAAAAAAATTACTCATGTAACACACTTTGTGCATACATTCGCTGCTTCAATGGCAGCAATTGTCTATTTGCTGACTTTCGGATTCACAGGAAGCGATGCAGTTCAGATTTTTTACCTTATTTTAATATTATTTGTCTCAGTTTTAGTACCATGTTTATTGAGTGATATTGTAATTCCAAGTTTAGTATTTTCTGAATCAAGCTTTAATGAGATTATGGAGCACCATCACGGTCACAGCCATAGCCACGCTCATTCACACACAAAAGACTGACAAAGACTGATTAAAAATCTAAATGCAAAATTCAAAAAAAATAAAACCTGAACTTTTTTTAAAAGCAAAAAAGTACGGTTTTTCCGATAAGCAGCTCGCCCATATTTTAAATACAACAGAAGAGAAGATAAGAAATTACAGAGATAAAAATAAAATTTATCCTGTGTATAAGACAGTTGATACATGCGCGGCAGAGTTCGATGCAAACACACCTTATCATTACTCCACCTACGAAAAATATAACGAAGTAAAATCTTCCGATAAAGAAAAAATTATAATTCTTGGCGGAGGACCAAACCGCATAGGACAGGGAATTGAATTCGATTACTGCTGCGTACGCTGCGTAAAAGCTCTTCGCGCAGAAGGATATGAAGTGATAATGATTAACTGCAACCCTGAGACTGTTTCTACCGATTACGACATTACGGATAAATTATATTTCGAACCACTGACGGTAGAAGATGTATTGAACATAACCCGCTACGAGAAAAATGTAAAAGGAATAATTGTAAGTTTCGGCGGGCAGACGCCGTTAAAACTTTCCAAGGAATTAGAAAAGAACGGATTAAAAGTGCTCGGCACTTCATCAGAAAATATTGATGTAGCAGAGGACAGGAAAAAATTCGGCAAGCTGTTAGATGAATTAAAAATCCCAAAACCTGAATACGGCACAGCATTAAGTTTAAAAGAAGCAGTTAAGATTGCAAATAAAATCGGTTACCCTGTATTGGTAAGACCTTCATATGTTCTCGGCGGCAGGGCAATGCAGATAGTTTATAATGATGAACAGCTTACTGAGTTCTTCTTTGAAGCAGCAAAGCTTTCAGGAAAGCATCCTGTTCTTATAGATAAGTTTCTTGAAGAAGCGCGCGAGATAGATGTAGATGCAATCGGCGACGGAAAAGATGTTTACATAGGGGGAATTATGCAGCATATAGAGGAAGCAGGGATTCACTCAGGTGACAGCACATCAATTCTTCCCCCGATTTCTCTATCAAACAAAAATCTTAAAGAAATAAAAGAGTATACAAAGAAACTTGCCATAGCTCTTGAAGTTAAAGGACTGCTCAATATTCAATATGCGATTAAGGACAATGTTGTTTATGTTATCGAGGCGAATCCGAGAGCATCGCGCACAGTTCCGTTTGTAAGCAAAACTACCGGCGTTCAGCTTGCAACAATTGCTGCGCAGGTAATTGCCGGAAGAAAATTGAAAGAGTTCAAGCTGAAGAAGTTTGATGATATAAAATATATCGGAGTGAAAGAATCAGTTTTTCCGTTCCAGAAATTTCCGAAGGTAAAAATGTTTCTCGGTCCTGAAATGCGGTCAACAGGAGAAGTGATGGGAATCGGGGCAACATTCGGAGAGGCTATGCTTAAAGCTCAGACATCGACAGGTAATCTTTTACCAACTGAAGGAAAAATTTTCATCAGTTTGAACAACAATGATAAGAAACCAAAGTCATTAAAGATTGTAAAAGAATTTGTTGATCTGGGATTTGGCATTATAGGAACAATCGGAACTGCAAAGTATTTAAATGAAAACGAAATTAAAGCAGAACCTGTTTTCAAAGTGCTTGAAGGAAGACCTAACGTAGTGGACAGAATTAAGAACGGAGATATAAAGCTTGTGATAAATACACCACTGGGGAAAGAATCGCGCTATGATGAATATGCTATAGGCTGGGCAGCAGTGCAGAATAAAATTCCGTTTATTACAACGCTCTCTGCGGCTGACTCCGTTGTACAGGGAATTAAAGAATTAAAATCTGGTAGAGTGAATGTAAAAAGCCTACAGGAATACTACGTGGAATAGTTAAACGAGAATATCGCTGGTCAAATAAAATCTTCCAATCTTCGCTTCAATCTTTTCGCCGTTATCTTTTTCGAAAGTATAATGTCCTTCCATTGTGCCCCATTCAGTATCAAGCGGAGTAAAGCTTGAGTACTCAAAATTTTGTCCGGGCTTCAGATATGGAAACTGACCGACAACACCTTCACCTTTAACTTCGTTTTCATCTCCGTCAGCATTAATAATAAGCCAGTAGCGAGAAAGCAACTGCAAGTTCTCTTCGCTGTTATTTGTAATGCGGATGTTATAGATAAAAAAGAAAAGTTTTTTATCGGGCTCTGAGCGCTCGGGAATAAATTCAGGAGTTACCTCAATTCTTATTCCCTCAGTTGTTGTATCTGAATTTGGATTTGTCATTTTATAGTCGGTCTTACTAATATATTAATTCTATTTTTTAAACTTTTCAAGTAACATTTTTAGCTTATCTTCTTTTTCCTCAATTTTACCCTGCTGCTTAGCTTTAAAAGCGTTCGGGTCAACTTTCGTATTAGTATTTTTAACTACGGGTTTCGCTCCCGGTTCCTTCATGCTAAGCTGAATTCTTTTTCTGGCTAAGTCAATTTCTACAACGGTAACATCAACCTTCTGTGCAACCTTTAAAACCTCGGCAGGATTTTTTATAAACCTGTCTGTTATCTGGCTGATGTGCACAAGTCCGTCCTGATGCACACCGATATCAACAAACGCTCCGAATGCAGTTAAGTTTGTTACTATCCCCGGCAGCTTCATTCCGGGTTTTAAGTCTTCCATCTTTTCAATTCCTTCGGCAAATTTAAAGAGCTCGAATTTTTGCCTCGGGTCGCGTCCGGGTTTTGCAAGCTCATCCATAATATCGGTAAGCGTAGGTAAGCCGACTGTATCAGATACATATTTATTTATATCAATTTTTTTTCTTAACTCGTCTGAGTGCATAAGTTCTTCAACTGTGCATCCGGCATCTTTAGCCATTTGATAAACAATGTCATAGCTTTCAGGGTGAACTGCGGATGAGTCTAACGGATTTTTTGCTTCACGTATTCTTAAAAATCCCGCTGCCTGCTCAAATGCTTTGTTGCCGAGTCGCGGTACTTTTAAAACTTCATCGCGTGATTTGAAAGCGCCTTTATCATTTCTGTAGTCTATAATGCTCTTTGCAAGCTTTGGTCCGAGCCCTGATACGTATGTTAATAATTCTTTACTGGCAGTGTTCAACTCTACACCGACTTTATTAACACAGCTTACTACTACGTCATCAAGTTTATCTTTCAAAGCCTTCTGGTCAACATCATGTTGATACTGGCCAACACCTATAGACTTCGCATCAATTTTTACTAACTCAGCGAGCGGGTCCATCAATCTTCTTCCTATAGAAACCGACCCCCTTACTGTAACATCGTAATCAGGAAATTCCTCACGAGCAACATCTGATGCAGAATAAATAGATGCTCCGGATTCGTTAACCATAATGGTAGGAATATCCCTTCCGAAGTCAACGGTCTTTACAAATGTTTCAGTCTCGCGGCTTGCAGTTCCGTTTCCGATTGCAATCACATCAGGTCTATATTCTTCAGCAAGCTTTATTAATTTTTCCGCTGCTAATTTTTTCATCGCTTCTGATTGTGTCGGATAAATATTGTCATTCTTTAAAAGTTTTCCGTTCTCATCAAGGCATACGACTTTGCAGCCTGTTCTGAATCCCGGGTCAATTGCCAAAACTCTTTTTTCTCCCAGTGGAGCAGCAAGTAATAGCTGTCTTAAGTTATCTGCAAAAACAGCAATCGCTTCTTTATCCGCAGTCTCTTTGCTGATAACTCTTGCTTCAGTTTCCATCGAAGGTCCGAGTAGTCTTTTATATGAATCATCTATAGCAAGCTTGACCTGATTTGCCGAATCGTTATTTCCTTTTACGAATACTGATTGAAGTAAATCAATTGCATCTTCCGTTTCAGGCTCTGCTTTAAGAGATAAAAATCCTTCGTTCTCGCCGCGTCTCATTGCTAAAACTCTGTGTGAAGGAGCAGATGAAATCGGTTCGCGCCATTCGTAATAATCTTTATATTTAATTCCTTCTTCTTCTTTCCCTGAAACTACTTTCGATATGAATATACCTTTCTTCTGATACAAGTCTCTCATCTTTTCACGCGCTTCCTGATTTTCGCTTACCCACTCGGCAATTATATCCCTTGCTCCCTGTAATGCTTCTTCAACTGTGTTCACTCCTTTCTCAGCATCGATATATTTTTCTGCTTCCGCAGTAATATCTATATTCTCTTGTGAAAAAATAGATTCACCGAGTGGTTCCAGACCTTTTTCTTTTGCCACAGTGGCTTTCGTTCTTCTCTTTGGTCTGTATGGCAGATAAATATCTTCAAGTTCAGTCAGAGTAATAGCAGATTCTATTTTTCCTTTTAATTCATCTGTAAGAAGTTTCCTTTCTTCCAGCGAGTTAAGTATTGCCTGTCTTCTTTTATCAAGTTCTTCAAGCTGGGAAATTCTGTCTCTTATTGCAGCAATTACAACTTCATCAAGACTTCCCGTAACTTCTTTTCTGTATCGCGCTATGAAAGGTACTGTTGCATCTTCGCTTAATAACTGCGCAACAGCTAATACCTGCTTTTGAGTAATGGATAATTCGGCTGCAATTTGTTTTGTGTGTAAGGGGTTCATCATGTGTCTTCTATATATAAAATTTAATATAAATAAATATGCCACCTTTAACTAAATAAGCTGCAAGATGGCATTCAGTTGTAAAATTGTATCTGCAAAATAATTTTAAAATTTAGTAATTATAATACAGAAAAAATTATATTGCGTGGAAAGATTTATATCAAATATTTTCTTTTATTCCTTTCTTAATAAGGCGCAATATAATTTCTGATTTCTTTTCAGAGTTATATTTAGAAATGTCTAAATTTTCATAGGGATTAGCGGGAATTAATGCGCTGATTAAAATCGCCGGAAGAGTAAATACTGCACCAAAAACAAGGCCTGTACCCAGCCGGTTTCCAAAGCTTGTTGAATTATCTGTATCGCTACTGTTAGTGTGGGCTCCACCTAAACTTATTTTTCCGGTAATGCAGCCCAGGATAAATCCTGCACCGAATCCTACTAAAGCTCCTCTTCCTATAATTCCTGCCTTGCTTAAACCTGATTTATATCCAAAGGAATTTATTTTATCGAATCCAACTTTATGATTAACCGGCTGCCATGATCTGGTGATGGAATTATATTCTGAGATTTGAAATGTCAGCGAGTCGGAAGATATTGAGCTGATTTTTACATCTTCAGCTGAAGAAATTTTACCTACTGAATTTGTATATGAAATAGAAAATATATTACCTGTTGGAAGGGAGCTATCGCCTTGACCAAATATCTTTCCATTATTTAAAGTTATTGATATTATTAAAATAATTTTTTTGAGATTATTCATTCTCTTTCACTCCGTTGCGGATTAATCTTTTTATTATTTCAAATTTTTTTTGACGGCTGTATTTGGAGATATCAAGCACTTCATATTCGTGAGTAAATGATGCTACCAATGAAGCAACTAATGATGCCGGAGCAGCAAGCGCAACTCCAACTAGAAACCCTGTTCCAATATGGTCGGCAAATTCCGGCTTTCTGCTTCCATCGCCTACAATATTAATTTTTCCTTCTATTGCACCTAAGATAAATCCTAAACCAAAACTGACCAATGCTGTTCTTCCTATTATTGCTCCTTTACTCGGGCCTACTTTATATCCGAATTTTTGTATTCTGTCAAATACTAACTGCTTCTTTACATATTTATTTTCATTTGATGTTCTTCCGAAAACAATATATTCGTAAGAAAGTGAAATTGAATCAATAGAAGTTAATCTTACGTCTTCAAGATTTTGGACTTCATTGTTAAAATCTTTTAATGAAATTAAAAAAATATTATCAGTTTTATATGAGCTGTCGGTTTGAGAAAATAGTTTTGTTGTAAATAGAACCAGAATGAGAAGGAGAACTATTGGGGCTTTCATTATATAAAATTTTAATTTATTTCAGCGATTGCCTTCGCCACATTCTGCCCGTCCAGAGCGGCAGAAATAATTCCTCCGGCATAGCCTGCACCTTCACCGCACGGGTAAAGGTTCTTTATTTGAATGTGCTGGTAGTCATTTTTGTTCCGCGGAATTTTTAGCGGCGAGCTTGTACGTGACTCTATTCCTACCATCATTCCTTCATTTGAAAAATATCCTTTCATTTTTTTTCCGTAATCAACAAATGCTGATTTTAATTTTATGCTGAAAAATTCAGGAAGCAGTAAATCAAAATCGTGAGAATAAACTCCCGGTATATATGATGTCTCATTCAATTCTAAAGAAGTAATGCCTTTTACAAAATCCGTTATCTTTTGTGCCGGTGCCTGCTGTGTACTTTTGCCCGACGCATTAAAAAATCTTTTTTCAATTAATGACTGAAGTATTAATCCGTCGAACGTTTCACTTAATTCGCTCAGATTATTATTTACTCTGAATTCTTCTTTTAGATTCTTTACTTCGTTCGGATTTTCTTTGTTTATGTCGGAAAGAATTTTATTATAATCATCTGTTTCAAGTGCAACAACAATTCCGGAGTTGGCATAAGGAGAATCGCGTCGTGAGAGCGACATTCCGTTTACAACTATTTCTTCGGGAGCAGTTGCTGCAGGGACAATAAGTCCGCCGGGGCACATGCAGAATGAAAATACTCCGCGGCCGTCTGCCTGTGTAACGAGTTTATAACTTGATGCAGGAAGATATTCATCCCTTGGATTTTGTTTGTATTGAATTTCATCTATCAAAGCCTGCGGATGCTCGGCCCTTACTCCAATTGCAAACGGCTTTGCCTCAAGGTAAACATTTTTCTTTTGCAAAAGAAAAAATATATCGCGGGCAGAGTGTCCCGTTGCAAGTATAACTGCATCAGCAGTGTGTTCATCTTTATTATTTACAATTACACCCTTCATCATTTCATTCTCAATGATGAAGTCAGTTACTTTAGAATCGAAATGAACTTCTCCGCCGAACTCTATAATAGTCTCTCTTATATTTTGAATTATACCCGGCAATTTATTTGAGCCGATATGCGGATGAGATTCAACCAGTATATCGGGATTAGCTCCATGCTCAACAAGTATTCGCATTGCCTTATCTATATCGCCGCGTTTATGCGAGCGTGTGTAAAGCTTGCCGTCGGAATACGTTCCTGCTCCGCCTTCACCAAAGCAGTAATTCGAATCGGGATTAACAATGCTGAACTGCTGTATAGCGCGCAGATCTTTTCTTCGCTCACGGGCATCTTTGCCTCTGTCAAAAATGATTGGTTTAATTCCGTTTTCGATCAATTCCATAGCAGCGAAATATCCTGCAGGTCCTGCTCCAATAATTATAACTTTTTTGTTGCCGGAAACTTTTTTGAATGAAGATTTTACCGGAGGAATCTCTTTCGGGACTTCATTTACGTAGGCATTGATAAGAAGACTTATGCGTGGAGTTCTTGAGCGCGCATCGATTGAGCTGCGGTCTTTTACTATGTGAAGAACATCAGTTTTTTTAAGGGATAAATTACTTCTTACTAGCTGTTCGATGAATTCATCATCTGCTGCTTCCTTCGGTGAAAGAATCAGTTCAATTCTTTTGATCATTTTTGGTGTTCACTATTTATGTGAAAAAAAGTAGAATCTTTAGATTCTTACTATAAACTCAGTGCCTTTTTCTTTTATGCTTTTAACTTCTATTGTACCGTTATGCGCTTCAATAATTTTTTTTACAATGTTTAGTCCGAGGCCATATCCTGCGATTGATTTATTCCGCGATTTATCTACTCTGTAAAACGGTTCAAAAATATATTTTATTTCATTATCCGGAATACCCGCACCGGTATCTTTTACTTTTAAAATAAATCCGGTAGAGTTATCAGGATTTTGCTCTGCTCTTATTTTAATAGTATCCTTTGAATATTTTAAAGCGTTATCAATAAGATTCTTAAGAACTATTTCTATTTTTTTCTTATCGGCTCTAACTGATAATTTATTTTTACTCTCAAAATAAATCCGCTCAGTCATAAATTTTTCCGCAGCGTTTTCGATCAGTTCGTTCAAATCAAAATCTGTTATCTCAGGTTTTGAGAGAGCGCTTTCTTTCTTGTAATTATCGAGTAGCTCGCCGACCATATGCTCCATTTCGTTTACATCATCCTTAATTCTGTTCTTAATTTTTTCATTGTCAATAAACTCACTTGAAAGTTTCATTCTTGTCAGCGGAGTCCTCAGTTCATGTGAAACATCAACTAGCAAAGTTTCTTTTGCCTTCATTGAGCTTTGAATGTTATCCGTCATGTTATTTATTAATCCAGCCAGCTTACCGAACTCATCTTTTGATTTCAAATCAATTCTGTAATCAAGTTTTCCTTTACTTATTTCCTCTACTCCTTTGGAGAGAGTTTTCACTGGACTTAACAACCACCTTAAAGCAAAGTATAAAAAGAAAATTACGATTGTAAAGAAACATATTACTGCAATAATTGCCTTTGGTGTATTTGCAAAGTCTCGTGGAAGCCATGGAGAAATTGTTATAAATCCGTTTTCAACTTTAGTTACCGAGTATAATCTCGATTTGTACCGGCTGAAGCTTTTTGAGGTATCTAAATTTTTCTGTTTTAAAATCTCATCAGCTCCTGCCATAGATTCATCTGTTGACCAGTGAAAATTATTAAGATCGTATCTGATATTTAAGTTAAGCTCGCGGGAAAGCTCTCTTGCTTTAGCTGTATCAGGAGGAATGCCGACATCCTGTATAACGTATTTATTTAGCAGAGCAGGATATCTGTGCAGCATGCTCAGAGGATCTCTTTCCAGACTAAAGTATACAAAAAAAGAAGTAAGAGAATTTACCAGTACAACAAAAGCTATTAATATAATACCCAGCTTTAAAAATACTGACGATTTAATTTTCCTGAAAATCCGCATGAAATATATATCCTACTGATTGAACAGTTTTGATTAAGCTGCTTGTTTTATCTTTTAGTTTTGTTCTTAGCCGCGAGACCATTACATCTATGCTTCTGTCAGAATACTGCCAGCTCATTCCTTTTGTCTTCTGCATAAGAAATTCACGCGATAAAACTTTGCCGTTATTATTTGCAAAAAGAACAAGAATTTCAAATTCAGTTGTCGTTATATCAACGGGTTTGTTGTTCAATTTTACTGAACGGTTCGCAGTGTTTATTGTTATGTTCTTAAATTTTATTTCTTCCGATGAGACAACTTTTCCCTCTACTCTTCTGAATATTGCTTGAATCCTGGCAAGCAGTTCGCGCGGTTCAAAAGGTTTTGATAAGTAATCATCTGCGCCAAGTTCTAGTCCTACAATCTTATCTGTTGTTTCTCCTCTGGCAGTAAGCATGATTACGGGAATCTGAAAACTCTTTCTCAATTCTTTCAGAGTTTCAAAACCGTCCATATCGGGCATCATTATATCTAAAATGATCAGATCGTATGAATTCGTTTTAAGATTTGTCAGGGCATTTACCGGATTATCAAAGTGAGTAACCTTGTAAGAATATTTTTCAAGATATTCAGTGAGCAGCTCGCCAAGCTTTTTATCGTCATCAATTACTAATATACTTCTATTCATTTTAGTTTTTAAATTAAAATGGCGGTATCAAATTAATAATACCGCCGTTTTGAATTATTTTTCATGCTGAAAATTTTCCATCTTCTCATGAAATTTATTTCTCACTTTTTCCATTTTATCCGCAGCCTGCTTTCGTTGTTCAGGTGTCAGTATATCATGGAATTCAATTATCTTGCTCTCAGCATAATCTTTCATTTCTGTTCTTTCCTGTTCATGCTTTTGGTACATACTTTCCAGTGAAGCTTTATCAAGGTTGTCCTTTCTGAATTCGTCAATGAAATTGTTAAACTTTTCTTTTCTTCCTGACTTCTTGGATTCCATCTTTGCTTTTATATCATTCTTCAAAGAAGTGATTTTTGCTTTCTGGTCATCTGATAAAGTAATATCTTCAGTAACCTTATCAATGATAATTCCGATAGGTCCACCGGTTTTAAGATGATACATTTTTTTTGCAAAACTCACTCCTGCAAAAGATACTGTAAGAAAAAGAAAAACTGCGAGCGATAAAAGGATTTTTCGTTTTGTTGTAGAAAAAAATCCTTTTTTGATTTGTTCAGGATTTTCTGACTCCTGAGTATTAATTTGATTTTCCATTTTAATTGTCTCCAATGTTTAATTTACACTACAAAAATAAGCGTAATTTATTTCATGGATATGTCAGGATTGTAAATCTTTGTAACAGGTGATTAATCTTTTATTTTTTCAGCGAGCTCTTTACCCAAGGCAATTAATCTGGTTTTTGTGCCTTCATCTTTTATATTACCCTCTTCATCAAAAAGATTTTGCGCAAGAGGCATATATATCTGAGTAGGAAGAACATGTGCGGCTAAAACTCTGAATACGGGAAGAAAAGCAAGCTGAGCGCGGACAGTTCCCCATGAACTTGTAGAGGCTCCTGCAAGAGCAATCCACTTTCCTTTGAACGGCTGATCTTTGAATCGCGAAAGCCAGTCAATTACATTTTTAAATCCGCCCGGAAGCGAGTGATTATATTCGGGAGTAGCAATGAGCAATCCTTTTGCTTTGGCAAGCTTTTCTTTTAGCTTAATTACATTTTCCGGTTTTCCGGCTTTATCGGTATCTTCATCATATATCGGCATAGGGTAGTCAGTCAGATTAATTATCTCAACATCTGCGCCGGCTTCCTGTGCACCTTGTACCATGTATTTCAAAGCCATTTTATTGTAAGACTTTTCTCTGAAGCTGCCTGCAATGGCTTTGATAATCATAAAGTATTTTTAGAATTTTACACCGAATGCAATTTGAAATCCTGTAAGATTTGTTATCGGCTTGCCGTAAAGGCTGTTCACTTCTTTCCCTATAGGAGTAACGTATGAGTAGTTTACATTGAAAGAAAAAGCAACTGACTGCGTTTCTTTAAATTCAAGACCTGCTCCTGCAAATCCACCCATAGCAAACGCTGCCTGCATATATCCCAGCGCGTTAAAATAATCTCTTGAGTATGGATTAGTAAGAACTAAAGAAGGCGAAATTCCAAAATTGATTATCGGTTTAATGTTACCTTCTATATCATCACTGAAAATACCTTTTTTAATACTGATGTTTAGAGGAATGAGCATAATTCTGTTCTCTTTATTCTGAGTCATCTTGTTCCCGAATACATCGTACTGTTCAAATTCCCTGCTATCGGATACGCTCATTAATGCCAAACCTGTTATAAGCTGTGTGTTGCTATTGAGAGTTTTTACATAGTTAACCGAGGGACCAAAGCCATTCTCGCTATATGCGAATGAAATTCCCCAAGGGCTTGGAGTATCTTTCTCAATTTTTTTAGGTGTAACTTTAGTTGTGGTTTTAAGGGTGTCTGAGGCATTTGCTGACGTAAAACATAGGGGTATTAGAACAAGGGCTAAAATAACACTTAATTTCTTCATCTATGATTTATTTTATATTATAGAAAATAGAATTTTCAGGATTAAAATTCCATCAGATTACCAATGTGGAAATAACTCAATTGTAATACCTAACATAATTGTTTAATTTTTAAGTTGAAACAGCATTTTCTATTGACTGAAAAAAGATATAATAAGTTAGCAAAAGTAATAAGTCACAGGCAGGATGACTTAACTGTAGTTCTGGAAAATATTCATGACCCGCATAACGTAAGCGCAATTTTCAGAAGCGTGGAATCAATCGGAGTCGATAAAGTTTACTTAATATATAATACAAATAAATTCCCGAGAATAGGCAAATTCTCTTCAGCCAGTGCTAAAAAATGGGTGAGGACGGAGAAGTATTCAAATCCTGAAGATTGTTTTGCCGAGTTAAGAAAGCAGGGCTTTAAAATCTACACAACACATCTTTCAGAAGAGATTGAAAATGTTTCTTTATATGATTTAGACCTTACTGAAAAATGCGCAATAGTAATCGGCAATGAGCATGCAGGAGTTTCAGATGAAGCTGTGAAATTATCAGATAAAAATTTTGTTATACCTATGTACGGAATGATACAGTCTTTGAACGTTTCTGTCTCCGCCGCAATATGTGTTTACGAGGCACTTAGACAGCGCGAAGTGAAAGGAATGTACCGCAAGAATTACTCTGAAGCAGAGCTTCAGCAAAAAGTAGAAAATTACACAAAAGGAATTACTAAAAAATAAGATTATGCTTCCGGAATATTTTACTAAAGAG
The DNA here is from genome assembly GCA_937974175.1 of uncultured Ignavibacteria bacterium. Classification (GTDB taxonomy): domain Bacteria; phylum Bacteroidota; class Ignavibacteria; order Tepidaquicellales; family Tepidaquicellaceae; genus JAFDZO01. The sequence goes on from CALJIG010000027.1 coordinate 18,405, forward strand.
CTAGGACTCAAAAATCTAAATAACTTTCTTTTAATATCAGGTCCGTGCGTTGTTGAAAGCAGAAGCAATATTTTCAAAACGTGTGAGAAGCTGAAAGAGATTACAACGAAATTAAAAATCCCATTTATATTTAAATCATCTTTTATAAAGGCAAACAGAACTTCCTCTGATTCATTCAGAACTATCGGAATAGATAAGTCATTACAAATTCTTGCCGATGTTAAAAAGGAATTTAATGTCCCGATTATTACAGACGTTCACTCTGAAATAGATGTTGAGATTGCTTCTGAAGTTGCCGATGTTCTGCAAATTCCTGCATTTCTTTGCAGGCAGACTGAACTGCTTGAAGCTGCAGGCGATACAGGAAAAATTGTAAATATAAAGAAGGGGCAATTCCTCGCTCCGCAGGATATGATTTATCAGGCAGAGAAAGTGAAAGCAACGGGTAATAATAAAATTATGCTGACGGAAAGAGGCAGCACGTTCGGGTATAATAATTTAGTTGTAGATATGCGCGGGCTTGTGATTATGAAGAAAAGCGGATATCCTGTTATTTTTGATGCAACACATTCCGTTCAGATGCCGTCTAATGAAAAGGGAGTGTCGGGCGGACTTCCCGAATTTATCGAGCCTTTAGCAAGATGCGCAGCTTCATTGAATGTGGCAGGTTTTTTTATTGAGACTCATCCGAACCCGGCAAAAGCATTAAGTGATGCCAAAAGCATGCTTCCACTTGATAAAATGGAGAATTTGCTCATAAAACTGATGAAAATCTATAAAGCGGCAGAATAATAATTTCCCGATTAAAATAGCTTAATAATACCCTTTAAAATTTTTTTTAAATTGAATATTTTACACATACTAATACCTTTTTAATACCCGATGAGTGAACAACCAAAACCAACTGAACAAGAGAAATTAGGACATTCAATTCCGCTGACTATTTTAATAGCTGAAGACAATCTGATTAATCAAAAATTAATCGCTAAGATTTTTCAAAGCATGGGATATGAAGTGGATGTTGCCGATAACGGAGTGATAGCTTTAGAGCATCTTGAAAAAAAGAGTTACGAACTCGTTACTCTCGATATTCAGATGCCTGAGATGGATGGAATAACATGCGCAAAAGAGATTCATAAAAAATTCGGGGAGAAGCGTCCGGTCTTAGTTTCGATAACTGCAAATATTCAGTTACTCAATCCTGAAGGATATGATAAAGATGGAATGGATGATGTGCTTACGAAACCTTTCAAAGCTGAGGATTTAAAAAACATGATATTGAAATGGTTCGGAAACAAACAGAATTAAATACATTTTTTTGGCAAAGCAAAACAGTTTTAAATCAATATATTTCACAGGAATTTTCCTCACTGCACTAAGTACTCTTCTTTTAGAATTTACTCTTACCCGAATATTATCCGTCTCGCTCTGGTATCACTTTGCCTTCATGGTCATAAGTGTTGCATTGCTCGGCTTTGGAGTAAGCGGAGTGTTTTTATCTCTCAATGAAAAGATAAAAAAAATAAATACGGATAAGCTGCTGACGTGGCTTTCTATTCTGTACGGCATTTCTATTTTTGCATCGTTTGTAATTATAAATCAGATACCTTTTGATCCGTTCAGTTTACTTACTGATAAAATCCAATTTTTGTATTTACCCATATATTATCTGCTGATTACAATTCCGTTTTTCTTTTCAGGTTTGATAATCTCAGTATTGCTTTCATATTTCAAAAATGAAATTTCCAAATTATATTTCTTTGATTTAGTCGGTGCTGGAGCAGCGTGTTTTGCATTTGTATTTTTCATTCCGATTTTCGGCGGGAACGGAACGATTGTAATTATCTCTGCGCTGGCATTTGTGAATGCAATAATTTTCAGCTTTAAAGAATTTAAAACACTTGCATACATATCGGGCATTCTTGCTATAATTGTCTTGTCATTTTTAATGAATGTAAACGGAAGTCTGCCGATAAACTCTTCACCAAATAAAATTTACGGAAATTACATTAAAGCAAGACCTGAACTGAATATGTTCTCCGCGTGGAATATTTTTTCCAAGATTGATGTAATGAAGGAAGAAGAACCGCAGGAAGACGGCTATGATATAGCTCTTGCAATTATTGATGATGGAAATGCAACTACTAATATTCCGAATGTGAAGAAATTCCCATTGGAGAGTAAGCCTGCAGATGCATCGAACCTTGCTTTTGCCCCGAAGGACTCAGTCAACAATGTTTTTATAATAGGCTCTGCCGGCGGCGGAGAGATACTCTCAAGCTTATATAATAATGCAAAGAGTGTTACTGCAGTTGAGATAAACGGAATACTGAATGATTTGATATCGCAGAAGATGGCTTACTGGACGGGTCCGCTAGTAAAAAATAATCCCAAGGTAAATCTTATTACAGATGACGCAAGAAATGTAATCACAAACTCACGCGAAAAATATGATGTGATAATTTCTGCCCATACAATTTCAGCATCAGCAGTTTCAAGCGGAGCAATGAGTATGGTGGAAAACTATATTTTAACAAAAGAAGCAGTTGATGAATATATAAATCATTTGAGCAATAGCGGAGTGCTGTATGTTTCGCGTCCTGAAACACAGATGCCGAAGCTTATCACTACTTTGAAAAAATCCGTAACGGATATTACTGAAGGAAAAGATAACGGAAAGAACGATATAATTGTTTTCAGAAGACCTCCGAATGATTTTGAAACAGGAAAAAGTTTTCTTGCAGGTGTGTTGTTCAAAAAGAATGGGTTTACTCCCGATGAAGTAATTAAAATAAAAAATGAAACTGCAAAGCTGAGTCTGGATATAGAATACGACCCCGTATCAAAACAGAATGGATATTACAGAGAACTGGTTGAATCGGATAACATAGATAACGAAATAAATACTGCTAAGCTTAATATTACTCCTGCTACCGATGACAAGCCGTTCTTTGATAAAAATATCGGCTTCTCAAATTTAACATTTGATGGAATAAAAGAAACTTTCTCGCAAGATGATAAAGCAATTCTTGCATTAAAAGATAAGCCTGTTGCAGAGACAACTTTGCTTGCAATATTAGTGCAGACAATTTTAGTTTCATTTGTGCTTATACTTTTACCGCTGAGAATTTTTAACAAGAAAAAAATAAACACCAAGGATAAAAATATTCAGCAGGAAAAACCATTCGACAGGAAATTTTTGATTTATTTTGCCTGTCTCGGCTTCGGATATATAATGCTTCAGATATGTATGATACAGAAGTTTACGCTATTACTCGGCCAGCCTGTATTTACTTTGCTTACAGTTGTATCTACAATGCTTGTTGCCTCCGGTATCGGAAGCTTTTATTCTAAAAAATTATTTACCAATAAAAAAACAGTTTTCATAGTTATAGCATTATATGCAGTTGCGCTGGGATTATTAAATCCAATTTTATTTAAAGCGTTTGCAAGCTATGACTTAGTAATCAGAATTATAATTTCAGTTATACTTATTTTCCCATTAGGATTTTTTATGGGAATGCCATTTCCCACGGGCTTGGGATTGATAAATAATGAGCAGAAAAAATTTATTCCTCTTGCATGGGGAGTGAATGGTTTCTTTTCCGTCATAGGTACAGTATGCGCTATGATACTTGCTATGACAATCGGCTTTAAATTTGTATTTATTCTCTCAGGAATAATTTATCTTTTGGCAATGGTGCTTATAAGCAAAAAGTTTAATAAAGAACAAGAATTGAAAACGATCTAAACTACACTATCATGAAAGATGCACAGTACCACAAAAAGAACTTAGCAATTATTGTCGGCGGCGGTCCTGCACCGGGAATAAACGGTGTAATCCGTTCAGTTACAATCGAAGCAATAAATTCAGGACTTAATGTAATAGGTATCTATGATGGTTTCGAATGGCTTGCCAAAGGCGACCACACTCATGTTACAGAATTAAAAATAGAAGATGTATCACGCATTCACTTTTCAGGCGGAAGTATTCTAAGAACTTCACGTGAAAATCCAGCATCAAGCAAAGAAAAAATTGAAGCAACAATCAAAGCACTTACTCAATTATCTGTTGATTACCTTGTAACAATCGGCGGCGATGATACTGCTACAAGCGCATATAAAATTGATGAGCTTACAAAGGGACAGATAGAAGTTGCGCACGTTCCGAAAACTATAGATAACGATTTACCTCTTCCCGGGAATATGCCTACGTTCGGATATCAGACTGCAAGACATCACGGAGTAAAAATTGTTCAGTCATTAATGATGGATGCAGCCACCACAAAACGCTGGTATTACGTTGTTACCATGGGAAGAAAAGCAGGACACTTAGCCCTTGGTATTGGTAAAGCAGCAGGCGCAACACTAACTATTATAGGTGAGGAATTCAGAAATCAGGAAGTCAGCTTTAATACAATCTGCGATATACTTGAAGTCTCCATTATAAAAAGACTTGCATCAGGGCATCCTTACGGAGTTGCAATACTTGCAGAAGGAATTATTCATAAGATTGATTTAGAGGAATTGAAATCTAACCCTTATGTAAATCTTGAGCTTGATACACACGGCAATATAAGATTATCTGAAATTGATATCGGTAAAGTCACTAAGGAAGAAGTCAGAAGAAGATTAAAAGCGCGCGGCATAGATGCAACAATTGTTAATAAAGATATTGGATATGAACTCAGATGCGCAGACCCCATTCCATATGACTGTGAATATACTCAGGACCTTGGCTATGCAGCAGTACGATACCTGCTAAATGGCAATAGCGGAGCTATTGTAACGGTTGATAAGGGACAGTTGATACCAATTAAATTCCATGATATCATAGGAGATAATAATAAAATTCAGACAAGAGAAGTTGATGTGGATTCTGACGGTTATAAAGTCGCCAGAAAATATATGATAAGAATGGAAAACAATGATTTCGAAGAAGTAAAAAATATTGCAAGATTAGCACTGATAGGAAACATGAAGACAGAAGAATTCATAGATAAATTTCAATATTTAACAAACGATCCGCCAACAAAAGAGCAGAGACAGAATTGAAAATAGGAATTTTGACAAGCGGCGGTGACTGCCCGGGATTAAATGCTGTAATACGAGCTATCGTAAGAAAAGGGAATCTGATGGGATATCAGACAACGGGTATCTACAACGGATGGAAGGGATTGTTTGATGAAAATTATAAAGACTTGAGCGTCAAAAATGTTGCGGGAATTGTAAACCGCGGAGGAACGATATTAGGCACCAGCCGCTTCAATCCATTTGCTGAAAAGCATGGGAAAGAAACTCTGCTTCATAAAGTATCTAAAGAAGAGTTTGATGTCCTTATTGCTATAGGCGGCGAAGGTTCGATGCATATTGCACAGGAAGCATTCAAGCTGGGAATAAATGTCATCGGCGTTCCGAAAACAATCGATAACGATATTAGCGGTACAGACTATACATTCGGATTTGATACGGCAGTCTCTATAGCAACTGAAGCAATAGACAGATTGCACACTACGGCGGAATCGCATCACAGAATTATGATACTTGAAGTGATGGGCAGGCATGCGGGATGGATAGCGCTTCACTCGGGGATAGCAGGCGGCGCTGACATTATTTTGATTCCGGAATTTAAAATGTCACTGGATGAAATAAATGAGATATTGATGAAACGTTACAGCAGAGGGAAAATATTTTCGATTATCGTTGTTGCGGAAGGAGCAGAATATCTTGCGGAAGAAATTTATGAAATTACGAAAACCTCCGATAAAAATGCCAGATATGATGAAGCCGGACGTAAAAGACTGGGAGGAATAGGAAATCTGCTTGCTGAAATGATAGAGGAAAAAAGCGGATTTGAAACACGCGCTACTGTACTTGGTTATATACAAAGAGGCGGAGTGCCGACTGCCTTCGACAGAATGCTGGGCACCAGGCTCGGAATACATGCAGTAGAAATGATAGCGGAAAAAAAATTCGGTAGAATGAGCGCAGTAAAAGGAAACGATATAATTGATATAACAATAGAAGATGCAATAGGAACATTAAAAACAGTTCCGCCTGAATTATACGAAGAAGCAAAAGTATTCTTTAACTAGTTCTAAATGTACTTGTACCATACTACGAAAAAATATAATACACCTAATTTTATAAATGTTAATATGTAGGGGCGTTCTGCGAACGCCCTTAACTTTTATAAAAAGATAGGGCGTATGCAATACGCCCTTACAAACTTTCCTATCTTTATATAACAACATCCTTAAGGCATTACTTCTTTTATTTTACTGTGCATTCAAAAGTTCTTCAATTAAAATTAATTTATATTTCATAATCATTATTATTATATTACAGCGTTTGTAATAAATGAATTTGAAGTTAGTTTTAATTTGAAAATTTAAGCACCCTTCCAGAATGAAAGATACATTACCGGATAATGCTGACCAGCATCACTCAGGACTTCTCAGGCGACTGGGCCTTACTACAGCGATATTAATAGTAATAAGTTCAATGATAGGTTCCGGCGTTTTTAAAAAAGCAGCGCCGATGTCTCTTGAATTACATTCAAGCGGATTGATTCTCATCTGCTGGCTTATCGCAGGTATAATCACACTATTCGGTTCTATTACTAATGCGGAAATTGCCGGACTCATTGCAGAGCCGGGAGGACAGTATGTTTACTTCAAGCACATGTACGGAAAGTTTTTTGCATTCATGTACGGATGGTCATGCTTCTCTGTCATTCAGACAGCTTCCATCGCATCAATTGCATACGTCTTTGCAGAATCGGTTAACTCAGTCATTCCATTATTCCATTTAAGTGCGGGGGCGGAGGAGTTCACGCTCTTCGGATTGTTCAATCCTCTTAATAATTTTGGGGTGAAGCTTTTGACTATCGGTACAATTGTATTTCTGACAGGGGCAAATTATCTTGGAGTAATTTTCGGAGGTATTATCAATAATGTTTTTACTGTTCTCAAAGTTTTAGCAATCATTACAATTATAATTCTTGCGCTTACTATTAGCGGGGGAAGCTCAGCTAATGTTCAGCCGATGTTTGCTGCTCCCGGTGCAACGTACAATTCTTCACTCGGACTTTTCGGTGCTATGTTTGCTGCAATGCTTGGAGCATTCTGGGCTTATGACGGTTGGAATAACATAGGGTATCTCGGAGGTGAAATAAAAAATCCAAAGAGAACAATTCCGCTTTCATTGTTTATCGGAGTGGGAGTTGTAACAGCGATTTATCTTCTGGTAAACTATGCTTATTTATATGTACTGCCGTTGAACGAACTCTTAGCGGTTGCCAATACAGAAAATACAATTGTTGCGGTGGAAGTTATGAGGAAGTTCTTGGGAGATAACGGCGTGTTATTTATATCCATATTAATAATGGTTGCAACATTCGGAACAACAAACGGAACTATACTTGCTTCATCCAGAATTTACTTTGCAATGGCAAAGGATAATTTGTTTTTTAAATCAGCTGCAAATGTTCATCCAAGATTCAAAACTCCTTACACTTCATTATTAATGCAGGGCTTGTGGTCAAGTCTGCTAGTTCTTTCAGGAACATTCGATCAGCTTACTGATATGCTTATCTTTGCTTCATTTATTTTTTACGGCGCAGGCGCGCTGGGAGTATTTGTATTAAGAAAGAAAATGAAAGATGCTCACAGACCTTTTAAGGCAGTCGGCTATCCCGTAGTCCCGGCAATATTTATTTTATTCTGCGCAACGCTGGTGATAGTAACGATTATTCAGAATCCAAGAGATGCAGGTATCGGACTTGCTTTGGTATTAATAGGTATTCCTTTCTTCAGAAACTGGAATAATAAAATAAAGAAAACTGAGCTACCGCCGGTAGATGTTATTCCTTAGCATATAAAAATTCTCCTTCCCAATCCGCCGCGGCGAATTGGGAAGGAATAAATCTTATTTCACCAATCTATACTTGCTTCCTTTTTTTACAATCTCATGTCCTTCTGCCTGTAGTGCTCTTTTGTGGGCTAAAAGTCCACCGGGATATTTTTCGTTTAGCTCTCCCGTTGATTTTATAGTGCGCCAGTAAGGTGTGATTTTTTTCTTTCCGGCTTTCCTGTCTTCCTCGGCTGCGTGAGAGGCGATCCATGCAAATATTCCTGTTGTTATAGGGCAGGCAGTTTCTGTTGAGTGTTTTTCTGAAAGCCGCTTTCTGATGTCATTTATTGTAATTATTTTTCCTTTCTTCACAGTTTTCATAATTGCATCGACTTCAATCGGGGAAGGGATGACCATTGTTTTGCCGCCCCATCTTTTCTCTGCTTCTGCATTCAGGTTAATTACTCTTGGTAAGTCTTTTGAGTCATTGAGTTTATCTTTCCACGATTTCTTTGCAGATTTTTTTGCCGGCTTTTTTACTGATTTTTCAGAGGTATTCTTTTCTGTTTTCATTTTTTTCCTTCGTTTTACTTTTTCTTATTTCATTTCTCTTTTGTCATCACTAAATTAACTACACTCTTTCTAAATTATAATTCAAAAAATGAGTGAAGAAAAAAACGCTGAGTATATCTTGGGCGTTAATCTTAAAGAGTTAAAACGTCTTGAATTCCAGAACGGAGTCTGGAGAAACGTTACAAATGATTTTATCACGCGCTGCGGACTTACAAAAGGAATGAAATGCCTTGATGTCGGCGCAGGTCCCGGATTTGTCAGCATGGATTTACTAGACTTCGTCGGTCCTCAGGGCGAAGTTACAGCATTAGAACCCTCACAACTTTATCTTGAGCATTTCAAAGATTATTGTTCAAACAATTCAATCACAAATGTAAAGTTCATAAATTCAATAGTTGAGGACGCAGAGCTTCCTGAAAATTATTACGATTTTATTTTTGCGAGATGGGTGATTTCATTTGTACCGGATGCTGAATTATTTCTCTCAAAAATTTATAAGGCTTTAAAGCCCGGCGGTATAGTTGCACTGATGGATTATAACTACGAAGGAATAACCCGACATCCAATGACAGAAACTTTCAAAGAAGTGCCTGATGCTGTAAGAAAATACTGGCTAAAAGGTGGTGGTGACCCGTATATTGCACTCAGAATTCCCGAACTTTATAAAAAGTTGGGATTAACTCTCACAGATTATAAGCCAACTGTTTTAGCAGGTGATAAAGACAGCGATGTTTTTGAATGGGCGCATAAGTTTTTCTCGGTACATTTTGATGTTATGGCAAAAATGGGAGCGATATCTTCACGCGAGGCTGATGAAATGCTTCAGGACTGGCTTGAGCATAGATATGATTCAAACGCAATTTTCTACTCGCCGATAGTTGTAGATATGGCAGGAAGAAAATAGATATTGAATTGTTATTTTGCAGAACATATATCAAAATATATGCATTTATTTTCCATTTAATTAAACCTTTAATTTAGCTATTTTTCCTAAATTTATTTTAAACATATTATTTACGAATTATGAAGATTTTCATAGATACAGCAAACCTAAATGAAATAAAAGAAGCAAACGACATGGGCTTGCTTGACGGTGTAACAACAAATCCATCTCTTGTAGCAAAAGAAGGGCATAAAGATTTTAAATCGATGCTTGAATCAATTTGTAAAATTGTAAACGGCGATATTTCCGCTGAAGTTGTTTCAACAGATTATGAAGGAATAGTTAAAGAAGGAAGAGAACTTGCAAAAATTCATCCGAATATTGTAGTTAAAGTTCCTTTAATAAAAGAAGGATTAAAAGCTGTCCGTACTTTTGCTGATGAAGGTATCAGAACAAATGTTACTTTATGCTTTTCAGCTTCGCAGGCAGTACTTGCTGCTAAAGCAGGCGCTTATATTATCAGTCCATTTGTGGGTCGTCTTGATGACATTTCCGCTAACGGAATGGAATTAATTGCGCAGATGGTAAATATTTACAGAAACTATGATTACCAGACAAAAATTCTTGTTGCTTCGGTAAGACATCCATTACATTTTGTGGATTCATGTATGCTGGGTGCAGATATTGCTACGATGCCGTTCAAAGTAATTGAGCAACTCGCAAAACATCCATTGACAGATTTAGGTTTAAGCACTTTCTTAAAAGACTGGGAAAAGCTGAACGCTTCTAAATAATTTTTGCATGAATTTAAATCAGGTTACGATTTCAGTAAATGATTTTGATACCTCATTTGAGTTTTATAAGAAGTTAGGCTTGGTCCCGATTGTAAAGAGCGAGCACTATGCAAGATTTGTTGTAGAAGGAAACGAAGCAACATTTTCGATTCATAAAAAAGATGAACATTTTTCGGGAACTGTAATTTATTTTGAATGTGATAGTTCAGATGAACTTGATGAAAAAGTGAGTGAATTAAAATCGAAAGGATTTGAATTCACAGATGAGCTTGAAAACAAACAATGGCTTTGGAGAGAAATACATTTAAAAGATCATGATGGAAATGTTCTTTGTTTGTATCATGCAGGGGAAAATCGTTTAAACCCTCCATGGAAACTTCAGTAATATTTAATAAAAAATTTTAAAACAACACATAATTGAAAAAAACCACATTCAATAATATTCACAAGAAGCTGGGCGGAAAACTTGTTGAGTTTGCAGGATATGAAATGCCAATTCAGTACGAAGGCATTATTGCAGAGCATAAAGCCGTACGTGATTCAGTCGGTGTTTTTGATGTATCTCACATGGGCGAAGTTGAAGTAAGAGGTAAAGATGCATTTGCATTTGTTCAGAAGCTTACAACTAACGATGTATCCAAACTTGAAAAAGGTAAGGTTCAGTATTCTTCAATGTGTCTTGAGAACGGCGGAGTAATAGACGATTTGCTTGTTTATCACTGCGGAGATTATTTTATGCTGGTAATCAATGCATCAAATATTGAAAAAGATCTGGAGTGGATGTCAAAAAATACTTTCGGAGATGTTGAGTTAAAAAATGTGTCCGATGAAGTTTCGTTGCTTGCAATACAGGGAAAGAACTCTTTGCCGACATTGCAAAAATTAACAGATACAGATTTATCAAAGATTGAATATTATAATTTTGAGTTCGGAAAGATTGCAGGAATTGATTGCATAATTTCTCACACAGGGTATACCGGAGAAAAAATCTGCTTTGAGATTTACTCAAAGACTGATGTAGCTCAATCCGAAAAATTATGGAATGAAATATTTAAAGCAGGCGAGGAGTTTAATATTAAGCCAATCGGACTTGGCGCAAGAGATACATTGAGACTTGAGTATGCGTTCAGATTATACGGAAACGATATGGATGAAAATTACAATCCGCTTGAAGCAGGACTTGGCTGGATAACCAAACTTGATAAAGGCGAATTCAACGGACGCGAAGCTATGCAGAAATGTAAAGCGGAAGGACTGAAGAAAAAGCTTGTGGGATTTATAGTAGACGATAGAATGGTTGCAAGACACGGAGCTGAAGTTTATTCGGGCGATGAAAAAATTGGAGTTGTAACAAGCGGGAGCATGTCACCTATGCTTTCAAAAAATATCGGACTTGCATACATAAATGAAGGTCATAATAAAATCGGAACCCTTATAGAAATTTTAATACGCGATAAGAAGATAAAAGCTACTATCGTAAAAACACCATTTTTAAATTGATTCAAATTAACCCAAAACAAAACTAAAAAGTTTTTTAATTAGATGATAAATATCACAGTATATCTTACTCATTCACTGGTCACAGATGAACTGACTTTGAAAGGCAAAAATGTAATTGTAATAGATGCATTGCGCGCAACATCTACAATACCGGCAGCGCTTACAAACGGCGCTAAGGAAGTTATACCTACGGAAAATGCTGCAACGGCAGTGCGGGTTGCAAAAGGCTCGGCAAATGCTTTGCTATGTGGTGAGCGCGGCGGAAAAATTATTGAAGGGTTTAATCTTGGTAACTCGCCATTGGAATATACACCTGAAGTTATAAAAGATAAGTCGCTTGTTTTTTCTACCACGAACGGGACAGTTTCAATTTCAAAAGCAAAATATTCTAAGAACTGCATCATTGCAAGCTTTGTAAATCTTAAAGCAATAGTTGAATATTTAAAAGAGCTTAACGAAGATTTTGTAATTATCTGTTCAGGCAAACTGAATAACTTCTGCATAGAAGATGCAGTCTGCGCCGGAATGATCATCAATAAGCTAATAGATAAGAACGAAGAAAATTATTTTTTAAGTGACCCTGAAAACGCAGTTGTAAATCTTGCAAAGTCATTTGCCTATGAGAAGAGTAAAATCTCCTCAACAAAAGTTTTGAACATGATGAAGCTTTCCGAGCACGGAAAATATTTAGTTGAGCTGGGATTTGAAAACGATTTAGTATTCTGCTCTACAATAGACAGCATTCCAAGTATTCCTATGTTAAAAGGCGGAATAATAAAGCTGAAAGAGCAGTTCGAAGGCGAATCGAATCAAAAAGCTCAGATGAAAAAATTAAGCCTTACAACGGATAAAGAAGAAGTCAGTACAACAAAAGATGTTGCCTGATAAAGAATAGAAATACGGAAACAAAAGAACAGATAAAAATAAAAGGTAAGCATCATGGCACGCACTGCGAAAATAAAAGCAAAAGAAACCCGTCGCTCTAAACCACAGAAAGAGGACTTTGAAATCTCTGCCGACGCTAAAAAGCAGATGCTGGGATTTTTATTAATTGTCCTTAGCGTTTTACTTTTTCTTTCGCTTGTAACTTTCTCACCCAAAGATTCTACATTAATAGATACATTCGAGTTAAGGAAATTATTCAATTTTAAAAATGCCGAGCAATGCTATAACTGGCTTGGCATCGGCGGCGCTTATGTATCCGCCTTTTTCATCAGAGATTTCTTCGGCTACTATTCAATTTTTATTCCCGTAATTTTGTTTGCAATCGGCTTTCCTCTCCTATGGAAAAAACCCTTAGGGCGTTATATTCAGTTCAGCATCTTTGCATTTTTTATGATGGTGATATTGGGAATATCTACCGGAATTTTAAAAATTATTGCCGGGACGAATACAGGCTTTCTTCAGTATGCAGGCGGCGCAGGCGATACGTGGGCAACAATTTTTTACAAGATACTCGGCGGATTCGGAGCATCAGTTGTATTTATACTTTTATTTGTGCTCGATGCATTTTTAATGATAGACGGAAGCATTGTAAAAACTCTTGCCCGTATAAAATTATTATTTTTAAGATTTATTGAAAGCTTTAAGAAGCATGAAGAAGTACTATCAAATAAACAGATAGAAAAAGAAGCCGAACGAAAAGCAGTTGAAGACGATAAAATAAAATTAGGATTTATACCGGCTGAACAAGACCCGATAAAAGCGGAGAAAGACAGAATTAAAAAATTGCGCGGAGCAAAAACGCTGCCTGTTCAGGAGATTGATTTAATTAAAGAGACTGAAATTAATCGTCCGAAAGAAATTGAATCTGCATTTATAAATCTTGAAAGAGACCCTTTTGAAGTTATTCCGAAAGATGGAATTAAACCTGAATTAAATGATGAAATAAAAGAAGAGCCTAAGCTAAAACAAAAAGTAAAATCAGAAAGGCTGAAGAAGAAGGAAGCGCCTAACTTTGAAGACGCATTTGTCGGTACGGAAATAAATAAAGGTGATAAAACTGAAATTGATATAAATCCCGAAAACTCAAATGAGCTTGAAGGACTTATGGGAAAAGACGAAGATGATTTTATAGAAGAAAAGCTTGAAGGATATAAATTCCCGGGTATCGATTTATTAATCGAGCAGACAAAGGAAGAGCTTGAAGTAATTCCCGATGAAGAATTAACCGGCAACGGAAGATTATTACAGGAAAAGTTATTAAAGTTCGGAATTGAAATTGAAAAAGTATTCGCGACTCCCGGACCGGTTGTTACTTTATATGAACTTGTACCGGCTGCCGATGTAAAACTTTCCAAAATAGAATCATTACAGGATGATATTGCCCTTGCCATGAAGGCGAAGGGAATAAGATTAATTATTCCTATTCCGGGCAAAGGAACTGTCGGTGTTGAAATCCCGAACCGCAAAGCGCAGATGGTGAGAATACGCTCGCTTGTTTCATCGCAGAGATATGCTTCAACAGATAAGCTTCTTCCGATTGCTATGGGTAAAACTATAGACGGCGAAGTGTTTATTGATGATCTTGCAAAAATGCCGCACGTATTGATTGCCGGAGCAACAGGCTCGGGTAAGTCAGTTGGTATTAATACAATTATTGCAAGTTTGATTTACAAAATGCATCCTTCGGATTTAAAGTTTGTGATGATTGACCCGAAGAAAATTGAGCTTAACTTATACTCTAAATTAAAGAAGCATTATCTTGCTTCTTCCAGTGATATTAATGAAAGCATTGTTACAAGTCCGCAGAATGCAGTGAGCATTTTAAAAAGCCTTACTGTAGAAATGGATAACCGATATGATAAACTTGCCAATGCAGGAGTACGAAACATCGAAGCTTACAATGTAAAGTATAAAGAAGGAAAGCTTACAAGTAATGAGTTTATACGACATAAAAAAATGCCGTACATAGTTGTTATAATCGATGAGCTTGCCGACCTTATGATTACCGCTAAAAAAGATATTGAAGAGCCTATTGCACGTCTTGCGCAGATGGCGAGAGCTGTTGGTATTCACTTAGTCGTTGCAACGCAGAGACCATCGACTGACGTTATTACCGGTGTTATTAAAGCAAACTTCCCTGTGAGAATTGCATATCAGGTTGCTTCGCAGATTGATTCACGAACTATTATGGATATGAAAGGCGCTGAGCAGCTGCTGAGAAACGGAGACATGCTTTACATGTCATCTTCATCACAGAAGCCGATTAGAATTCAGAACGCATTTATCTCCACTGAAGAGTGCGAGCTTATAGCAGAGTTTGTTGATGCGCAGGTCGGGTTTAAAAAACCTTATTTACTTCCTTCACTTATAGAGAGAAGAACATTTAACGGCGAAGATGAAGAGAGAGATGAATTGTTTGAAGAAGCAGCAAGACTTGTTGTGAAGCTCGGACAGTGTTCGACATCTACATTGCAAAGAAGGCTGAAGCTCGGGTATGCAAGAGCAGCACGCATTGTTGACCAGATGGAAACTGCAGGAATTGTCGGCAGCGGCAACGGCGCCAAAGGCAGAGAGATACTTGTCGGTGAAGAGGATTTAGAAGGAATATTTTATTAAAATCTAACTTATAATTATGGCAAATGAAGATATTAAGTATTTAACAGACGAAGTAGCTGGACTCTTAAATTATATTCGTAATTTAATTTTAAACAAACAATTTGATTTCAATAATAAGCAACAAAGGCAAAAATGGGATGAAATGGTAGATAAAGCTTTTGAGTTACATAAGTTAGTTAATCCTAAGCATAGTAAAACAATGTTAAGGAATCGAGGTGTTGATCCTAATACTCGCGAATTTTATAATCATATTCATCCTATTGAAGATTTATTAGCTATTATTGCTAATCCTAATATTAATGATATTCCAGAAGATAAAACTCTAGGTACTGAATTTTCCATTAAAATATTTTCCCGACGTTGGAATCATGAAGATGTTTATAAATTTTTAAGAACATTTAATGGATGGTCAATTTCTAATTTAAGTGGAAAAGTCCAATGTGATAAAAAAGGCTATCCTGCTCTCTATATCATGTTAAACCATGATTCAATAAACTATCCTGAATCGTTACCAAATTATTTGGAATGGTTATGGGATCAAGCTCAGGAAATAGGGTTGGATTATAACCAAGTTCAGGAAGAACTAAGTAGATTAGCGGATTGGATAAATATATGTGAAAAAAACTCTCCTAAAGGAATTTTTGAGGATTATAAATAATGGACATTAAGAAAATTGAACATATTCCAGAAATTGAAAACTTAAAGATAA
Organism: uncultured Ignavibacteria bacterium; assembly: GCA_937974175.1. Taxonomy (GTDB): domain Bacteria; phylum Bacteroidota; class Ignavibacteria; order Tepidaquicellales; family Tepidaquicellaceae; genus JAFDZO01. The sequence goes on from CALJIG010000027.1 coordinate 34,279, forward strand.
AAGGTGCAGAAGAAATTGAAGATTCAAAAAGGGAAGAAGATGCTAAAAAAATTGAAATTGTTCCTAATCAGGGTGTAGTTACTATTTTAGATATTTTAGGATGGAAAGGAATTTGGCAAAGGAACAAAAATGCTCTTCAAGATTTAGACGATCTTGTAAATGAAATAGAAACCTTTGCTTCAAGTTCATCTAAACTTTTTCGAAATTTCCAAAAGTTTGGTGTTGAGGATAATATTACGAAAGTAATGGTTATTTCTGATACTATAGTAATAACTACTAGTGCTGAAGAAAATGATTCTAATAATGCTCTTGATTTACATGGACTTATATGTAAAGATGCAATCCCTTATTCTATTATGAAAGGAATTCCTGTTAGAGGTGCAACATGTTATGGTGAATTTGCAACAGGAAAAGGAATAAATAGTTTTGTGGGAAAAGCAGTGGATGAAGCTGCCTCATGGCATGAAACAACAGATTGGATTGGGGTAATAATGACACCTTCAGCTAAATATTCATATCATACTCCTACAGAAGATTATTGGAAAGAAACCGACCCGCCGTTTAAGAATAATCTGAAATTTTCGACATATGGCGTAAATTGGATTAATCAAGAAGATTTATCTCTACAAGAAATTTTAAAAGCATTTATTAATTTAAGTCCAATTATTCCGGACATTGTAAATAAATTTGAAAATACAATAAAATTTATTACACCAGAAAAATCAGCAACACATAAAAAAAATATTTTGCCTGAATAAATTTGCCTAACCTCACTTCCATATTATCCTCAATAGATTCTCTTAAATCACGGCTTTATAAAGTTCGTCCGCTAGATTCTACCCAATTAAAAAAAATAAACGAAGCGATTTTTTTAGAGTACACTTACGATAGCAACCGCATTGAAGGAAATACTTTAACTTTACAGGAAACTGCGTTAATTGTTCAGAAGGGAATCACTATATCAGGAAAAAATTTAACGGAGCATCTTGAGGCGATTAATCATTATGAGGCTGTTGAATATATACAGAAAATTGTCGCAGACAAAATAGAATTATCGGACAGAATTTTGAAAGATATTCATGCTTTAGTGCTACGGAGCATTGATAAAGATAATGCAGGTAAGTATAGAAATGTGAATGTGAAAATCGCGGGCAGCAGATTTATGCCGGCGGACTCTGTGAAAGTAATTGATGAAATGGAAAATTATTTTAAGTGGTATAGTGAAAACAAAGATAAACTCCACCCTGTTATACTTTCTGCTGAAATGCATGAGCGTCTTGTGACGATTCACCCATTTATTGACGGCAACGGAAGAACGGCAAGGCTGGTTATGAATCTGATTTTATTACAAAACGGATTTACAATTGCGAACATAATAGGCTCGAATGAGAATCGTTTGAAATATTACAATGCGCTCGAGAAGTGTCAGGTGGAAAATATCTGCGAAGATTTTCATGTATTGGTAGCAGAGACTGTGGAAAATTCGTTGCATGAATATTTGAAGATTGCAGAATAATAGTTAGGTTTATGCTTTTCCCATTTCATTTTTAAAACCCACTACGTAGATTTACTTATACAATATAGTTGAGAAAATTAATCCCAATAATATTACTTACAGTATTCTTTTTTAATTTCTCCGGATATCTCTATTTCTTTTATGTAAGCAAGATGGAGATAAATGAAGAAATGAGAGAGATAATCGAAAACGGAATAGAGTTTGAAAAAATAACTCTGCATTTAAGCGATTATAAAAAATACATGATTGAAGAGCACGAACTTTTTCTTCACAATAAGCTTTATGATGTTTCAAGAGTAGAAATTGAAGGTGACAGCATAATTTTTTATTGCGTTCACGATGAAAAAGAGCAGGATTTATTGGCTTCGCTTGATGTAATATTTGGCATGGGGGAAGAAAACACAAACAACTATAATTCAGACTCAGAGCTTTTAAATTTTTTATACATTTCCAGTATAATAAATCAGCAAAACTCGCTGATTAAAAATACAATCTACCTCGCATCCATAAAGGAATTTACACTTTTTTTACAATCACAATCTATAACACCAAATACACAACCGCCTAAGCATAATCTATTCACTTAGTTAATCTGTTCTAAAATTTTCTTTAATCATTAAAATTTATTTTATCAAAAGAATAATATTTCTTTGCGCAATATTATTCTTGTGCGTTGATTATTGATTTTCGCAAACTGAAAAAGATTCAGTAAAGTATGAAACGGACAACATATTCATTTCGGGTACACGTACCGAACAAAAACTTATTGATATACCTTATCCTGTAAATCTTATAAATAAAGATGACTTTAAATATTCACGAAACCTCGGAATTAATGACGTACTTTCAACAACGCCGGGGCTCTTCATGCAGTCAAGATACGGAAATCACGATGTCAGAATTTCTATTAGAGGATTCGGCAGCCGCTCTAATACAGGCATTCGCGGAGTCAGAATGTTACTCGACGGAATACCGGAATCCGAGCCCGACGGGCAAACAAGAATAGAGGCAATCGACTTTAATGCTTTAGGCAGCATTGAAGTTACCGGAGGAAATGCTTCAGCATTATATACAAACGCGCAGGGCGGAGTAATCAATTTTATTTCAAATATTAAATTTTATAAACCACTTGTATGGTCGTTTAATGAATTTGGCGAATTCGCCGAATTTGGAATGAGAAAGAACAGCTTGAAATTTGGAGCTGCTGCTGACAAATTACGATTCATGTCGACATTCACTTATTCGAACTATAAAGATTATCGTGAGCACAGTGAGGAGTACCAAAAGATGTTTAACTCGGTACTGGAAACGGAAGTAGGGTCTGTCTCAACCTTATCTGTGCTCACTAATTTTGTCAGCGGCGCAATCCGTTTGCCCGGCTCATTAAATCTATCACAATTTGAAACAAACCCCAAACAGGCAAATACTTCCGATAAAGGAAGAGATGCCAAACGCGATTCAAGGAAAGGCAGACTTGCAGTGAGATTTAACTCAACGTTCTGAAAAAGCCTTAACAATGAAATTGAAGGAACGTGATATGTGACTATTAAAGACTTCGACAGGACAGCCCGCACATACAGATTATTCGCAAGATACGGTGTATGAAATTTACTTTTGCATGCATAATTAAAAAACTTACCTTTCAGGAATTTTTAAAAATGTTTTATCTGTTTTAGAATAGCTTACATAATAAAACAGCAGACTTTAAATTTTATTACTTTCATTTAAAATAATTCTTGCCTAATTTATATCAAATTCCCTTTACTGTTTTGAAAAAGTTTTTATCGCTTATAATATTATGCGCTTTAGTTTTTAATTTTTGCGGCTTCCTTGTGTATTTTTATGTGAAGCAGCAGATTATTTATGCTGAAGTCAGAGCAAAAATGAGCGATACTGCCAATCACGAAAAAATTACTCTTCATAAAGATGATGTGCAAAAATACGCATGGGGAAGAAAAGAATTAAAGATTGGCGAGAAGCTTTTTGATATTGTAAAGCAGGAGGCAAAAGGCGACAGTTTAGTTTTTGATTGTGTTAGAGATAAGAAGGAAGAAGCTTTATATACTACTCTTGAGAAATTTTTAGACCATAAAGAACAGAAGAAAAAGAATAATGCAAGTGCTCAGATAAACCTTGTTAAATTTTTATTATTAGTAAGCATACTACCGCAGCAAAATTATGTTACAAATATAGAACCACATCTTATTTCATTTAAAGAATCTTCCTTAAAGTTTAGTTCTTCGGGGGTTATCCCGGATACACCGCCGCCCCGGCGTCACATCTCCATATAATATAATTTAACCAATTTATTGAAGTAATGTCCTGTTCAGGATTTATTTCAATCTTCATTTTATTTTAAAGTAATATTCTGGACAGGTGTTATTGCTTTCGGCTTTTGCTATTGGCATTAATAATATCTGTACGCAGTATTATGTATAACTTATAAATATTAAAAATAATTTTATGAAAAAAATATTCTTCATATTTTTTATAACTTTACTTTTTAGTGTGTCATCTATGGCTCAAACCGATAAAGACACCGTAAAGTATAAAACAGATGATGTAATTATAACCGGAACAAGAACGGAAAAAAAATTAATCGACATTCCTTATCCTGTAGATTTAATAGAGAAAGAAGACTTTCGATACTCACGAAACATGGGGATCAATGACGTATTAGGCACAACACCGGGATTATTTATGCAGTCAAGATACGGCAACCATGATGTAAGAATTTCAATAAGAGGTTTCGGCAGCCGTTCTAATACAGGTATAAGAGGTGTGAGAATTTTACTCGACGGAATACCTGAGTCAGAACCTGACGGACAGACAAGAATAGAAGCAATTGATTTTAACGCGCTTGGAAGCATTGAAGTTGTCCGCGGAAATGCATCTGCATTATATACGAACGCGCCGGGCGGAGTAATAAACTTCATTAATGATATTAAGTTTTATAAACCTTTTGCGTGGTCTTTTAATGAGATAGGTGAGTTCGGCATGCGTAAAAATACTATTAAAGCAGGTGTTGCAACAAATTCGCTGAGATTTATGACATCATTTACTTATACAAATTACAATGGTTATAGAGACCATAGTAATGAGTATCAGAAAATAGTAAACTCGGTTTTGGAAGCTGAAGTAGGAAGAAACTCAAACTTAAGTGTGCTGACAAATTTCGTAAGCGGCGCAATCCGTCTTCCGGGTTCATTAAATTTAACTCAGTATAATGAAAATCCGCTGCAGGCAAATGCAACAGATAAATCACGTGATGCAAAAAGAGATTCGAAAAAAGGAAGACTTGCAGTAAGATTTAATAATACATTTGGAAAGAGCTTGAATAATGTTATTGAAGGTACGGGATATCTGACTGTAAAAGATTTTGACAGGACAGCAAAAACATACCGTTTATTTTCAAGATATGGTCTCGGCGGTTCATTAAGATATGTAAATAAATCTGAAATTGCCGGACGTGATAACGAATTTTCAGTTGGCGGAGATTTGTTCTATCAAACAGGTCCTATTGAAGAATTCGAAAACATCGGCGGAACAAGAGGCGATATTCTACTTGCTATTTCCGATGAAACCATCAGCAATGCAGGATTTTATTTCTCCAATCAGTTCAGCATTGTTAGAGGCAAGCTAGATTTTCTTTTCACAGGAAGATATGACAATGTGAACTTCGATGTAGTTGACCGCTTAGCCGGAATAAGAGATGCAACAAGAAACTTTAACCGCTTTACTCCTAAGTTTGCTTTGAACTACAAGCTTACTCCTTATGCAGCTATTTATGGTTCATTCGGATTAGGTTTCGATACTCCCGCAGGAAATGAACTTGATAACTACCCGTTATCTTCAGACGGAAATCTTGGCGCTTTAAATCCTGATTTGAATGCTCAAACATCAAAGAACTTTGAATTAGGAACAAAGGGAAATATTTTAAATCACGGAGGTAAATGGTTCAAAGATAACGTTTATGAACTTGTGTTTTACAGATTACAGATTGAAGATGAAATAGTTCCGTTCATTGTAAGTAATGCAGCATATTTCCGAAATGCGGCAAAAAGTACCAGAAACGGTATTGAGTTCGGGTTTACTACAAATATAATAGGCGGACTGAAATCAAAAACGGCGTACAATTTTTCTGATTTTAAATACGATACTTATACAGCGCTTATATACGATGCCAATGGTAATGCAACAACAAAAGATTACTCAGGAAATACGGCTCCTTCAGTACCTAAACATTATTTATCTTCAGATCTAATTTATAATTACAAAATTACACCAAGCGTAACGGCATTTGCAAAATTCAATTACACTTATGTTGAAGGAATGTTCACAGATGACGGGAACTCAGCTAAAACAGAATCATACATTCTGTTAAACAGCGGAATCGGTATGGAAGTTACTGTTGATAATTTTAACCTGATTGCAAATGCAGGTCTTGGAAATCTGACAGATAAAAAATATGTTGCCTATATAAATATTAATGCAGATCCCGACAGAGCAGTTGACAGAAGAACATATTATGAATCAGGCGTGCCAAAAAATTTCTTCGCAGGATTAAATCTTGGTTATATATTCAGATAAAAACGATGAAAATTTCTACAGCGTATTAGTATGTAAGATGAGAGTTTTGAGAATATGCAACTAAAAAAGAATTTCTAAAATTTTATAAGTGTGCTGAACTTTCGTTCTTTCAAATCAAATCAATCAACTCCTTCTGATTGAGGTTTAGTTTAAAATAAAAAGTGCGGCACACTTTATACACAGTTATAAGATTTCAATCATCTCCTTCTTGTGATTGAACTCTTTAATATAAAGAAGAAAATAGATTTTTTAAATTAAAAAATATTTAATTTTTAGGCTAAAAACTACGATTTTGTATTAATTTTACAAAAATTTTGTTGAGTGTAAAGTACTCTCCTTCAAAAGTGAGGTAAATATGCTATAGGGGCTTCAGCTGCTTTCGAATTTTTACGAAGTTTCTTGGTTTATTTGCTTCACTTATTTTTTCACATTATACAAAATTATTGTCCTGTGAATTAATTCCATAACTATTATGTTAATATAATTGAACAAACATTTATCCATGAAAACAAAAATCTTTTTATTGGCAATTTTATTTGCAGCATTCTACGGGTTTATTCAAAATGAGTATAGAACATCCGAACCGCAGACAGATTATTCAAATATTTATGTGGCTCCGAATTACAGAATTTATCCAAGTACTACTTCCCAGTCAGAACCGGAAATTGTCAGGCATCCGTTAAACCCGGATATTTTGTTTGCAAGCGCGTTTACAATTAAAGGTAACTTTAAAAGTGAAGGTGTTTATGTAACAACTAACGGAGGAGCAACATGGAGGGGAAATGATACCTGTAAAGGTGTGAATATAAGTAACCATAATGGAGACCCCGGACCAATGATAGATAAAGACGGAAGATTTTTTATGTCCCATTTAGGGAATGGATTCCCGGATGGTCAGTTTGTTCATTATTCCACAGACCAGGGCCTTACCTGGTCAAATCAATATATTATTGCTCTTGATAATCAGGATAAGGGTGATATCAGAACAGATGGAAGTCCTACAAGCCCGTATTACGGCAGAACTTATCTAGCATGGGTTGAGTTTGCTTCTCCTTTTCCTGTATTTATAACTTATACAACAAACGGAGGTGTAAACTGGGCAAGTAATATGCAGGTTAATAATCCCTCGCAAAGAAGCCAGGGTACAGTTGTAAAAGTAGGAAGAGCCGGTGAAGTTTTGCTTTGCTGGGCAGGAACAACTTCTGCATCACCTTTTACCGAGGATTTCATCGGCTTTGCAAAATCCACCAACGGGGCACAGTCATTTTCTGTAACAGAAAATGCGTTTGATATAAATGGTATCAGCGGCACACTACCATCTAAAAATAATATAAGAGTAAACGGTCTTCCTGATATGGATGTTGATAATACAGGCGGCTCAAGAAACGGATGGATATATATTGTAACAGGTGAAAAAAATCTTAGTCCGGCCGGTACTGACCCTGATATAATCTTCCGCCGTTCCTCCAATGGAGGAAATACGTGGTCTGAAAGAATAAGAGTAAATCAGGACCCCGTTAACAACGGAAAGATTCAATATTTCCCCGCAATGAGAGTTGATGAAGGCGGCGCAATAAATGTTATTTATTATGATGACAGAAGAACGACAAGTGACTCTGCCGAAGTGTTTTTATCACGCTCTACTGATGGCGGAACAACATGGCAAGATTTTCCTATTGCCGACCATAAATTCAAACCTGCCCCAATAGCAGGTGGCATTGCAGGTTATCAGGGTGATAATATCGGAATAACATCAGGAAATAATTACTTATGGCCTGTGTGGATGGATAACTCTAGCGGCTTATATCAGACATGGACATCAAAAATTGATATTAATACTTTAGGAATAAATCAGCTTAGCACAGTAGTTCCTGATAAATTTAAGCTCGAACAAAATTATCCTAATCCGTTCAATCCTGTAACGAATATTAAGTTCAGCATTAAAGATAAAGGTGATGTAAGCATGAAAGTTTATAATACTCAGGGTAAATTAATTCAAACACTTGTGAACAGGGTTTTACCTGCAGGTGAATATGAATATACTTTTGATGCGGTGAATTTAAATTCAGGAATTTATTTTGTTACTGTACAGGCAGGAGGATTTTCAGATACTAAAAAAATGGTTTTATTAAAATAAATATAATTCATAGTAGTGAGTACAAGTGAATATTGGGTAACAACAGATAATGAAAAATTAGATTTTGATTCCATTCACAAGTGGATAACAAATTCATACTGGGCAAACGGAAGAACTAAAGAGGCGATGAAAAAAGTAATGGATAACTCTTTAAATTTCGGACTGTTTCATAATGATAAACAGGTCGGCTTTGCCAGAGTAATAACTGACTACCATACATTTTCATATTTATGTGATGTAATAATAGATGAAGATTACAGAGGAAGAGGTTTGGGAAAATTATTAATGAAAGAAGTTTTGGAATACCCTCCGCTGATTACAATGAAACGGTGGCTTTTATTTACAAAAGATGCTCACGGTTTATATGAGCATTTCGGTTTTACAAAAGACGATATGCCTGAAAGAACTATGGTAAAGAAAAATGCAAATGTAAGTTAACTATTTTACCAGTACCATTTTTTTTGTTTCACTTGTACCATTGGATGTTTTTAAAGTATAATAATAAACTCCTGCAGGGATATCTGCCGCGCTGAATTTTATTTTATGCTCGCCGGACTTTACAATACCATCTATTAATGTCTTCACTTCTTTCCCAAGTAAATCATAAATTTTAAGTGAAACAATTGCTGGCTTTTGCAGGCTGAAAGTAATTATTGTTTCAGGATTAAAAGGATTCGGATAATTTTGTTTTAGTTCTATCCCTGTCGGGAAAGTTGTTCCGTTATTCCATATTCCAACGTAGTCGGTATTGAACTTTAATATTGCGCCTCTCTCTCCTACGGCAATTCCATTCCTTTTATTTGCAAATTTTACATCGTAAATAGATTCACCGTTTGGAGTAGCAAACGTAGACCAGTTTTGCCCGCCGTTCATTGTATATAAAAATTTTTGTCCTATTCCCAGTGGCATCCATCCTTCAGAAGCCGTTCTGAAAGCTAGAGCAAGCGCAGTTCCGAATTCTTCAAATGTAATGTATTCCCATGTAAGTCCGGCGTTAGTCGAGCTTGCCATGCTTGCTCCGTATTCAAAATCGCCTCCGACTGCAATTACGTGATTATCATCATAGAAATGAAAATCATAAAGCGGCTCAGGGCTTACACCTTGTGGAATCCAGTTTAATCCGTTATTCGTAGTCCTCCATACTACTCCCTGAATATCAATCCATCCTCCGCAGGCAAGAGTTACCTGACCGCGTGTTTTAAAATTTCTCACAGGGTAATCATAAAAAGAAGCAGAATCAATCTGGTCAGTCTTCCATGTTGCACCTGCATCTGTAGTGCGGAGTATCCCTATGGGGTGTCCGGCTAATAACCCATGCTGAGTATCTGTGAATAAAATTTTAGCGAAGAAAATATTTGTATCTACTCTGTATCCCGTATTCCAGTTGACACCTGCATTAGTTGTTTTTAAAATAATGGAACCTACAAAGTTTGGATTTGTAAGACCGAATTCCCATGATATAGCAAAGCCTGTATTTGCATCTAAAAAATTTATATCAATTATATTGCTGAGCAGACCCGTATTTCTTGTTACCCATGAGGCTCCGGCATTTGAACTGTAAAATACTTTTCCTGAATCGGCAGCAATGAAAAAATTAGTGGAATCAGTATAGGCAATTTTATTTAATGTCATACCGGGGTTGAAGCTTGAACGCAGCCAGTAGTTTTGAGCATTAGCCTGAAGGGAACAGAGAGAAACTAATAACAATATTAAAAGAAACTTTTTTATCAAAATAAAATTTTAGAGTTTAACTTATTACCGGAAAAATTTATTTAACCAGTATCATTTTTTTTGTTTGAGTGAATTCGTTTCCTGTCTTCAGAGTATAAAAATAAACTCCTGCCGGAATTTCAGCTGCATCAAATTTTATCTTATGTTCACCGGGCTTTACCATTCCGTCAATAAGTGTTTTTACTTCTTTTCCCAACATATCATAAATTACTAAGCTAACATTCTTGGGTTTATCTAAATTGAATGATATAATTGTTTCCGGATTGAATGGATTCGGGTAGTTCTGTTTTAATTCTATAGAAGCAGGTAGACCTGTATTTGTATTTTGTATTCCTACTAATTCGGAATTATATCTTAATATGGCAGCATGCTGCCCGACTGCTACACCGTGTCTTTTATTTGAAAAAACTACATCCTGAATCGATTCAAGGTCATGTGTTGTATAAACATTCCATCTGTCTCCGCCGTCTAAGCTGAAAAGAAACTTTTGTCCAAGCCCCAGTGCAATCCATCCTTCGGCAGATGTTCGGAATGAAATTCCTAACCCGATACCGAATTGTTCAAAAGCACTATATGACCAGTTAAGCCCTGCATTAGTAGTTCTTACAAGACTGGCGCCGTATTCATTATCCCCGCCGACAGCAATAAAATTCTGGTTATCAAAAAAATGAATTGCATAAAGCGGTTCAGGCGCAACACCTTCCGAAGACCAGTTCAGTCCGCCGTTAGTTGTTCGCCATATAACTCCTGCAAGATCCATAAACCCGCCGCAGGCAATACCGAACTGAGTGCCTATCGTCTTAATATTTTTTATGGGGAAACCGTAAACTAAATTAGTTGAGTCAAGATGGTCTTTCTTCCAGTTAACACCGCCGTCAGTAGTGCGTACAATTCCTATTGGATGACCTAATAAAAATCCAAACTGATTATTTATAAAAGAAACTTTGCTGTAAAAAATATTCGTATCAATTTTATAATCTGCATCCCATATCTGTCCGCCGTTTGTTGTTTTTAAAATTATTGAGCCGAAAAAATTAGGATTAATAGAACCGTATTCCCATGCGATTGCATAGCCGGTATTGACATCAACAAAATTAATATCGACTATATTATTTTGAATGCCTGTGTTCTGAGTTATCCAGTTTACACCTGCATTTGAGCTGTAAAATATTTTACCTGAATCTGCAGCAATATAGAATTTTAAACTATCGGAATTTGTAACTTTGTTCAAAGTCATATCGGCAGGAAATGGGAGAGCGGATTTAATCCAGTACTCCTGAGCAAATAAATTGCCCGTACTCAAAAAAATAATAAGTAGGAAAAATAAGATGTACTTTCTTTTATTCAAAAATCAGGCGCTCCTTCTTTTCCAATTTATAACACTGTCCATTAAAAAATAATTCATTTTTTAATCACATAGTTACCTATACCTACATATAGGGAAGAAATACTTTTTTTAAAATTTTCTTATATGTATTTTATATTAGGTTCTTTTGTGTGGAATTTTGTTACAGCCTAAATTAATTCAATAAAAAACTTAATTATTTTGCAGAAAACCTCTCTGTAAGATATTGATTACAAAATAATTAAAATAAAATGTTACAATAATGTTACTATCTAATGCATGGCCTTAAAGCGAAATGTTACAATAATGTTACAGTCAGACGATAGTTTGGAGTAAAGTTATTTCGCAGAAAGATTAAGAATAAAACATTAATTATTAATCATTAAAAGGAAAATGTTACAATAATGTTACAGTGAGCCTATAGTTTGGAGTGAAGTTGTTTCGCAGAAAGATTAAGAATAAAACATTAATTATTAATCATTAAGAGCAAAATGTCACAATAATGTTACTATCTATTTCTGCTTAGAGATTTTAATTATTATGCTTTTTGATACAGGTGTATTGCTTTTTCGTGCAGTTTCTGTGTAAGGTATAATGGGGTTTGCTTCAGGGAAGTACGTAGCTACGCAGCGTTCTTTAATATCATACTCTACAATTTTAAAATTTTCAACCATACGTTCTTTATCATAATAAGTGGCTAGGTTTACAGTATCATTATGTTTTAGTCCGGCCTTTTTAATATCAGCCTTATTCATCAATATAACTCTGCGCCCGTTTAATATTCCGCGGTAGCGGTCATCAAGTCCGTAGATAGTTGTATTGAACTGGTCATGGCTTCGAATCGTCATCATAAGATATTCGTCATCAGCTAATTCCAAAGTTGGAATTTCACTAGTGGTGAACATAGCCTTTCCGGATAAAGTATTAAAGTTACCGTCACGTGCAGAGTTCGGAAGATAAAAGCCGCCGTTATTTCTTACGCGTTTATTATAGTTATCAAATCCCGGAATTACTTTTTCTATTTCATCGCGTATGTTATCGTAATGCTCCAGCATTTTATCCCAATTAACTTTTGAGCGGCTGTTAAGAGTTGCCTTTGCAAGACGGCAGACAATTTCCGGTTCACTCAATAATTTTACTGACGGAGGTTTTAATGTTCCCCTTGACTGATGAACAATACCCATTGAGTTCTCCACTGAAACAAATTGTTCTTTGTTATTTTTAATATCTAAGTCAGTTCTTCCCAGACAGGGTAGAATAAGAGACTCTTCTCCTGTGAAAAAATGTGTGCGGTTCAGTTTAGTTGCAACGCTTACTGTAAGCTCACAGTTCTCAAGTGCTTCACCTGTATAATTAGTATCCGGAGTAGCAGATAAAAAATTTCCTCCCATTGCAAAAAAAACTTTCGCTTTACCTGTATGCATTGCAGTCATAGATTCCACTGTATCAAGACCGTAATCAAAGGGAGCATTTAAATCGTAAACTTCATTTAGTTTATCAATAAATTCATGTTTAGGTTTTTCATAAATTCCCATAGTCCTGTCGCCTTGTACATTGCTGTGCCCGCGCACAGGGCATGCGCCGGCTCCGGGTTTACCAATGCTTCCCTTAAGAAGCAACAGATTTACTATTTCAGAAATATTATCAACTGCATTTTTATGCTGCGTAAGTCCCATAGCCCAGCAGTAAATAATTCTTTCTGATTTAATAATTAATTCAACTGCCTGCCGGATTTCTCCTATGGAAATGCCGCAGTTTTCAGATAGCGAATTTAAATCCTGCTGCTTTAAATCTTTTATAAAATTTTCAAATCCATCTGTATTGTTCTTTATAAAATCTAAATCAAAAATTTTACCGGGAGCTTTTTCTTCTTCCTGGAATAGTAAAAACATTATTGCTTTCAGCAGAGGAACATCGCCGTTAATTCTTACTTGTAAATATAAATCGGTCAGCTTGGAGGCAATTCCGAAAACACCTTTTACACTTTGCGGATCATCGAAGCCGATGAGTCCTGCTTCTTTAAGAGGATTGATTGAAATAATTTTTGCGCCGTTTGCTTTGGCTTTTTGCAATGCTTTCATCATTCGCGGATGGTTTGTCCCCGGGTTTTGTCCTGCTATAATAATTAAATCTGTATTATAAAAATCTTCAAGTTTAACAGTGCCTTTGCCGACACCGATGGTTTCTGTCAGCGCAACACCGCTGGACTCATGGCACATATTCGAGCAGTCAGGAAGATTATTTGTACCATATTCTCTTGCAAAAAGCTGATATAAAAAAGCAGCTTCATTGCTTGTTCTGCCTGACGTATAAAAAATTGTTTCATTGGGAGAAGAGAGTGAACTTAACTTATTGCCAATGATTGTAAATGCAGTATCCCATGATATTTCTTCGTAATTATCACTGCCTGATTTTTTGTAAACGGGCTGAGCAATACGTCCGAGTTTCCCTAGATAGAACTCGTCTTTTTCTTTAAGCTCAGATATTTTATTGTTCTTAAAAAAATTTAGGGTTACTATTTTTGAGGTGGCTTCTTCAGCAATTGCCTTTGCACCGTTCTCACAATATTCACCGAGTGAAGAGCGCTCTGTATCTGCATCAGGCCATGCGCATCCGGGACAATCGGGGCCGTTGAACTGATTAAGCTGAAACATAACCTTACTTGCACGGAACGGACTCATTTCCTTGAGTAAATGCTTTGTAGCAGAAACTACGGAAGGCACGCCGCCTGCCTTAGTTTTAGGCTCAGTAATTTTATGTTCTTTATTATTAGTTTTCTTAGATTTCATTAAGCTTAATTCGTTCGTGATAAGTGTAAATATTGAATCTATTATCTCTTAAAAATCCTATGAGAGTGATATTGTTTTCCTTCGCTAAATCAATTGCCAGACTCGAAGGCGCACCGACTGCGCATACAACCGGAATGCCATTCATCATAGCTTTTTGTATAAGCTCAAAACTTGCGCGTCCGCTAAGAAGTAAAATATTATTTGCAAGAGGTATCAGATTATTTTGTAATGCATAACCCGCAAGTTTATCTAAAGCATTATGTCTGCCGACATCTTCTTTTAGGGCAATGAAGTTTCCGTTGAAATCGAATAAACCGCTTGCATGAATCCCTCCGGTAGAATCAAATATACTTTGATGCTTTCGTAGTGTATCAGGTAAACTTAGAATAATATTTTTTGAAATAATGCTGCTTAATATTTCAACTTTATACTGTGAATTTGTTCTCACTGAATCAATTGAGCTTTTACCGCAGATGCCGCAGCTTGACGTCATGTAAAAATTTCTGTCGGATGATTTGAGATTTAGCTCTGCATTTTCATTAATATGAACTGTAACTGTATTCATGCCGGCGGAGAATGACTGAATAGAGTTGTAATTTCTTATAATTCCTTCGGTGAATAAAAATCCTGTTGCAAGCTCTTCATCATTGCCGGGAGTTCTCATAGTTATGGAAATGATTTTTCTCTCACCACCGTGAGTGATTGAAATTTCAAGCGGCTCTTCTATAGCAGTATTATCTTCTGCTTCCTTAGTTATTTCGTTCTGAACTTTTAATATTTTATATCTTCCGTTACTCATCTTTATCAATTAGTTCTTTATGCAATGGAATAAATTTACAGTCATGTTCTTTAAGAAATTTTATAATGGAATATTTTCCTGAGTTATATTTCTCAAGTAAAATCTTATTCGATTTGTTTTCAAAAATAACTATAGAAGGCTCCGGGAAATTGTTTGATGTAAAACACGTTGCGAATTTATTTATATCTCTTTCATTAATCAGTGTGTGAATTAATGCTTCATCAATATTAATTAAATCACAATAAATAGTAATGAAATTTTCATTGGGGAATTGTTTTATAGCGGAAATTAATCCGGTGAGCGGTCCCTGATTTTCACTGCTGTCATCGTCGTAAATGATATCATAGTTCCCATTTGGAAGCTCTGTCTGTTTTTTATTTCGTGAGATTAAAATTTTATCTGTGAAAGGTGTGAGTAAGTCAGATAAGAAAAAAATGTGAGGTTTGCCATTGTAGTCTACCAATGCTTTATCTTTTCCCATTCTTTCACTTTTACCGCCGGCGAGAATGAGGGCTGTTATTTGCCTCTTCATATAATGTAAAATACGGAATTAAAAGGAGGAGTAAAAACTTTACAAATTTATATTGTAGTTTAATAAATATATGTTAATGTCCAAAGAGCGATAGACTCACCAATATAATTACCGCTGCCTTGATTAGAAAGTATCTGTCCTGACAACACTCCTATACTGGTTGTATCACGGTATATTTGTCCGTTTAGAATGCCGCTGTTTAGGACATTGCCTTTTACATCCACGTTAATTGAACTTCCGGAAAAATTTAGTGACATCGGGGAATTAAAGCTGCCATCATTGTTTACGGTAAGCGTGCCTCCACCGGATGCTCCGGTTGTAAATGTAAATCTGTAAGTACCTGTAAAGGGTGTGTGAGATGAAGTTGAATTTGTTAAGTCGTTTTCTTTAGCGCAGCTGTATAAAAATACCGTGCTTAAGAACAGAAAGAATATTCGATAGAAAACTATATTCATATTAATTACTCCCAGCCATTGAATAGCTGCCCTGAAGAGAATAGCCGCTATCGTTTAATGAAAAATCTCCGTAGCCTATCTGACCTGAAAGAGAGCCAATTTCATACTGCGCTCTATAAATTTTCCCGGCTAAGTTACCATTCTCGTCTACAACTCCTGTGATAATTACCGGAAAAACCTCAGTACCTACTGACGAGCGAAGCTGAATGAAAAAACTGAAACTACCTCTGTTATTTATGACTACATCTTTTTGTCCCGTAAGTTCACTTGTTATTGAAAATATATAGTTGCCTTCATATGGATTATTTATCTCGGCAATAATAACATCGCCGATTTCCTTTTCACATCCATAAAAAATAATTACAGGTACTGTTAGTAATACTATTGTTAAATATTTTAGCGTACGAATCATGATAGTTAAAACTGGACTCCGGTTGTAATGTGGAGATTATCTCTATACTCGACTATTCTATAGCTCGAAACATTAAAGTCTACCTTCTGATAACTGTAAGCTGCGTCAAAAACAAGGTCTATATTATTTTTAATATTAAATCTTACTCCTGTTCCTGTCTGAAAATAAATCCCTTTACCCTTTTCATCGGAAACAGAATAGCCCAGATCAATATAAAAATAAGGTTTAATTTTTTGAAAAAGGAAAGTAAACTTTGCATCTATAAACACCGGAACTGTATATCCCGAAGCATATTTAATGTATGAGCCGCCTATACCGAACGAAAGCTCGTTAACCTGGTATGAAAATACATTGGAGAAAGTCACATTGTTCTTATAATCGGAAATGTTTCTAACTAAACCGACTTTTGTAATGTTTGTAAACTTTTTTGTGGCGTAATATATTGAATCACGCTTCGGCCTGTTTAAATAATCATCACGGTTGAAATTTTCTTTTTCTATACGTTCAACAACAGACATAGAAAAACTTAAATCTTTACCGTTTCTATCTGTAATTTTTACCGTGCTTCCGGGAATTAACTCAGTAATAACTCCCATAATTCTTGTACCATCTTTAAAATATATAACGTCCAAAGGAATATCCTGTGAATACACCTTTACAACTGCCAGCAAGAGAATAATAAAAAGAATTTTTTTCATTTATTTTAGAGAAGGAAATATTATAAAGTGACATAAGCATCCAATCCGTGCTTACCGCCTTCGCGTCCGAATCCGCTTTCTTTGTATCCGCCGAAAGGAGATGCAGGATTAAATTTATTGAATGTATTTGCCCATACAACACCGGCTCTTAATTTGCTTAATACATTAAATACTTTTGAGCCTTTATCTGTCCATACGCCTGCTGATAAACCGTAGAAAGTATTGTTTGCTTTTTCTATTGCTTCTGCGGGAGTTCTGAAAGTTAATATTGATAGCACGGGTCCAAAGATTTCTTCATTTGCAATCCTGTTTGACTGAGCAACATCAGTGAAGAATGTCGGCTTGAACCAATATCCTTTCGAAGGAAGTGTACACTCAGGCTGATACATTGTTGCGCCTTCTTCAATTCCCGAAGCAACCATTTCGTTAATTCTGTCTAACTGCATTCTTGAATTTATTGCGCCTATATCAGTATTCTTATCAAGCGGGTCACCGACTCTTAAGTTTTTCATTCTGTGTTTCAGTTTTTTAATCACAATATCTTTAATGCTTTCCTGTACAAGAAGTCTTGAGCCTGCGCAGCATACATGTCCCTGATTAAAATAAATTCCGTTTATAATTCCTTCTATAGCAGCATCAATTGGCGCATCTTCAAAAATTATATTTGCTGCTTTACCGCCTAATTCCAATGTAAGTTTTTTATCTGTACCGGCAATAGATTTCATTATTATCTTTCCGACTTCAGTAGAGCCTGTGAATGCAATCTTCTTTACCTTCGGATTATTTACCATCCATGCGCCTGTTTCACCTGCACCTGAAATAATATTTACTACACCGTCCGGTACGCCTGCTTCCTGAATAACTTCAGCAAGCTTATATAATGTAAGAGGAGTTGTCTCTGCAGATTTAATTACAACCGTATTTCCGCATGCAAGTGCCGGAGCGATTTTCCATGCAGCCATTAATAATGGGAAATTCCACGGAATGATTTGCGCTACTACTCCGATTGGTTTCGGGTTTTGTCCCGGGAAAGCATACTTCAATTTATCTGCCCATCCGGCATAATAAAAGAAGTGTGCGATAGCTAAAGGAATATCAACAGATTTCGATTCACGAATCGGCTTACCACCGTCGAGAGATTCTATTACTGCAAACTCTCTTGCCTTCTCCTGTAAAATTCTTGCAATTCTGAAAATATATTTTGCGCGTTCCTTGCCTGAAATTTTACTCCACTCTCCATTGAAAGCCTTTTCGGCAGCGTTGATAGCTTTATCAACATCTTTTTTTTCGGCGGAGGCAACTTTAGCAATAACTTCCTCAGTTGCCGGGTTTATTGTATTAAAATATTTTGCCGTCTTCTGCCATTTGCCGTCTATGAAAAGATCATATTTCGGTTTCAGTTTTATGTGGGAAGGATCTTCGATTGATTTGGAATAGTTCCATTTAGGCGTAATGTTGCTGCCCTTTACAGTAATCTCTTTGCCTTGAACTTTCTTAGTCTTAGCGGGTAGTTTTGAACTCATTTTCTGATTTTAAATTCTTTTTATTCTTTATAATAACTTACTCTACAGATTTTCCTTCGGACTCAACAAACTTTTTAATCGCTTCTATGTTTGCCAATATCATTTTTGCCTTTCCCAAGCCGAATGAGAATGGAAATTTTTCTCCGGGATTTAAACAAATTAAGGCGTTTCCTTTGTACTCTGTTAGTTCTGGCATTGTAGTATAATTTAATTTTTAATCGATTGTGAAGTAATCAGCTCCCTGATAGAAGCCTGTTCTTTGTTTTTTGATTTGCATTAATAAATCATTGAGCAATGTGCTTGCTCCGATTCTGAACATTTTATTGTTCAGCCAGTCAGGTCCTAATGTTTCATTCACTAATACTAAGTAAGCAATAGCATCTTTTGCAGTTTTTATTCCACCTGCAGGTTTCATTCCGATTTTTATTCCTGTTTCAAAATAATAATCACGGATTGCTTCGAGCATTACAAGTGTTACAGGTAAGGTAGCAGCGGGCTGAACTTTTCCTGTAGATGTTTTTATAAAATCAGCGCCTGCCATCATTGCCAGAATGCTTGCACGTCTGACGTTATCGTATGTTTCAAGCTCACCGGTTTCAAGAATCACTTTTAAGTGCACGTCAACTTTTTTGCCGAGCTTCTCGCTCATGTATTTTGATTCCTGTACGCAGACTTGTTTAATCTCTTTTATCTCATCGAACACTAACTGATATTCACCTGATAAAAATTCTCCTCTGGAAATTACCATATCAATTTCATCAGCGCCATCTCTTATGCAATCTACTACATCCTGAACTCTTAAATCCATTGAGTATTGTCCCGAAGGAAATGCAGTAGCAACAGATGCAACATGAACACCTGAATCGCCAACAGCTTTCACGGCAGTTTTAATCATATTAGGATAAACGCATACAGCACCGCAGCTGGGGATTGTATAATCACCGGGCATAGGTCTTATAGCCTTCTGGCACATTGCAAGCACCTTGCCTTCAGTATCTTTACCTTCAAGAGTCGTAAGGTCAATCATGGATATAGCAGTATTTAAAGCCCAGATTTTACTTTCTGTCTTAATGCTTCTACCGGCTAGCATGGCAGCGCGCTCTTTCGTACCTATTTCATCAACGGGCAATAAAAAATTGCTTAAAAAATTCTCTTTGAACTTCATTCTTTTATTGTAATAAATTGTATTTGCTTTAGTTTAAACATAACAAATATTGAAAGAGATTAAAATAGACTAAAATATATCTAAAAAAAAATATATTTTTATACTTCAATCAAATTCAACATGCCAGGAAGCAAATCACCCCGCGTAAGAAAACTAACAGTAGAACAGTTTTTTGCGATAAGATCTATTTCAGGATTCTCTCTATCTGAAAAGAATAATGAAGTTTATTACATTACTAACACCACAGGAATTCCGCAGATTTGGGTAACATCATTAAAAGGCGGAGTGACAAAACAAATATCTATCTGGCCGGAGGCTGTCAGAGAGGTACACCATAATCCTAAGACGAATGATATTATTTTCATAAGCGATAATAACGGAGACGAACAGACACAGATTTATTCAATGCAGGATAAAGGAGGTGAGGTACTGCATCTCTCCGAAGGTTTCGAAAATTCGCAAACATTGTTTATTTCTTTTAACAAAAAAGGAGATAAATATTTATTTGCAACAAATAAAAGACTCGATTACAATTTCGATAACTATATAAAAGATTTAAAGACAGGCGAAAACATTCTTGTGAAGTCATTTGAAGATGAATATCCGACACATGCATCTGAATGGAGCAGCAACGAGAGATATATCATCTTTGAAAAAGTATATGGCAATATGAATATGGACCTTCTTCTTTTTGATACAAAAGACGGTTCATTAAAAAATATTACCGAACATGATTTAAGTGTAAATACTTTTTACGGAAATATACACTTTGATAAAAATAATAAAGGGTTTTATTATCTTACTGATGAAGGAAGGGAATTCAAAGGGATTAAATACTACAATATAAAAAGCGGTAAATCAGAGTGGGTAATTACTGAGAACTGGGATATAGTTACTTATAATTTTTCAAAAGATTTCAAAAATATGAGCTGGATCACAAATAAAAATGGCAGCCATATTCCTAAAATAAAGAATCTGAAGAACGGAAAAATTAAAAAACTAAAACTGAAGAAAGAAACATATTCAGGAATGCGTTTTAGTGAAGACGGAAAAAAGCTCGTTTATATGTGCAACAGTCCGCTCGTCCCGACAGAAATTTTTGTTTATGATTTAAACAAAGATAAAAAGCATGCCATTACAGATTCACTCATAGGAAACATAAGTGACGATGCATTTACAGAACCAAAAGATATTTTTTATAAAAGCTTTGACGGTCTTTCAATTCATAGTTTACTTTACGTTCCCAAGGGTACAATGAAAGACGGAACTAACCCTGCTATTCTTTGGCCTCATGGCGGACCGGAAGCATCTGAAATGCATAACTTCAATAAATATCTCCAGGTCTTCACTAATGCCGGATATATTGTCATTGCACCGAATTTCAGAGGAAGTATCGGTTACGGTAAATCATTTCAGAAAATGATTTACAAAGACTGGGGCGGAGCAGAGTTTCAGGATGTACTTGGCGCTGTAGATTATTTAAAAGAAACCGGATACGCTGACCCGAAAAAAATTGCTGTTGTTGGCGGAAGCTTCGGCGGGTTTATGACTCTTACATGTGTAACAAAAGCTCCTAAAATATGGAAATGCGCTATTGATATTTTTGGTCCTTCAAATTTATTTACTTTCCTTGAGTCTGTTCCTGAGCACTGGAAGCAGGGAACCGATATACTTGTGGGGAATGCTAAAACAGATAAAGCGATGCTGACGGAAAGAAGCCCGATCAACTTCGTCGATAATATAAAATGTCCGCTGCTGGTTATACAGGGAAAGTATGATCCGAGAGTAGTGGAAGCGGAGTCAGTACAGATAGTAGAAAAATTAAAATCAGTAAACAAACCCGTTGAGTATTTACTTTTAGAAGATGAAGGCCATGGATTTTCGAAAGTATCGAACCAGATAAAAGTTTTTAAGCTAATGTTGAATTTCCTCGATAAATATTTAAAATAAAGTTATCTTTACCAAATTCCTATTTGAATATGAGAAGTATAAAAACTTTTTTTTCTTTAATATTTTTTACGGTTGTAATTTTGATGTCGAACATTTTCAACGGATGTGTTCCGTTCGATGAATCCGGCAGCGATGATCCGTGTGTACTTTGCGAAGAGCAGAAAAAACAATACGTGCCGCCTACAACCTATGTGCCGCCGACTACTTATGTGCCGCCTACTACTAATCCTCCGCCTGTAAATTATACACCTATAAATACTGTAATTCAAATAGGCGCATTCGTAAATAAAACTTATGCAGATAATTTTACGGCTAAAGCTAAAGTTGATTTGCCGGGATATTTCATTGATATGAAGTGGAACAAAAAAGGTTTTTATCAGATTGTTACCGGTGAATATAATAATCTTGGAAAAGCTGAGCAGGACCTCGCATACGTGAAATCAAAAGGCTACGGCGATGCTTTTATTAAAGAAACCAAATATTTACAATAATTTTTGAAACTTGATTTTAACATAAGCCTCTTTGATTTCAGTATCAAAGGGGCTTTTTTGTTTTAAATAAAAATATGCATACGGTTGTGAGTTTGAATAAAAATACTTTTTTTCTAATTTGATATAACCTATCTCACACTTAATAACTCTGATATAAAATTGAAAGACGGCAAATTAGTTCTAGAGAACGGCGAAATCTTCGAAGGTAAAATTTTCGGATATGATGCTGAAACTTCGGGAGAAGTTGTATTCAATACAGCTCTCTGCGGTTATCAGGAAATTTTGACTGACCCTTCATACTATGGACAGATAGTTATAATGACTTATCCTCTGATAGGAAATTACGGAACGAATGACGATGACAGAGAGTCAGGAAAAATTCAGGCGAAAGGACTGATTGTAGGAAGCTATGAAGATGACTGGAGTAATTTTGAAGGCGCAGAATCTTTAAAGAGTTATCTTAAACAAAACAAAGTAATTGCCATAACGGGAATAGATACGCGTGCCCTTACGAAAATGGTACGAGACCAGGGTTCGATGAGAGGAATTATCACAAGAGCTAAAGTTTCCGATAAAAAATTAGTGGAGAAAGTTTTACAGACACCTGAAATGAGCGGCTCTGATTTAGTCGGATATGTAACTACTGAAAAGAATTACATTGTTAAAGCAGATAATCCGAAATATAAAATTGCAGTATATGATTTCGGCATTAAACAAAACATTTTAAAAGAGTTTTTGAAGTTTGATGTTGAGCTGAAAGTCTTTAATGCAAAAGCAGAGTATAAAGAAGTTCTGGATTATAAACCCGACGGAGTATTTTTCTCTAACGGTCCGGGTGACCCTGCTGCAGTAACTTATGGAATAGAGAATGCAAAGAATTTAATTCCATCGGGAGTGCCGATTTTCGGAATTTGTCTTGGTCATCAACTTATATCACTCGCACTTGGAGGTGAAACGTATAAATTGAAATTCGGGCATCGCGGGGGAAACCATCCTGTGAAGAATCATGAAATAAATAAAATAGAAATCACTTCACAGAATCACGGCTTTGCAGTGAACGAAAAATCTTTTCATAATGATGATATAGTTATTACTCATACAAATTTATATGACGGAACTAATGAAGGCATACGGCACAAAAAATATCCTGTTATGTGCGTGCAGTATCACCCTGAAGCATCACCGGGACCTAATGACAGCAAATATCTATTTACAGATTTTATGAAAATTGTTTCAAAAAATTAATTATGACTGAAAATAAAATTATAGACGGTAAAGAAATCTCGAACCGGATTCTTGAAGAAGTAAAAGAAGAGACAAGAGTTTTAAAAGATTCATATAATACTATTCCGGGGCTAGCATTTATTATAGTTGGAGAAAATCCTGCATCAAAAGTTTATGTAAGCAGCAAGGCTAAAGCTTGTGAGAAAGTCGGGTTTTACTCTGTGACAGAGGAGCTTCCCGAAGATGTTTCTGAAAACGAATTGCTCATGCTGATAGATAGATTCAACAACGATAAATTAATTCATGGAATACTTGTACAGCTGCCATTGCCGAAACATATCAATGAACAGAAAGTAATTGAGTCAATCGATTACAAAAAAGATGTAGACGGTTTTCATCCGCAGAATATCGGAAGGCTTGTAATTGGTACTGACTGCTTTATCCCATGCACACCTTACGGAATAACAGAATTGCTAAGAAGAACAAATACACAAACGAGCGGGAAGAATGTTGTTGTGCTTGGAAGAAGCAATATAGTAGGCAAACCTATTGCAAATTTAATGTTGCAGAAGGAATTTAATTCTACGGTTACAATATGCCACAGCGCAACAAAAAACCTGAATGAAATAACCGCTTCGGCAGATATATTAATAGCAGCTATTGGTAAAGCTGATTTTGTGAAAAAGGATATGATTAAAGAAGGTTGCGTTATTATTGATGTTGGCATTAATAGAGTAGAAGATACTTCTAAAAAATCCGGTTCAAGAATTACAGGGGATGTAGATTACAATGATTGTTTTGATAAATGTGCAAAGATAACTCCCGTTCCCGGCGGTGTAGGACCAATGACGATTGCCATGCTTATGAAAAACACACTAAAATCCGCAAACAACACATTGAAATGAATTCCAACTATTTTGAAATAACAATTCCGTTCAATAAAGAAAATTTTGAACAGATTGAAAATACTCTTTATTATTTCGGGATAGAAAATATTCTTGAAGAGAATGGTGTTGTAAAAATTTACATTGAAGATAATAATGAGGAGCTGATTGAAAAAATTAAATCTGAATTAAAAAACAATCACAAAACAGAAATTAAAGTGGAGAAATTCACCGATAAAAACTGGAATGCGGAATGGGAGAATTCCATTCAGCCGGTTTATATTAAAGATAAAATTGTAATTCATTCTTCATGGAATAAAGAAACTGTTGAAAATCCCGAAGGAAAAATTTTAATTGAGATAGACCCCAAGATGTCTTTTGGCACAGGGCATAATGAAACGACTCAGATAGTTCTTGAAATGTTCTGCGAATATCTAGATGCAAATGATAGAACTATGCTGGATTTCGGTGCAGGGACGGCAGTGCTTTCCATAGCTGCAGCAAAGCTCGGAGTAGAAAATATTTTAGCAATTGAGATTGATGTTGATTCAATTGAAAATGCTAAGGAGTATATTAGAAACAACGGAGTTGAAAAACATATCAAGCTTGATAACTGCAATATATCACACGTTGAAGAAAGTGGATTTGATGTTATTGCTGCCAATATTATCCGTTCCGTTATAACAGCAAACTTAAAACATATTCATTCTAAATTAAAATCAGGCGGTAAACTTTTTATATCGGGAATTTTAATAGAAGAGGAAGAGCTATTGATAAATGAATTACAAAAATTCGATATCGAAATTATTGAAGTGAGAAAAAAAACAGAGTGGCTGGGAGTTTATGCAAGAAAAAAATAAAAGAGCTGCAACAATTGATCTGGGTACTAACACATGCCTTCTCTTAATATCAGAATTGTCCAACAATAAAGTTGTTACTATTGCAGATGTACAGGAAATGCCCCGTCTTGGCAGAGGCGTTGATAAAGATAGAGTAATTTCCGAATCGATGTTTGAAAAAATCCGCGAGATATTTTTGAAATACAAAAGGCTTGCAGCAGAAAATAACTGTGAAAATATTTTTGCTTTCGGAACAAGCGCATTGCGTGATGCTGCAAACAAGGATGAGTTTATAAATTATATAAATTCCGAGACAGGAATCGAGATAGATATTATAGAGGGAAAAAAGGAAGCTAAGCTGGGATTTGAAGGAGCGTTGATAGATTTTCCGAGCAAAACAAATCAGGTTGTTTTAGATATTGGCGGCGGAAGTACAGAAGTTTCTCTTATGAATAATGGCAAGCTGACATCACTAAGTATGAATATCGGAGCAGTAAGATTAAAAGAAAAGTTTTTCTCCGAGTCATATAATATAGAGAATCTTGATAAAGCCGAGCAGTTTATTCTTAACAGCTTTATAAGTCTTGCCTATCTTAATTTTGAAAATTACAATTTAGTCGGAGTTGCAGGTACAGTAACAACACTTGCTGCTTTGAATCTTGAGCTAAAACAATTCGAGCTTGATAAAGTAAGTAATTCAGTGTTACGTCTCACTGATGTTGAAAGACTCTTTTGTACATTGGTAGAAATGACAGATGCGGAAATTGAAAAGATGGGTGAGTACATGAAGGGCAGAAGCGATATTATTACAGCAGGAACATTCATACTGCTTCATTTTATGAAGCATTTTAAATTCGAAAAAATAACAGTTTCAACAAAAGGTCTGCGTTACGGCGCAGCCCTGGAAATCTTTAATAGTCTTTTATGATAAGCACAACGAACAACATTTTTGATCTATCGAACATTAAAGATTTTTCACATGAAGTCTTTGAGATACTTGCACAAAATAATAAAGTCAGGATTGAAAGAATTATTTCAACCGGTCAAACTACTCCGGAAGGGGATTGGTTTGATTCTGAGTTCGATGAATGGGTAATTCTCCTTGAAGGTAATGCTGAGATTTTATTTGAGGATGGTGAAGTCAAAAGATTTTCAAAAGGAGATTATTACGGTATTTCTGCAAACAGAAAACACAGAGTAACCTATACAAGCACTAATCCGCCCTGTATCTGGTTTGCCGTTTATTTCTGAAAAATCCGACAAAAAAGTATTTTTTACTAGGTTGATAAATTAATTAATATCTACTTTCTTTGTGATATTATGTCCTCCCGAGTGGATTATTTAATTCAAAAACTAAATCTAAAGGCGCACCCTGAAGGCGGCTTTTTTAAAGAGACTTATAGATGTGAAGAGTCTGTTAAAAAAGAAAATCTCCATCCGCGGTTCACAGGCGATAGAGCGCACTGCACTTCTATTTACTTCCTGCTTACATCAGAAAATTATTCAGCATTACATAAAATTCAGTCAGATGAAATGTGGCATCACTATGAAGGCGGCACACTCGAGATATATTCAATTAATGATGCTGGTAAATTAACGGTGCATCAGCTCGGCAAAAATTTTGAAAATAATGAACAGCCGCAAATTGTAATAAAAGCAGGTGAGTGGTTTGGTTCAAAAGTAAAAGATAAAGATTCGTATGCTCTTGTCGGATGCACAGTCTCTCCGGGATTTGATTTTGAAGATTTTGTAATGGGAGATAAAGAAGAATTATTAAAACTTTTTCCTCAGCACAAAGAAGTAATAGAAAACTTAGCTCATAAAACTTATAAAAATGGATGAATTTTTTAAAGCAGCAGTAGATGAAGCAAAGCAGGGATTATCCGAAGGCGGAATTCCTATAGGCTCAGTGTTGGTAAAAGACGGAGAAATTATCGGACGCGGTCATAATAAAAGAGTGCAGGAATCAAATCCGGTTTTTCATGCAGAGATTGATTGTCTTTTTAATGCGGGAAGAATCGGTTCATATAAAGGAACAACTTTGTACTCGACTCTTATGCCATGCCATTTATGCGCAGGGGCAGTTGTGCAATTTGGAATTAAAAAAGTTATTGTAGGTGAGTCTCTTACTTTTAACGGAGCAAGAGAATTTATGGAATCTCATGGTGTTGAAGTCGTTGATCTGGAAGATAAAGAATGTGTTGAGATGATGAATAAATTTATTTTAGAAAATCCACAGCTGTGGAGCGAAGATATCGGCGAACTGTAAATTATAAACTAATTATTTTATGGCAGTAGAAAAATTTAAGCAATTAGAAAAACCTGTTCACACTCAGAAGTTCAAAAACCGAAGAGGGCTGAACTGGATTACTCTCGGATTAACATATGCAGCAATGTATATGGCGCGATATAATTTTGGTTTTGCTAATAAAGAGCTTTCTGATACATTTGGATTTTCAAAGACAGAGATAGGTACTATTATTACTGTCAGCACACTTGTTTACGGACTATCAGCAATTTTTAACGGACCGATTGCAGATAGATGGGGCGGCAGACGCGCAATGATTACCGGCGCTGTAGGAGCCTGTGTTTTCAATTTTGCCTTTGGAATGGCTGCTTACATGGGATTTTTAGGAACAGGCACTGTGCTGCTGATGTACCTTGCAACAGCCTGGACTTTGAATCAATATTTTCAATCTTACAGTGCTCTTGCTCTAATAAAAGTAAATGCGGGATGGTTTCATGTAAGTGAGAGGGGAGTGTTTTCTGCCATATTCGGTTCGATAATTCAAAGCGGAAGAGCATTTGTTTATTTTTTGATGACTGTTCCTTTTGTAGTTTTTCTTCCATGGCAGTGGAAATTTTTCCTGCCTGCAATAATCGTAGGTGTATTCGCTATACTCACTTATTTTATTGTAAAAGATTCACCCAAAGAAGCAGGTCTTGGCGACTTTGATCCTCAGGATGCAACAAGCGGTGATACAGAAACAATTACTCTTAAATATGTAGCAAAAAAAGTTTTCACAAATCCTATTGCAATTACAATAGCTGCTGCGGAGTTTTGTACAGGGCTGGTGCGTAAAGGATTTGAAGAATGGTTTCCGCGCTATATGCAGGAAACACAAAATCTTACATTAGATAATCCTATATTTCAAAGAAATGCTTTTGCAATAGTACTTGCGGGAATTGCCGGTGCGTTTATAGCCGGATTCATGTCAGATAAAGTATTCGCTTCGCGAAGACCGCCTGTTGCTTTTATTG
Source organism: uncultured Ignavibacteria bacterium (assembly GCA_937974175.1). Taxonomy (GTDB): domain Bacteria; phylum Bacteroidota; class Ignavibacteria; order Tepidaquicellales; family Tepidaquicellaceae; genus JAFDZO01. Next base: position 62,620 of record CALJIG010000027.1, read on the forward strand.
GTTATGTGATTCAGATTATAGCACTTGCAATTGTTTCACTTGCCCCGAGTTTAAATGCAATTATCATAGCTTTCGTTCTTAATTCTCTTGCTATATCTATGGTTCACTCGATGTTATCCGGTACTGCCTCAATGGATTTTGGAGGTAAACGTGCTGCTGCAACAGCTGCGGGAATGTTTGACGGTATGCAATATGTTGGCGGTTCGATTATGGGTGTCGGAGCAGGATGGTTAATTGATACTTATGGCTGGGGAAGCTGGGGACCGAGTATGATAGGATTTTCTGTTATAGGTGCAATACTAATGTTGAAGCTATGGAATGCAAGACCTAACAAACATGCAGGACATTAATTCGTAATAGAAGTATAACAAAAAATATCTTCCCGGGCTTGAGGTAAAAATTTTTCAATATTAATCCTATGCCCTTATGAGCTCAATTCAAACACTGATAAATGAAAACAGGTTTTTCATTCCTCCTACTGAATTAAAAGATAACGCTTATATTCAAGACTACGAAGCAATTTATCAATATTCAATTTCACAACCTGAAAGATTCTGGGAAGGTATAGCCTCGGAATTAGAATGGTTCTCCAAATGGGATAAGGTTATGAATTTTAACCCGCCCCACCATCAATGGTTTATCAATGCTAAAACAAATATTACATATAATGCTTTAGACAGGCATGCAAAAGGTAATTTAAGAAATAAAGTCGCGCTTATATGGTCATCTGAAGATGGGCATGAAAAAATATTTACCTATGACAGATTGCTCAGAAGAGTTTGTCAGGTAGCCAATGCTTTAAAATCTTTCGGTGTAAAAAAAGGTGACAGAGTAATTATTTATATGCCTTTAACCCCGGAAGGAATCTGTTCGATGTTGGCGTGCGCAAGAATCGGCGCGATACATTCAGTTGTATATGCCGGCATGGGAGTTAATGCATTAAGATCGCGAATAGAAGATTCGCAGGCAAAAGTTATAATTTGCTGTGATGTAACATATCGTGGCGGGAAGAGAATTTCTTTAAAATCTATTGTAGATAATGCCGTTGAAGATCTTATGTGTGTAGAAAAAATTATTGTAGATAGAAGACAGGAGCCGAAAATTGAATTAAATTCAGAGCGCGAAGTAGATTTTATGGATGCAATTTCCTCGCAGCCGCAATGGTGTGAGCCTGAAGTAATGGATGCAGAAGATCCGTTATTTATTCTATACACAAGCGGCACGACAGGAACACCTAAAGGGGTAGTGCATGTTCATGGAGGATATCAGGTCGGTACATATTATTTATCTAAAGCTTTCTTTGATATGAAACAGTCAGATATTTTCTGGAGCACTTCTGATATCGGATGGATTGTCGGGCATAGTTATATAGTATATGGTCCGTTATTGAACGGAGCAACGATTCTTGCAAGAGAGGGTGCAATAGATTATCCTGACCCGGGAATTATTTGGAGTACAGTTGAAAGGCATGGGGTAAATATTATGTTCACTGCTCCGACGGCTATAAGAATGTTCATGAAACATGGAACGGAGTTTATTGATAAATATGATTTATCTACGTTGAGATTAATTGCATGCGCGGGGGAGCCCTTAAATCCTGAAGCGCATAAGTGGGCAATCGAAAATATTGTAAAAGAAAAGGGTTACGTTATTGATAACTGGTGGCAGACTGAAATTGCTTCACCTGTACTCGGAACATTGCCCGGAGCAAATGCGAAGCTTGGCAAAGTCGGGAAGCCAATGCCCGGAGTTGTTGTTGATATATTGAATCCTGTAACGGGAGAAAGAGTAAAACCAAACGAAGGGGGAATACTTGTATTAAAAAGACCGCTGCCATATATGATGAGAACAATCTGGGGAGACGATGACAGATATAAAAAATACTGGGAAGATTTTCCCGGATGTTATACAAGCGGCGACGTAGCATTCTATGATGAAGACGGGTATTTTTGTGTTCTGGGTCGCGCAGATGATGTAATGAATGTCGCAGGGCATAGAATAGGTACCGCAGAAGTTGAAGGCGCATTTATATCACATACTTCTGTTGCTGAATCTGCTGTGATAGGCTTGCCTGATGACCTTAAAGGTGAAAGAATAAAAGCCTTCGTTGTTCTTAAGCCGGGACATGAAAAGTCGGATAATTTAAAATCAATTTTGCGTGACCATGTAAGGCGAGAATTAGGACCAATTGCAACACCAAGCGAGATTGAATTCAGAGATACTCTTCCAAAAACAAGAAGCGGTAAGATTGTAAGAAGGTTATTGAAGGCAGAAGAGCTGGGTGAAAGCCCCGGAGATCTATCAACACTTTCAGATTAACTTCATATCATTAATACGTTGATTTTTTTGTGCAGAATATTATATTATTATAATAAATAATTTGCCACAATGATTTAAGTTTTTTATAAGTTTAAAAATTATCAGGCTCCGGCAATTTATTTTACCGGAGCTTTTTTATTTTAATTAAATTCTCCCCTATGTGGAAATCTGAAGAAGGTTCAACTGCGAGGCTCATCCAACTGTGCATCGGGTATTTTGTGTTTTATGTGATTACAGGAATTGCTGTTAAGTACTTTACTGAATTCCCTACTCGGGATCTTTCTCCCATGAATTCAATGGAGTATCTTGTGTATAATACTCTCGGCGGAAATTTTATTGCTCTGTTAGTTGTCTTTGCATTGAAGTGGTATAAATTTCCTGCAGATAGATTAGTGAAGTTAGGACCTATAAGCATGCCATACCAATTCCTTTATATAATTCCTTCAGGACTTTTCACAGCAGTAATTATTCCTACAACAACATTAATGTATATGCTTCCGATATCTGTAATGGTTGCAATGGTAATTATGAGAGGAAGCGTTATTGTAATAGGAAGAGTAGTCGATGCGATTCAGATAAAACAGGGTATTTTAAATAAGCGTGTTTACTGGGAAGAGAATGTTGCAGTAATATTTGCCATACTTGCTGTTGCAGTAAACCTTGTTTCACTTAAGCCCGGCAGTTTTGATTTTGTAAATTCTCCTGCAGCAGTCGGTATTCTTACTGCATATCTTTGCGCTTATTCATTCAGAATTTATATAATGAACTACTATAAAAATACTGCGGGAAAAAATGTTAAGCAGGATAATAAGAGTTTCTTTGCCATAGAACAGATCTCCGCTTCTATATTTATGATTATGATAACTGCATTTGTATTTTATGTTTTAGGTAATAATACACAGGTACCGGAAATAGCTGCTTTTAAATCTGCAATAGAAGATCCTAAGCCGTTATGGTATTGGGCTACTGTATCCGGGCTTGCATTCGGAATAGTTGCATTCTTTTCGGTATTCATCTTTATGTTCAAAGGAAGAACAGCTACATTTGCCGGACTTGTAAACAGATTAACTTCACTTGTCGCAGGCACAGCAGCGACACTTGTATTTGCATTTTCATTCGGCGGGAAATATCCGACAACTGAAGACTGGGGAACATTAGGGTTTATTCTTGTCGCAGTTTATTTCCTTACAAGAGCTGAAAAGAAAAGAACTAAAGAGCTTCATTTATAATTATAGGGCTGAATGAAATTTGACAAATCTTATTGGGAAGAAAAATTTATTAAAAATGAAACAGGCTGGGATATCGGCTATGTTTCAACTCCGTTAAAAGAATATTTTGATCAGCTTACAAATAAAGATTTAAAAATTCTTATTCCCGGCAGCGGCAACGGATATGAAGCAGAATATTTGTTTAATCTTGGATTCAAAAATGTTTTTATTGTCGAATGGTCAGATACTGCAATTAGAAATTTCATACAGCGCTTTCCCAAATTCCCCAAAGAAAATATTTTTCAGAAAGATTTTTTTCTTCACAGTGAAAAATATGATTTAATAATAGAGCAAACGTTCTTCTGCGCTCTCCATCCTTCTCAACGGGAAAAGTATGTAACGAAAATGTCCGAACTGCTTTTGCCGCACGGGAAATTAGCAGGATTGCTTTTCAGCAGAGAGTTTAATTCTCCAGGCCCTCCATTCGGAGGTTCAAAAAATGAGTATGTAAAACTGTTTGAACCTTATTTCAATTTTAAATATTTTGATGAATGTTATAATTCCATCCCGCCGCGTGCCGGCTCGGAGTTATTCATCAATTTAATTAAAAAGAAAATCTTTAATGAATACACTTACCACTGTAGTTTTACTTGTCATCTCAAATATATTCATGAACTTCGCATGGTACGGTCACTTGAAAAAGATGGAGTATCCTGTATGGCAGGCAATTCTTGTAAGCTGGGGAATAGCATTTTTCGAGTATGTGCTTATGGTTCCTGCTAACCGAATCGGTTTTCAGACTCTTTCAATTTTTCAGTTAAAAATTCTTCAGGAAGTTATTACAATCAGTGTATTTGTCTTAATAGCTATTTTTTATTTTAAAGAATCGATGAAGTGGAATTACATGGTAGCGTTCGGATTTATTATTGGTGCAGTCTTTTTTGTATTCTATGATTTTAAGCAGTAATTATATTTCGTATGTAGTAAGCTCTACTATATATCCGTCCGGGTCCTTTGTATATATTGAATAACAAACACCGTGATTTTCAATATTGTGTTCTAAATTTTTTTCTTTGTAAACTCTTTTAGCGCGTTCAAAATTTTCTCTATCGACTCTGAAAGCAAAATGTCTTACATCAAATTTTTCTTTTGCGGGACCTGAATCTTCTAATGATTCATCAGCAGGAAAAATTGCAAGACCGCTTCCGTTAGAAAGCATGAATGCAGGTACACCATCCCATTTATCTGCATATACTCTTTCAAGTCCGATAATTTCAGAATACCATTCAATAGTTTTCTGAACGTCCTTTACAGAGATTGCAATATGGTCTAAGCCTTCAGTTTTTATCATACTAGTAGTTAAATTTTTATTTTCAAATTTAATATCAAACATTATTTTATAAAAGCCAATAGTATCTATCAAAATTTATGATTAAGAACAATTATTTCATTCTTACCGGTGCAATGGGTGCCGGAAAAACATCTGCTATTTATAAAATAAAAGAGAAGGGAATTCACTGGATTGATGAGCCTGCAAGAATAATTTTGAAGGAGCAAAGAGCAATAGGAGGGGACGGTGTTCCTGAAAAAAATCCGGAACTATTTAACAAACTTATGTTGGAACGAATGATATCTGAATATAAAAATAATTTAGAAAGGAATGAGGTTGTTGTTTTCGACAGGGGAATTCCGGATATAATCGCTTACGCAGATATACTACAAACGAAAAAAGAAATGAGTGAAATAGCTGCTGAGGAATTCCGGTACAATAAACATGTTTTTATGTTTAACGGCTGCGAAGAAATTTATACAAATGATGATGAAAGAAAAGTTGATTTTCAAACTGCGAATAATTTCGGAACCTCTTTACGGAAAATATACAAAGATTTAAATTACTCAATTATTGATGTACCCCTGCTTACTATAGAAGAGCGTGCCGGTTTTATTATCAGTACTATTAACTCATTTAAGGATTAAATATATTGTTCTCCGAATTTATATCCGGAATTACCTCACTGCCCAACGTAATACTCTTTATTACTTTTCCCGATTCATCCGCTATTTCAATTTTCTTTTCTCCGTTTTTCCACACATCCATTTTCTTAACAATTTTATCTGTGCTGCCATCAGAATAAATGATGGAAAGCTCTATAGGCATTGGAAGCGTTCCGAGATTCTGTATCACTATAATACTCTTTCCATTTTCTTTTTTCACTTCAGCTACTCCCTGCTCAGGATATCCTTTATCGAAAAACCACGGCTGCCAGAACCATTCTAAATCTTCACCGGAAGCTTCGTTCACTGTAAAGAAAAAATCGTATGGAGTCGGATGCTTTCCGTTCCATCTCTTCATATACTCTTTCATTATCTCAGTATATTTTTCACGTCCGAAATAATCTCTTAACAGATTATAAATAACCGACGACTTAAAATAAGCATTGTGAGAAAATGCATCACCTTTTAATAAATATGCAGTAGTCATCATTGATGCTTCCAACTCACTTCCTGCAAAGTTTTCATATCTTCTTGTATTGGCTCTTCTCTTTCTGGTTTTGTCGGATAATCTGTCCTGCAATTCTTCGGGGAGCATCTGAGCCATTCCTTCTTCCATCCATGTATATTTTTTTTCATTTATACCCATGTAAAAAGGAAAATACTGGTGAGCAATCTCATGTGTCGTAACATCAACTGCATCATTACGGGTTTTCGCCGAGCGGTCATTAACAAACATTGGGAATTCCATTCCCCCTCTTAACTGACCGTTAAATACAGTGAGCGAAGGGTAAGGAAACGGCACGGCAGGAAACTCAGTAGAGAAAAACTTTACTGCATCCTGTGATATTTTGTTTACTTCATAAAAATCTTTTGATGCTTTATTATAGACGGCTGAAATAAAAACTCTTCTGCCGGGTTCAACCTCCGCGCTTGTGGCATCCCATAAAGCGTTATTACTTGTACCGAATACAAAGTCAGAAACATTTTCTGCTTTATATTTCCATGTATTGAAGCCGCTTTGCTTATTTAAATATTTTTTCTCTTTTAACGTATTCGAATCGATTAAGTGAATTATGTTCTCCGAAGTTTTTGCTTCATTAAATTTATTTAAAACAGAACTGCTTAAAACTTCAGAAGGATTTTGTAAAACACCGGTTGCCCATACGTTATAATCATATGGTACTCTTATTTCAACTTCATAATTGTTAAAGTCATTGTAAAATTCAGTCGCTCCGTTATAGTGGAGTTCATCCCATCCGCTTATATCGTCATATACAGCAATTTGCGGATACCAGTACGCAACCATAAACGTTGTTGCATCCTTTGCTCCCATTCTGATGCTGGTGCCGTTAGGAATTGTAAAGCTCCATTCAATATCTATGATAGCTGCTGATGAAGGCAGAATTGCGGCATCTAAAAAGGCTATCATTGTAGTTTCATTTCTTGAAATATTCGCTTCGTGTATTTCTCTGCCGTTAACTTTCAAGGAGTAAAGTAAAATTCCATCCGTTAGTTCATTTAAAGTTATGGCTCTGTCTCTGCTTGTTGTCGGTCTGTAAAGGTCCTGATACATTCTGAAATAAATTTTCTTTAATGTGTCAGGAGAATTATTTTTATAAATGATGGTTTCTTTTCCTTTAACATTTCGTGTTTCAGGTTCAATCTCTACCTTTATAGTATAGTCAGATGTGTTCTGGAAATATTCAGATCCCGGATTCCCATCATACGAACGTGTTCCTTTATCGTAGGCTTTCTGGAAATTTTTTGGAAGGTATAGATTTGTTTGTGATTTTAATTCTCCTGAAATGAGGAGTAACGCTAAGAATACAAGAATTGAAAATTGTTTCATTCAGAAAAATTATAAATTTAATATTTAAAAATTTAAAAGCAGAGAGCTGTCACCATAACTTAAAAATCTGAAATCATTTTTCATAGCATAGTCATATATTTTTTCCCATTCACCTTTTGTAAATGCAGCTATCAGAAGCAGAAGTGTACTCTTCGGCTGATGGAAATTTGTAATCAGTCCGTCAATCACTTTGAATTTATATCCCGGGGTAATTATAATTTCAGTCTCACATTCAAGAGTTTCAATCTCATTGAACTTCAGATAATCTGCAAGGGCGCGCATTGCATCTTCCAATGAATATTTTCTCTCATCTTTGTTTTCATAAGCTTCCCACTGACTAACTTTTAGTTTGTTAATCTGTACACTCGAGTTTTCTATCAGTTTAATTCCAAGCCAATATAGAGATTCAATTGTTCTTGCAGATGTAGTACCTGCTGCTATAATTTTTTTATCTTCTCTGTTTAATATTTTTTCTATTAGCGCTCTGCTTACAAAAAATTTCTCACCATGCATATTATGCTCACCAATCTTATCGCTTTTCACCGGCTGAAATGTTCCTGCCCCTACATGAAGCGTAACGAATTCTTCATCTACTCCTTTTGCTTTCAGCTCTTCCAATACTTCAGGCGTAAAGTGAAGCCCTGCAGTAGGCGCAGCAACTGAGCCTTCTAAGTTTGCATAGACTGTCTGATATCGCTCGGCATCAGATTTCTGGTCTTCTCTTTTTATATATGGTGGAAGGGGAATGTGCCCCACTCTCATTAATACTTCGCTGAAAGTAAGCTCAATCGGATTCCATTCGAACTCTACTTCATACACTCCGTTTAAAGGAGCAAATTTTTTTACTCTTAGCTCTACAACTTTTCCTTTAGTAAAAAAATTCTGGATGATAACTTCTTCTTTCCATTTCTTTGCATTGCCAATCATACATAGCCATCGGCATTTTTTTGTAGCGGCAAAAGCCATAACGAATTCACGTGAAGGCTGAATCGGTTCAAGACAGAATATTTCAATTTTATGCCCTTGCGAATCCTCGATTAATATTCTTGCCTTAACAACTTTTGAATCGTTAAATATTAAAATAGAATTTTCAGGAATGTACTGAGAAATATTTTTGAAAACATCAGTTTCGATATTTTCGTTTCTATATATTAAAAGCTTTGATTCATCTCTTTGCGGTAAAGGGTAGCTTGCAATTCTTTCGGCAGGCAGGTCGTAATCGTAATCTTTTATTTCAATCTCTTTAGGGCTTATCAATTTTCTTTTGTTCTCCTTAATATAATTAATGTGGCAAGTGAAACCAGCAATCCGAAAAATATTCTCATATGAGTTGCTTCAACGCCGTATGCAAAAAATATTTCATCTGCCATTATAAATCCTGCAAACAGAATTAATCCTGCAGAGTGCGCTGAATAAATATTTGTGTCTGATGTATTTCTGAATGATTTCCAGAATAGTATTGAGGTAATCAGCTCAAGTAATATAACTCCGCAAAACAAAAAAGCGTTCATTCCAACCGGCACAGAAAGATTTGCAGTTGTCTGCAAAATCATCTCGAAGTTACCAGATGCGAATTTCCAGTCTTTGGGAAGTGCTCCCATTGCCTTTAATCCGTCGAGAATATTAGTGAGAGTTACTATGCTGAAATAACAGCTCCAGAACAATAGTACAATTTTCTGTACTGTATTGGCAGTTGCTTTCATACTAAAATTTTAACCAAAATATGATTTTTTAACTAAACTTAATACGTAAATGAACAGGGAAAATTTACATAGTACAGCAACTATTTTCGAAGTTTTTATACTCGATTTACCCGTTTTTAAATTCAGATAGAATTAGAGGTAAACTATTGTAAATATCGAATATAGGCGTTTGGCATAAGGATTGAATAAGAGTGCATCACTAACGAAATACTTAACCAAATAAAACCATGCAACCATTTACAATTTTAAAAAGATTTATTCAGATAGCCTTAATGACTTTATTAGGCTTAAACTTTGCAGCCGCTCAGCCAAGAGGTATCAGCGTTTGTAAAGTTCAAAGTACAGGAAATGGCTCAAACGTTCAGTTTACCAATCCTTATCCGCCTTTCAATACATTTAACGTATTTGCAGGTGTATTCAATTCAACTATCGATAATAACGCTGCAAAGATGTACTGCATTGATATAAGAAACAATCTTGTTTTTAATGAAGTTTATAATGATTCAGGATTTACTCCTTCGAAGATTACTTATGTATTAAATAATTATTTCCCATATAAAGCACATCCATACGCCGGAGCACTTGGAACAAAAGAAAAAGAAGCCGCAGCGGTCCAGTTAGCAGTATGGCATTACAGTGATGGAGTTGATGTAAATACTGTAAATGTGGCTGATATAAAAACAAGAGCTTTACAAATAATAGCCGATGCAGATTTAAATGCCGGCTCAGTGCTTCCTGTAAAAACTTTGCAAATTCTCCCTATAAGTATGTTACATAATCCTTCAGTGAAGGATACAATACAAATAAAGGCTTTAAACGAGCTTGGCGTTGGCGTAAGCGGAATTAATGTAACTCTTACCACAACATCAGGTACTTTGAGCGTTTTGAACACCACAACCGGCGCAGGCGGACTTTCCCCAAAGATCACGATACAAAAAGGCGCATCATTAACAGTAACAATCACGGCAAATGCAAGTGTTATAATTCCGATGGGAACAAGATACGTTCACTTAGGCAGCCCGACAACAAAACAAAAACTTGTTATCGCAACACCTGCATACGGAAATAAAACAGATAACTTTGTCTGCTCATGGGATTCAACTTCATCAGGCAGTAACGGCGGAGTAGAATCTTCATACGATTTAGCATCGGCATTATTTACAAGACATAATAGAATTGCAAACGGCGAAACATCTATGATGGTTTCTAACCAGACTGATATTATGCCTTTAACACATACTCTTGAAGAAATTATTCCTACATCAGGACCTTACAATACTTTAAGATATACAACGACACCTTTTGATATACTCGGAATTTCAAATGCTACATCAGCTTTTGCTTCAGATTATAAAATAAACAACGGCGCAACAAGAATAGGAGCAATTTTCTCTACAACAACAAATGCTCCGAATATTTATTCACACACAAAATCTGTCTGCGACAGACTTGCAAACAGTAATCTTGATAATCTTGAAAGAACATTGATCGATAATCATGAATTTTATTCAGCAAAACTTGTAAACCCTTCAAAGGGAACAACAGATTATTCAGTAATATTCAGTGTATATGAAACAGCATCAGGTTTCACAGTTGATAATAAATGGACAATTCCTGAATATGTAGTGCCTGCCGGTACAACAAATGTTTATAACTTCCAGGTCTGGGGTGCAGATTTCGGAGCAACTTCAATCCTTGTAAAAAAAGTTTTAGATAAATTTGCAACTTTCGGAACAGTTAAATATCAGGCAGCAGAGTTAAAATATGCAGACGTTTACATGAAGTCAGCAAAATATACAAACGACGGAAAGATAAAAATTAAATTTATCAATACAACAGGTATTAATCAGACTGTACCGCTATCATATACATATAATCCGCAGACAGGAATGCCTGCACAGACTTTAAATCAAAGCATCACAGTTCCTCACGGAGAATCTGAATACAATACTAATATCGGAATAATCTCAGGCGCAACAGTAAACTTAACATGCGCTAACGGCTTCAAAGATGCAGTATTTATCGGAGGCGGTGTTTACGGTTCATACGCCGGTCCTACAAGTACAATACAACAGTTTTCAAATATAGTAACAAGCGGTAATCCTGTTGCACCTGCAAACTCATTAATATTCCCGGGCGGAGCAAGATTAAAAGGCACACTCGGCGATAAAGTTTATATCGGCCGCTCATTAGAAGGTTCATACGAAGGAATAGATCTAACTAACTATGCAAAGATAAAATTTGAAGCTATAGGTACAGGCACAATGAGCGTTTACCTTGAAGTAAAATCAGGCAATACAACATTATATCCTTTTGTAAATGTGCCGCTTACTTCAACACTGACAACAAGAGAAATACCGCTAAGTTCATTCTTAATAAACGGACAGCCTGCTAATCTTAACAATGTATCGATGGTTTCATTCCAGCTATCGAAATCATTAAATACATCAATGAGTAACTTTGACTACACTGTTCAGAATGCTGTAGTAGTAGCTAATTCAGTAGGTGTAACTTCAAATACTACAGACGTGAAAGAATATGCTTTAGCGCAGAATTTCCCGAATCCGTTTAATCCTTCAACAAAGATTGCATTCTCTCTTCCTAAGCAGGGTAATGTAACATTGAAAGTATATAATATGCTCGGTAAAGAAATAGCAACATTAGTAAACGAAGTAAGAAGCATAGGCAACTACGAAATAAATTTTGACGGAGCTAACTTATCAAGCGGTGTTTATTTCTACAAGCTTGAAGCAGAAGGTTTCTCAGAAGTAAAAAGAATGATGTTAATTAAATAAAATAAATTATCAACATAGGGGCGTTCGCTTAATGCGGCGCCCCCATTTTAAATGAAGTAAACTAAATACCCCTGAAATGAAAAGAATAATTAAATCCCTTAGTTCAATTGAAAAGCTCTCCCACAAATTAACTGAAAAACTTTTAGCTAATACAAAACTTGAAACGCAGATAAGATTAGCTAAGGTAATACTTCCGCATTATTATAGTAAAAATTTTGTAAGCGGAAGAAATTACTGAAGGAATATTTTAAAACGAAACAGAAAGAATTATTAATTACTCGTTCTTAATTATAAATTGAAATAGAGTGGTTAATTAGTCAAACGAAAGCGGGTTGAGGATGCATGGTTCCTCTCCCGCTTTTTATTTTTATGCAACAATGGGGCTCCCCTTTTTTACATTCAAAAAAATAAATCCAATCTCATCCTTCCTCCGTATTTAATTTCAGAAAATGAAAAACACTAATCAAATAAATAAAATATCATCATGAAGAAATCAATGCTGGCTTTAGCGCTTGTGCTTTTATTAAGCGCAGTTTCAAATTATTCATTCGCACAAAAGAATCCTATGGTTGGAGGAGAAGAAATGTACCCGACAAAGAATATTGTTGAGAATGCAGTGAAGTCAAAAGAGCACACGACTTTAGTTGCTGCTGTGCAGGCAGCCGGACTTGTAGAAACACTGCAAGGCGCCGGACCGTTCACAGTATTTGCTCCGGTAAACTCTGCATTCGATATGCTTCCTGCAGGAACAGTTGAAACTCTTTTGAAGCCGGAAAACAAAGATATGCTTGTTAAGATTTTAACTTATCACGTTATTGCAGGTAAGTATGATTCAAAAATGATAATGGATGCGATAACGACTAACGGCGGTAAGGCAACAATGCCTACAGTTGCCGGCGGAAGCTTGTCATTCTCTATGGATAAAGATAATAAAATCTGGGTTTGGGATGAAAAAGGAAACTCAGCTATGGTTACAATTGCAGATGTCTATCAGTCTAACGGTGTTATAATGGTAATTGATAAAGTTTTAATGCCGATGTAAGTCTTGTATAGTATTTTCTCTTTGAGGGGGAATGGCACAAATAAGCAGTAAGAAATAAGGAGAAACAAAAAAAGCGGAATGAGTTTAATTCATTCCGCTTTTCTGTTAACTCAAAAATTTAAATTATTTCGGCGGTTCCTGTTCTTTTATTACAGGCGGTTGTTCCTGATTTTTTTTATTTTCTTCTTCTAAATTTTTCTTCTCTTCTTCCTGCAGAATTTTAATAATTTCTTCCTGTGTTTTACCTTTGAACTGATCGTCTAACGTAGGCTCCTGCTCTTTAGGATTTGTTAAATCACCTTGATTCTCTTTGCTTTGTTCCGGATTTGTGTTGTTAACATTGTTTGAATCTAATGGTAATTTTGCTCCTGTGGAATCAAGCAGTACTTTTTTACCGGTTGTATCAGTTCCAATCTTTACATCAAGTAACTCAAGCTTATCTTTTATTCTCTGCGCATATTCTGAGTTCGGATATTTATCTGCTACAGTTCTATAATAGAAAATTACACTATCTTTGTTTCTGTAAACGTTTTCATATATCCATCCAAGTGTATAATATGTTTTTGGGAGCAGCTCGCTTTCAGGATACCTGTCTTTAAGATTTGTAAGGATTGTTATTGCATCTCTGCTGGCTCCTGCTAAAAGTTTTTTCTCAGCATCTTTATAAATTTCCTTAACAGTTTCTTCTTCAAGCTCGATAGTCGTAATACCTAATATTTTTCGGGATTCATTTGCAAAAATTGTATTCGGATAATTCTGTATTAATTCGCGGTATAGTTCATTCGCTTTATCTGCTTCATTATTGTTTGCATAAATAGTTGCCAGAGTATACAGGGTTCTTGATTTCTTATCTTCATCTGAAAATTTATCCAGAATTACTTTCAAATAATAAACAGAGGAATCCACTCTTTTTAAATCGTACAAAAATAACTCGGCAAGCTCATAATAAGAGTTGAATTTTTCATCGTGCGCTCTTCTAATAGAGGAAGTATCTACGGGAGTTTCATTATTAATTATTTCATCCTGGGTGGTTAAGGTATCTTCCGATTTATTATTTACTGCCTCATCTTTCTTTTTCTTCCTCACATCATTTTCTTTTGTACTGTCTTTAAAGTCTGCATAAGTAAAATCTGAACTTCGCACACCTGAACCTTTACCGTTTTCTCTTCCATTAGGCGGCGGATTTTGGTCATCGAATTTATTAGGGATGATTCCCTTTTCTTCATTTCTGATTACCCGTCTTTTTTCCAGCTCTTTATTTACCGTTGGTATTGTTACATTAAATGCCGTATCAATTTTTTCATGCAATGAAAAATATCTTGAGAATACATCTGTTTTTTTTCTGCTTAAAAACAGAAAGTCAGAAGAAGGATTTTCCTCAGTAGATTTTTTATAATTTACCAAAGCTTTCAGATAACTGTTCTCAATAGTTTCATAATGATTCGCAAGATAATAATATGCATCACTGGCAGCTACTGAAGCAGGATAATCAATTATAACATCAAAATAACCTTCAATGGCTTGTTTATATTTTTTCTGTTCATATAAGTTGTTTGCAAGCTCAAGCTCGGTCAGCTGTTTATACTCAGGTACTTCTCTGTATTTTCTCCTTAGGTTATCAAGCTCTTCATAAGCTTTTGAAAACTGTCTTTCCTTATCTAGTGATTTACCGTAATTAAGCTTTGCATAGAATGCCAGATCAAAATCTGATGAATAATCTAAAACTTTGTAAAATTCTTTTGCAGCCTGAGTAGGAGCATATAAAGAATAAATTCTTGCAAGAATAAACTGCTTCAATGCTTTATTTTCATTGTCGCTTGTGTATTCAATCGATTTCCTGAAATAGTCTATTGCATCTTTATAGTTCTTTTTTCCGAATGCATCAATGCCAAGCTCGGCAGCAGCTTCCGAACGCACCTCTTTATCTTTAGCGGTGGAAACCTGATTTTTTAAAATTGTTGAAGCTTCCTCAGTCTTGCGCAGCTTCATTTTTGTTACGCCAAGGTAATACATTGCTTCATCATATAAATCACTTGCAGAAAGATTTGTAAGAAACTCATTGAATTTTCTTTCAGCCTGTAAATAATCTCCAAGATAAAAATATGATTTCCCTATGAGAAGTACTGCATCATCTAAAAATTTACTGTTCTTATGAAGCTGAATTACTTTAGATGCGCGTTCAATTACTTTTGTTAATTTATCCTTTATTTCTCCGCTTACAGGAGGTGTGATGTTAAGCGAGTCTAATCTTTTGTTAAAAGATGCAACGGTAGAAGTTCTATATAAAGTAATAGCATCATCAAAATCGGAAGATGCCATAAAATATGTATTGAAATAAGTTGAGAAGTTTTCATTCCTGTTGCCCATGAACATGAAAGAAACGTAGTCCTGATAATCCTCATCGAGTGAAATATCATAGTTCGGCTGAGGGTCTTCTTCTACATCTTTTTCAGAAGGTCTTTCGTAGGTGCGGACGGTTGTATAATTGCATCCGCCGATAAAAATTCCTGCGACGAAAAATAATATTATCGATAGCTTTAAATATCTCAAAATGTGTAATTATTTATAGAAAAGGTATAGAGTCTCCGATATGATATATTATAATATATTAAATGTAAGAATGTATGTAAAGGTTCCTTTTAAAATATTTGTAAAATGGGTTTTATTCAAGGCATTAGATTAGAGAGAATTTTAAACAAGTATCTTTTTAAATTTGAAGAATTAACTGCACAAAAAAAAATAAGAAGTTCTTTCATCTATTTTAAGTACAAAAACCATGAAAAATGGGGAAAAATATTTGATTTTATTTAATTAAATAATTTTAGGAACTTTATTTGCTTTAATGTATATAATTTATATTATTACATAATTTTAACTATTCCTTATGAATAAAACTATCTGGCAGTTAATTCTTGTTTTTTTCGTCTCATTATCACTCCATAGCCCGGTAAATGCCCAATGGATAAAGCAGCAGGTCATAAATCCTTCAGATTCCGGAGTATACTTATATCCTACTTCAGTACAATTTTCAGATGCCAATACAGGTTATTTAGCCGGAGGCAGTTATTCGTTTTCAAGTTTTCCGGGCGCTGTTTACAAAACCACAAATAGCGGAGCTAATTGGTATAGGATATCTCCGGATAATGCTTTCTATATAAGGGAATTAGAACTGGTTAATACTCTTACTATTTTCGCCTCGTGCGATTCAGGTCAGGTGATAAGAACACTAACAGGAGGGAATACCTGGACGGTACTTAATACACCGGCTGTGCCCACTACACAAATGAGATGGAGAATTAGTTTTGTTAATGCATTAACCGGCTGGATATCAACCGATAATGCACTTGTTACAAATAAAACATATCAGACAACTAACGGAGGTACTACATGGACTTCTGTTAATGCTGCAAACGGCTTTTCAAAAATAAAATTTTTTTCAGGAACTAACGGCTACGGAATAAACCGCTCAGGATTTTTTGTATCAACGAACTCAGGCAGCAACTGGGTAAATACAATGTCCGATTCATTACTGACAGAATTTTATTTTCTGAATAATAATACAGGATGGCTTTACAGTAAAAAATCTTCCTCAGTACCTTCAATAAAAGGTAAAAGCTGGAAGACAACTAACGGCGGACTTAACTGGGCTCTTTTATACTCAAATGATACTTCAGGAAAAGCACCATCGAATGTAAAATTCTTCGATGAAACTACCGGCTATGCAAACTATTATGCAGTTAATCAATATCCTTCGGGAATTGTTAAAACCACCAATGGCGGTACGACATGGTTCAATCCGACAGACTACAGATTACTAACTGAAGACAGAACGATGTTCTCTTTCTTTCCTGACCAATTAACCGGATACACAGGAACACAATATGATTATTTATATAAAACAACAACGGGCTTAGGCAACCTTGTAAATCCTTTCTTTGCAGATTATTATAAATATCAGAATTCGAACAACATTAATAATTACACAAATGCATACGCACAGCTTACTTCTTCACGCGGAAACAACACTCCGGGATTTGAATATCCTAAAGGAAGTAATAACTATTGTCTGTTCAATTCCTCAATTGCAATCAGCGGAGTTGTAAATGGAGATACACTCTTAAGCGAATCATATAGCTTTGCAGATTTTCATCCAGGTAAATATGACGGCTCAGGTAATGAAGTGGGAAGCAGACTGGGCGAATATGGTTTGTATCAGATAAAAACAGGTGATGGTACCGGAGTACCTGACTGGGACCGATGGCCTGTATCACAGGGGGCGCCTGTTAACGGCAGCCAGCCATTACTTACAGGAAACCAGTCTACATTTTTAACTGTAACTGATGCAGTGAGAGGTACTTCATCTTTTAGTCCCGTACCTTTAAAAGCAGAAATGAAAATCTATTCATACTCATTTAATGACGATTTAAGAAAAGATGCTATTTATTATAAAATAGATATTACAAATAAAAACTCAGCTGCCTGGAGCAATGCATATATCTCATTAATTGTAGATCCCGATATCGGTACAGTTACCTCGGATGATAAAATGGGCAGTGATAGCGCATTAGGTATTGCTTACGGTTATAACGGAGTTCTTACAGATCCCGGTTACGGAAACACATCACCTGCAGTTGGATATAAATTTATTTCTGCAACAAACGGATTTACACTTACATCATGCGTGCCTTTTTATAATCCGGGAAGCGGCACTACTTCGTGTATTCAGGACCCAAGTTCAGTTCCTCAGTTCCGGAATTATCAGAAAGGTTTTAACAGATGCGGAGAAGCTTATATGTATCAGGGCTTACCCAGAAAATTTGTTTACAACGGAGACCCGCAGACAAACTCAGGATGGAATTCAACTCTCAATGCAGACGCAAGATTTTTTATGAACTTAGGTCCTTCATCATTAGCTCCGGGAGAAACTGCCTCTGTAATAGTAGCAGTAATTGTTGCAAGAGGAGCAGGAAGTCTTAACAGTGTTACAAAATTAAAACAATATGCTGCAGTTCTGCCTGTAGCAGTTCTGCCGGTAAGCTCTGTAATTCCGAAAGAGTTTAAACTGAATCAGAATTTCCCAAATCCATTCAATCCTGTTACAAAAATTTCTTACTCTGTTCCTGTAGCTTCATTTGTAAACTTAAATGTTTACGATATCAGCGGAAGATTAGTGAAAAATTTATTTTCAGGAAGACACGCTGAAGGAAATTATGAAGTGGATTTCAACGGCGAATCATTATCATCGGGAGTATACATATGCAGAATGAACTCAGAAAATTATACTAATTCAATAAAAATGATTTTAGTGAAGTAAACTCTAAAAATATTTTTAATACCTGACAGGTTTTTAATCCTGTCAGGTTAATTTATAATATTCCCATTCTTAACGTATATCCTCGTCTCAAGAACAATTCAAAAATTCCTTGTCCAAAAAACGGTTGTCTTCTAAATCTGATTAAAGTAATTTTATTTATGGAAAAAGAAAATCAATCAGTACAAATAATAAATTACACACCTGCACATTACGAAGCATTCCGAAAAATAAACATCGACTGGATAAGCGACAGGTATGAAGTCGAAGATGTCGATTTACTCGTTCTCGATAATCCCGATGAACACATCTTAAAACCCGGCGGACATATTTTTATGGCGCAATACGGCGATGAACTTGTCGGAACATGCTCGCTCACAAATGAAGGCAATGGAGTATATGAGCTTACAAAAATGGGAGTGGATAAAAATTACCGCGGATTAAAAATCGGATACCTGCTCGGAGAAGCTACAGTAAATAAAGCCAGAGAACTCGGGGCAAAGAAAATAATCCTGCACTCAAACAGAGAAAACTCCGCCGAAGCAGTAGAGCTGTATAAAAAGCTGGGATTTGTTGAAGTGCCATTGGGCAACGTGCCGTGGAAAAGGAGTAATATAAAAATGGAGATAGAGTTTTGAGCTATGAAAATTAACTTTAAGTAATGTAATTCTCCCCTTGAGGGGAGTCCGACCGCAGGTCGGGAGGGGTGTTTGAACGAACACCCACCGTCTCGTGGAGTTTTTCCCGCACTTGATACGGGGCGGGCCACCTTCCTCAAGGGAAGAATTTATAAGATGTTGTGATGAATTAATAATTTCCCCAAATAAAAAAATCCCTTCAGGATTTCTCCTGAAGGGATTTTATATTTATTAAAGCGAATTAATTTTTACTGATATTATGCCTTTGGCGCTTCAGCCGGAACTTCCGGTGCAGCAGGGGCAGTCGGATCAATTATTACCGGAGGATGATTTGCTTCCGGAACGTCTTCACCGATTATATCTTCAATCTTGAAATCAATTTGTTCTGCTTCGTATGTTCTTGTCTTATCTGCAATGTCCTTCGCTGCGAATTTCTTCGGAATGTTGAACTTTGTTACATAAGCATCAATTTCATCCTGCTCTTTATCTTTTAAGTAATCGATTACAGAAAGAACGATTTTTTTATTGTTCTTATCTACATCGATAACTCTTGCTTTAAGAGAGTCGCCTGCTTTGAAAAGTTCAGCAAAGTTTCTGATATTATTAGCAGCTAATTGTGATGCAGGGATGAATGAATCAACTTCGTTCGGAAGCTCAACAATCAATCCTTTATCGATAGCTTTAATAATTTTTGCATCAGCATCTGTTCCTACTTTATATGTATCAGCTAAAGTTTCCCATGGATTTTCAAACAATTGTTTTCTTCCAAGAGAAATTCTCTGGTTAGCAACATCAACACCTAAGATAACAACTTCTATTTCATCGCCCACTTTATAGTGTTCGTTGATATCGAATATCTTCTTTGTCCATGATAAGTCAGAGATGTGAACCAATCCGTCAACACCTTCTTCAAGCTCAACAAATACGCCGAAGCCTGTGATGTTGCAGATCTTTCCTTTGTGCTTTGTGCCTACAGGGAATCTTTCAAGCAGTGACTGCCAAGGATTAGGTGTTAATTGTTTAATACCTAATGAAAGTTTTCTGTTCTCTGAATCTATTGTTAATATCTGCGCTTCAACAACCTGTCCCATGTTTACACATTGGGTTGGGTTTGTTACATGCTGTGTCCAGCTCATTTCACTGATGTGAATCAAGCCTTCTATACCTTTTTCAATTTCAATAAAGGCGCCGTAGTCAGTCAATGATACAACTTTACCTGATACTTTATCGCCGATTTTGTATTTATCTTTTACAGAGTCCCATGGATGAGCCATTAACTGTTTCAGGCCAAGGTATACTCTTTGTTTTTCTTTATCGAACTCAAGAACATATACTTCGATATCCTGGTCAAGCTTAACAACATCTGTAGGATGTGTGATTCTTCCCCATGATAAGTCTGTGATATGAATCAAACCGTCAAGACCGCCTAAGTCAACGAATACACCGAAGTCTGTAATAGCTTTTACAGTTGCTTTCAGCTTCATTCCTTTTTCGATTGTCTTCAACAGTTCTTCTCTTTGTCCGGCCATACCTTCTTCGATAATGACCTTATGAGAGATGATAATATTTTCGTTAAGATTGTTAACTTTGATAACTTTGAATTCCATTACTTTGCCGATGTACTCATCGTAATCTCTGATAGGCTTTGTATCGATTTGCGAGCCAGGCAGGAATGCTGAAAGTCCGCTTAAATCTACTACGAAACCACCCTTAATTCTTCTTACGCATCTACCCTTAACAATTGTACCGTTCTTCCATGAGTCAACAATTCTATCCCACATCTTAATGGAATCAGCTTTCTTTTTGGAAAGCACTAATTGACCTTCTTTATCTTCAATTTTCTCTAAGAAAACTTCGATATCATTACCGACAACTATTTCGCTTGAATCAGAGAATTCGTTTACTGAAACTCTTCCGTCTGATTTTGAACCGATATCGATAAGAACGTCGTCGCCACTTACAGATACAATTTTACCTGTAACAACTTCGTTTTCTTTTATTACACTAAAGGTTCTTTCATAAAGCTTGAGCATATCTTCATACTCATCTTCATTGTAAAGATTACCTTTAATTCTTTTAACTTTCACAATTTTCGGTTTCGCTTCAAGTACGTCATCAGCTGTGCCGTTTTTTTTGTCCTGTGTTAGTGTTTCACTCATTTAAATTGTTTCCTTTTGTTTTTCCTTCTTGAGCTTTCGCAGAAATATTCTGCAATCCTTGTTATGAATTTTAAAGTCTCTAAAGGCTTTAGTTAATTAATCCCCGCTCTTATCCCGGGCTTTTTTAGTATTGGGTAGTGAGTAATGTGTATTGAGTACAACACTAAAACCAATTTCTAAAACTCTTTTGTTAGTATAGGGTAGTGAGTATTGAGTAGTTAGTAAAAAACTTTCCACTCTATCATTCCCGTATCTAAAATTATTTATAATAAAAATTCTGAATTCTGCATTCTGAATTCTACATTGTCAAAATCTACCTCGGAACTATCTTCCTATGTATACACTCAACCTGTTCTTCGATTATCATATTCGTCGTATCAACTTCCACTGCGTCATCTGCTTTTCTCAGAGGGGATTCCTCTCTTTTTGTATCTATGTCATCGCGCTTGCGAAGCTCCATTACAATTTTATTCGTGGCAATCTCTAATCCTAAATCTCTGAAGTCCTGCTGTCTTCTTGCCGCTCTTGTTTTTAAATCGCAAATCAAAAAATATTTATACTGAGCATAAGGGAAAACAACTGTGCCGATATCTCGTCCATCCATCACTACGCTGTTAGTCATTGCATATTCTCTTTGCTTTGCAACGAGCATTTCTCTTACTTCCTTAATCGCGCTTATTGTGCTTACGTTCGATGTAACCTGTACGCCTCTTACCGGAGCGGAAATATCTTCTCCGTTAAGCAAAACTTTTTCATCTTCTAAAACTATATCTAAGCCCTTCGTATGCTCAATTATCGCAGCAATATCTGTAACAGGAATTTTATTCTGCAGCACGCTGTACGTTACAGCTCTGTACATTGCGCCGCTATCTATGTATAAGTAGTTCAGTCTTTTTGCAAGAAGTTTTGCAGTCGTGCTTTTGCCTGTGCCCGAAGGACCGTCTATTGCAACAACTGTGTTTCCGTTGTAATGATTTATTACAGGCTCAGGAGCTTTTATTTCCTGCTCTTCTGCTTCGGCAGTTGATTCATTAAAAGATTCACGAATCTCGTTTTGAATTTCCTTTTTTTGAACTTCCTCTTTAGGAGTTTCTTTTGCCGGAGTTTCTTTTACTGTCTCAGGTTTGTTAGTCTTTTCTGTGCTTTGCGATACTTCTTTAGCTTCGTCGCTTTTATTTTCGTTGTTGAGAGATTCTCTTATCTCTTTTTGAATTTCCTCTTTCGGAACTTCTTCTTTTGCGGTATTAGTAACTTCTTTTACTTCTTCTTTTAGAATCTCTTCTCGTGTGTTTTCAGGGGCTGTAACTTTGCCGGTTACAGTCTCGCTTTGTGGATTTGCAGGCTGGTTTTCGATAGCGCTTTTGTCGCTTTTAACCTCGTTTGCATTCACAGTATTTCCGGTACTTTCATTAGTATTTTCGCTCACAAATAAAAATCGTCTTCTTTATTGGAAACCTTAAATTTAACAATTATTTATGATTTTTTCAAGGGAGAGGAGGGGGGTGGGAAAAGGTCATTTTATCTCGAAAAACTGTTCTATTTCGTATATATCGTAGATGTTTGTAGTGTTATCTATTCTTCGGAATATGCTGCATAATTCATTTGTAAGAGTAAGTTGAACTACATATTTAAATTTCCCACTACTTTTAACATCATCGTACCCTGATCTATAGTCCGCCAGTTTTGAGACAACTGTGTCACCGGAATGTAACGGAGGTCCGTCATAAGAAGTGGCGCATCTTCCACCGACACTGTACACTTCCCATTTATCATTATTGAATTTATATAATATTCCCCAAAATTCATTAAAGTCATTTATTCCGTAAAATTTCTCATTAGAGTTATTTATTAATTTATACTTTGGAACACTATATTTTTTTTCATCCCAGTCTGCCAGCACTCTAATTTCTTGTCTACCTTTGTAATACCTGTAAACATTTATCATACAATATGGTAATTTGTCTTCATTTGGATGAAAGCTTATTTCAAAATAAATTCTCTTTTCAGTACGTTTGCAATCAAAGTAATTTGCTGCTTTCGACCACGATATTCCATCTCTTGAATAATAAACTTCAAGTACATTTGAATCTGAAAAGTTCACAGAGTCTTTGTATGAATCTTTGTGTGACTCTTTTATGAAAGGATAATCCTCTGAATTTATCTTTACGGCTTCAAGATATCCTGTTGTTAATATAATTTTAAAAAATTTGTAATATTCAGAATGAAGCTTTATTTCAAATGGGGTTTTACCTGAGGATTGGTTAAAAACTAAGAAAAATAATATTATCAGTAAAAATTTTTTCATACTGAAATATAAATAAGATTGTAAAATAAAATTAAGCACTAATTTTTTCCACATACCTACTAATAGACAGCATCTTCTTTATTTCTAAATCTACTCTTATTAAATGATACCACCCCCCTCCTTCAAAAAGGAGGGGGAAATTCGAGCACGAAATCCATCGTTCCGATGCTCCAGCTTCGGAACGCAGCCACAACGCTAAATCGACCATTAAAAATTGGAGCTTGTCCCGCACTTGATGCGGGATTAAAAAAATTACAAGAAAAAGCGTAAGCGAGAAAAGCTGTTTGAGCGCAGCGAGTTCTTTTCGAGCAGCTTTTTCGCAGGAATTTTTAGCAAATTTTTGCTGGTCTTGATTTTGGCGCCAGTCCCGCGCTTGACGCCGGAGTTCTTTTTTTATCAAGAAAAAAAGAACAATCAAACGAAGTTTGATGATAAAAACAACCTGACAGGATTAAAAACCTATAAAATTCATGTCAAGAACAAAATTAAAAAATCTCCCTATATGTAGTAATAGGGTACATGAACTTTACTTCCTTTTCTATTCTTATTAAATTTCTTTCAGGCGAATTGTTTTTGTGTGGAACGAACACCCCTCCCCGCCTGCGGCGGTACTCCCCTCAAGGGGAGAATTATTTTTGTCAGTACCAAAGGATTTTTCCTATAAAGCAGTAATAATTTACAAATGCATACTAAGCAACTAATTACTAAACTCTCCCTTTGAGGGGAGTCCGACCGTAGGTCGGGAGGGGTGTTTGAGGAATATAAAAAATGATACCGCCCCTCAGTCCCTCCCGCCTTTGGCGGGACAGGCACTCCTTTATAAGGAGGGGGAAGAATGTGCTAAAATAAAATGTGACAAAAATGTTACAATTAATTTTTAAATCGACAGAAAGTTAAAAAGGAAAATGTTACAATAATGTTACTCTATGATGACAGCACGATTTCTTATTTTGCAGAAATCCGTCAAAAACCCGTCAGGATTTGGAAATTAAAAAATGCGATATTGTAAAAACAACAATGAGAAGTTTTAAATGATGAAAAAGTTAAAAAGGGGAGTGAGAACTGCGAGAAACAAAACCCGACTTTTTTCCGACATTCCTTGAAATAAAAAACTTCCCAACGAGGACGTTGAGAAGCAGGGAACTAAGGTTTCAAAGAGGGAGCGGGGAACAAGCCCCCTCCTTCTTTTAAGGAGGGGGGAAGGGGGTGGTCTCATAAGTAGAATATGATTGGATCCCGGGTCAAGCCCGGGATGACAAGATGGAAAACAAAATCCGTCAAAAACCCGGCAGGATTACATTATTAAAAAATCTAGAGTTGAAAAAACAACAACGGAGTTTCAAGAATCCGACATATGGGTTCCCTCCCCTTACTAAGGGGAGGGTCAGGGTGGGGTTAATTGGAATAGCAAACTAAGTTGGCTCTTACACTTTACCTCCCCCTAACCCCCTCCTTAGAAAGGAGGGGGAAGTTACGTACAACCAAAATGTTACAATAATGTTACTATCTGCGACATCATAAAAATCTGTATTAAACAAAAAGCCCTCAGCATTTCTGCCGAAGGCTTCCGTTCATAAATGACCTGACTATTGTTTGAAAAGAATCAGGCCAATTTTTAAATAGTCAAAAGTTAAAAAGTTAAGCTGTGTAAATTAAATCTGAAATCTGAAATCTGAAATCTGAAATTACTTTACCAGCATCATCATCTTTACATCGCTGAAGCCGTTTGCTTCCAGTTTGTAATAATAAACTCCGCTTGGTAAAGCAGATGCGTTGAATTCTATGCTATGCGCTCCGGCAGTTAACTGACCGTTAACAAGCGTGGAGATTTCTCTGCCCATTATATCATAGACTGTCAGCTTCGCAAATGAGTTCTGCTGTATGGTGAAAGATATCTTAGTAGTCGGGTTGAACGGGTTCGGGTAGTTCTGCAATAGTGAAAAATTATCAGCTGTTTCTGAGTTATTACCGGTGCCAGTTACAGTTCCGCTTGTTCCTCCTGTAACATTGTAACCTTGGCCGGAGGCATTGCTCCATCCGATAATACAGGAATCGTTGTTAACATTCCTGAATGCAGCAACCGGTGCGCCCCAAGTTCCTGTACCGAAAGTGCCAATCGGATTTGCGTAATATATAGGCTGTAATGCTCCGAGCTTAAACGGTCTTCCCATTACATTGGCTCTCATTCCGGAATGGTCCTGATTTTTATCGGCATAGGCAAATAAGAAGTTATCGAATGAACGGTAGCGCGCTTTTAAATCAACAGAAAGAGTTGTATCGCTGTTATTGGCTACATATCCCATTTGATTAAAATTACCGTTGTTCGCATTAAGGTTCGTTGAGTAATAGTAGTAGCAGTCCCAGTCACCGTTGATAAATAATCTGCGAGAGGCAATCATAACGTTTCGGCTGTTGAATCCGGGAGATGCGATTTTAGGAGTCTCAATAAATCTTGAATCTCCTATTGCATAGGTTGGTCCTATTGAAGTTCCGTAGTCAGATGAGTTTGTCATGTAAACATTCTGTCCTGAGAATGTGCCCGTTCCTCTTATTACCGTGGAGGTTACAACTATATCAGAGTCACCGGGAGTGTTTACATAACATACATCGCTTTGCATAAAAGCAGAGTCGGGGACTGACGTAGAGTTCCACCAGTAAGATCCATTCGGAACACTGCTTTTTTGGATCAGGTCCGGATTTGGTTCAAATGGTGTTTCGCATACGAGGAATTTCGACTTCATTATTTTAGCGCCGGTAAGAATGGAATCTAAAGTGTACGTTATATAAACATAGCTGCCTTGCGTATACCTTGCATTATCACTGGTAATCCTTGGGTAGCGCAGCTTTTTATCAGCAGCTTGTGGTACTAAAAATCTAACGTTAAGGTCATTACCGTCAGCGCGGCATCTGAAAACAAACGCTGATGAAATACCGGTTCCGTTTTCTACACCGGCAACACCCCAAATAAAGGAGGAATCACCGCGGGAAACTATCTCAATATCTATTTCATTATTTCTATAGTTGAGATTCGGCAGAGCTGAGATAGAGAATGTAAATGCGTTAGTCCAGCTTATTCCGTTGTTTGTGGATTTGTAAAAACACAATTCGTCAGATGCACCTTCAATGAATCTGGTATATACCGTGTAAATATGACCGGTAACTCTGTCAGTTGCCATAGCGCCTGATGATATAAGATGCGTTGAGTTAAGATTTGTAAAATTCTGGTTATCTAAGTCAGAGCCAAATTGAACAGATACACTTGATTCAGGAATTGTGCTGACATTGGAAGCGCCTGTAAACGAGTTGATTTTTTTTTGATAGAATTTAATCTTTTCAAGATTGCCATCGTTCTTTGCTTTCTTTACTTCTTTGTTTAAGTTTTTTAGTTCATTTGAAATAGTTTGTGATATATAGTTTGTGTTGCCATCGGGAGCGATGTTTTGTGTTTCTGTAATTGTTCCGGCAGTTTTACTTTGGGAGAAAGTTAATACTGCTGAGAAAAGTACTAAGAGAATTGCGAGTGTAATGTTTTTCATTTTTAGTTTAAGTTTTTATGAACTGCTGTAAACTAAAAATAAAAGGTTGGGGGAACAAATGAACTTTTAGCCTGGTGTGAAAAAGAAAAACTGAAAAATGCTTATTATGATTTGAAATTGAAGAAAAAAGTGAGAGTTGTGAGAAGGAATTAACATTTAAAAATAAAAAGAGGGGCTTGTAACCCCTCAATGTACTTACTTATAGTTTATCGTTCTTTGAAATTTACGAACCACATGATGGGTCTTCTCTTTTTTTATCCTGCTCTACATATTCTTTTAATAAAGTATTAAGCACATGTTCCCATCCGTTGTTGTAGTCATTGCGGTTTGCTTCGCCGTCCGGATATTTATCAAAGCCGGAGTGAATAACTTTTACTTTAGTTTTGTCTCCATCGGGTTCAAGCTCGTACGTAACTTTTGTAATACCGGCATCACCTTCGATGAACCAATCAAGCCCTAGCTTTCGTTCGGGAATGATTTCTGTTATCGTCATTGTATGAGGATAATCTTTTCCTTCGTGATGGCCTGTCATGTGAAATGTATGCCCGACTTCAAGCTTGTAATCATCAGAAGGATGAAACCATTTTGCAAGATCGTCCTTGTTTGATATTACTTTCCATACTTTAGATACGGGAGCATTTACTGTTATTTCTTTTATTATTGGTTGTACCATTTTCCTGTTTAATTTGATTCAACAAATTTTTTAAGACCGGGAATAACCTGCACCCATCCGTTATTGTAATCGTCTCTTGTTGTGCCTTCTTTATTGAGCGTAACTTTATCCCATCCGGAGTGAGTGAGTGTCAGCTTGGTTTTTCCGTCTTGTTCTTCAAGCTCGTATGTTACAAGTGTATCGCTTAGTTTGTCCTTAATTGCCCATGTATAAGAGAGCTTTTTTTCAGGTACAATTTCTTTTATCGTACAGATATGAGGGTACTTAATACCTTTGCTCTCACCCATCATATTGAACGTGGCTCCTGCTTTAAGTTCAAAGTCATCAGAAGGCATAAGCCATTTTGCGATTTGCTCTTTTTTAGTCAGCGCTTCCCATACCTTTGAGATGGAAGCATCTATAGATATTTCTTTTACTACGGGTTCTGTATTTCCCATTGTTCTTTTATAAGGTTTCAGAATACTCTTTTAATTTATTTGTAAAGTGGTTCCATCCGTTTATAAAGTCATTGTGAGATAAAGATGGTGTATTGAATTTAACTTTATCCCATTGTGAATGTGTGAGAGTTAGCTTTGTAGCTGTACCTTGTTCTTCCAATTCCCATGCTACAATTGTTTCACCGTCAATGGCTGACATATTCCATGTATAGGATAATTTCTTTTCAGGAATTGCTTCAAGAATAGTACATGTGTGAGGGAAACTTTCACCGTCTTTAGTTCCTGTCATGTGAAATGTGGTTCCAATTTCAGGGATAAAATTATCCGGAGCCATAAACCATTTTTCAATTTGTTTTTGCTCGGTTAAGGCTTTCCAGACTTTTGATACCGGAGCGTTTATAATTATTTCTTTACAGATTGTATCTTGTTTGGTTGATACTTCAATTGCATTCATTTTTTAAATTTGATTAGTTAATTATTTTCTACAAAATTTTTTAAAGAGTTTAGTTTATCATCCCAGAACTTATTATAGAACTCAAGCCATTTGTATACTTCATTGAGGGGTTCGGGATTTATTCTGTAAAATCTTTCACGTCCGTCTTTTCTTGCTTTCACGAGTTTACTTTTTTCTAAAATTCGTAAGTGTTTAGATACGGCAGGTCGGCTGAATTTAAAATTCTGTGCTATGTTATTCACATGCATTTCTTTTTCAGTAAGCATCATAAGTATTTGCCTTCGGCTTCCGTCTGCTAGTGCTGAAAAAATGTTATCTATTCTGTTGCTCATGGGTATTTTTATTGGGATTAAAAAAACGTGTAACTTTTTGGTTACACAAAAATACGTAACTTTATGGTTACAAGTCAAGTAAAAAGTTTATATATAAAAAAAGGTTTCCGGTAAACTACCGAAAACCTTAGGAGTAACAGAAAAAAAATATGATTCTATTTTACAAGAATCATTTTCTTTGTATCTGTAAAGCCGTTTGACTCTATTTTATAATAATAAATGCCGGTGGACATTTTATAGTTATCTGCATTCAGTTCTATTTTATAATTTCCTGCAGTTCTGAAATTATTTACTATTGTTGCAATCTCTTTTCCTAATACATCATACAGCTTTATTCTTACAATTCCGTCTTTTGCGATTGAGTAAGAGATTACTGTTTCAGGGTTAAATGGATTCGGGAAATTTTGTCCCAGTCCGTATGAAATTGCTTCAACATTTGAATTGTTTCCGATACCGGTGACATTACCTAACGGAAAATTTGTTCCTGCGGCAGTTGTATTATAATAAGCCTTTACCTGATTGGTATCTGTTAGTCCCAGATTAACTGTATGTGCGCCTGATGCAGAAGCAGTTGTTTTTGCAACAAGCAATAAAGTTCTTGCTGTATCCAGGAATTTGAATTTAATTTCGTTGAAGGTAATAGGACCTGTAACAAAAGGAGAACTTTTTAATTTAATATCTCCTGTGCTTACTACTCCGTTCTTATCTTTATCGAAATATAAATCAAAGCTTGTAATGTTAGTTGCAGTTGCAGTAGTGGTCATACCGAATTTTAAAGTTCTTAATGAGCCTAACTGCGGATTTAAGTTTGTAGATATTTTTATTCCGACTAATTCTCTTGCCGTATCTGATGCAGAAAGAGTATTATTTATGAGCATATTGCTCGGTCCGTTTATACCGGCTACAACAAACTTAGGCGAGTTAGTTGCATCGTATGCATTAATTTTTCCTGCGCCGTATCGTTCATCTTTACCCGGTGTACCCATATCAATAGCAGTCATTTGTATTACCTTGGCTATATCCTGCGGAAGCATTTCAGGATTTATGGAGAGCATCAAAGCAATTACCCCTGCTGTATGAGGAGTAGCTGATGAAGTTCCTCCGAATGCAGAACCGTAGCCCGTACCTGAGCTTACATAGCATGCAGTTGTACCCTCACCCGGTGATGCAATATCGGGTTTTAGCAGCCCCATTGAGTCAGGCATTTCTACGGGAGCAGTTCTGCTGTACATATAATCTTTATGCGACGGGTCAATAACATTGTTATATGTTCCCCATAATCCCCAGTTTCCCCAAGTTGCAGGTCCCCATGGTGATGATGAATTAATAGTATTAGAGCTTACAGTAATATTTGCTGTTCCAAGAACTCCGCCAATACCGCCTCTTCTTAACTGGTCAGGGTGAAGCCATGGCGGCGGGCAGTTTCCTGCTGTTGAAATATTAAGAGGGAAGCCGTTACCGTTTCCGTCATTGCTGGTTGAGTTTACCTGAGCAGTTCCTGTAGCAAGAGACATATCCGTAATAATTCTGAACTGGCTATAGTCAGGTCTTGAAGGCCACTTCCAGCTTAAAGAACTGGTTATTACATCAGCGCCAATTTGAATTGCATACTGGAATGCAAGCCACTGCTGTGTTTGTGTACTGCTGTTTCTCATTAATAAACACTTTGCCATAGGGGCAACGCCTGTTTGCGTTCCCATTGTACCGTCACCGATAACCTGACTAAGTGTTGCAGTTCCGTGTGCGGCAGTTGTGATGTTGTAATTTCCTGTGGTAAAATCCCATCCTACAAGGTCATCAACTTTTCCGTTTCCGTCATCATCAATTCCGTTTACATCGCCGGGATCAAAAACTGAAGTTGTACCGGTTCCGAGGTTTATTGTAACTCCGTTGTGATTGGCATCTTCACCTAAATTCTGATAGATACCCTTTACCACATCGGGATGTTTCCACCAGAATCCGTCATCTGCATTTGCGACTACAATGCCGCTGCCCTTATTTCCTTCTGCCCAGCATAAGTCAACCTTTAAGGAAGTTATTCCCGGATTGACTGCAAGCTGAGGAGCTTGTGCATTTAGAAAAGGGACCTGATAATTTATCACGTCTCTTAGTTGTTCAATTGGAGTAGGCTCGTCATAGCAGATCATAGCCACTTCATTGAACTTAGTCATTTCAATGATTACCTCTCGGTTTGAATTTAACACGAGTGAATTATTGAGCCAAAGAACTTCGTACTGCTGAACTGCATTTTCTGCTCTTTTCATATTAAGAAAAGATCTTACATTTTCCTGATGCTGCTGTGCATATCTTTGAAGTCTATCGATTACGATTCTCCTTCTCTCCTTCTTCGGAGTGTCGTAGCTGATATCTGCGAAGTCCTGCAGAGTCAGGTGGCTGTCGAACAAAACATAAACGGGAATGAACTCAGATTCCGCTGATTCATTCATCTTTTGCTGCAGCGAGGGTGTAATTTTGGGATTAGCCCATAATGGGCAAAAGCACCCCGCAAGTAAAATTAATGCGATTAATTTACTCATCCTTTTTATTGATTAAATGGTTTGATATAACTAAACATACGGGTATTTATTTTTTATAGCAAGATAGTTGGGAAGAAAGTTCAACGGGTAAATATAATGGTTATGCTTTTTTTCTTTTCTCGATAATCCGCGCTATAAAATAAATTAAAGGAATTATGTACATCAAAGTTAAGCTTGTACGCGGACTTATGACAGCAACTACACTGCAAATGGCAAAAGCTACCGGGACAGAAAAAGTAAGCCAGGTAGTCTTACGTATATATTCTTTAGATAAATTTTTATCAATCAATCTGTAATTGCTGCTGGCATACCACCAATGAATTGCAAGGGTTAGACCTATCAATAGTAAATTTAATGAGTACAAAAGTTGAGGCATTTCCATTCCGGTATATTTCATTAGTAAAGCAGTTGTAAACGGAATTAAACCGACTTCAGCAAGAAAGAAAATATTTATCCAGAGTAAATTTCTATCGGCTTGTTTAATGTATTTGAACTGAAGCTGATGGCGTGTCCAGTAAAATCCGAGCAGAAGAAAGCTGATGAGATAATTTTCAAACTGAGGAATCATATTATAAAGCTTATCTCTTAAAATTACTTTTCCTCCCTCCATAATTACACCATCCGGAACATCAATTTTAAATATAAGCAAAGTCATAGCGATGCCGAAAACACCATCACTTAGTCCTTCGATTCTATTTGTAGCTAAACTCCTTCCACATAATTTACAACTCGCCACGAAAGT
>CALJIG010000028.1 GCA_937974175.1 uncultured Ignavibacteria bacterium
TTTTTTTTTTATTTATTTTGTATTTTAAAATAGATTAATTCCATGAAAAGAATTTTTGTTTCCGGTCCATATACTTTAGGTGATGTTGCCCAAAACGTAAAAAATTCGATGGATGTTTCAAATGATTTAATCAGCTTAGGCTTTGCTCCTTTCTGTCCTCACTTAACACATTTTTTACATATGAATAAGTTTCAACCATATGAGAAATGGCTTGAGATTGATTTAGCTTTTTTAAGAGTTTGTGATGCTTTAATTAGAATACCTGGAGAATCTAATGGCGCGGATAAAGAAGTTGAGTTTGCAAAGAAACTAAATATACCGATAGTATATAATATAGCGGATTTAAAAAAAATCTTTAATCTATAAAATTGTAGTAACTTTTTTATACAATCGGGGGAACTGATTTTGTCTTAGTCTAAATTTAGTTCCATGATTATGCCCTGTCCTTGCATCAAAATCTACTAAAATATTACCTTCTTCTATTAAATCTAAGAAACCATCAAAGTTAAATTTTTCAAGCATAGTAATTTTTGTATAATGATAAAATTCTTTACCGTTTTCTTTTTTAACCAAAGCTTGAACATAAAAACAATTTGGTAACTTTCGACCCACAACATTTCTCAAATCATCGAATCCCCAATATGGCTGAGGATTAAGTTCATTGTGACCAATACTTTTTAAAACTGATTTACTCCAACTTTTATGTACTTTATCAATATTTCCAGAAGTGAAAGAAATGATAATTTTTTGATTAATTCTATCTATCATGACTCGAAATCCACGATTACTATGTGACATCCCATGTATCGTTTGTCGAAAACTTTTTTCTGTTAGTGGATATTTTAAACCCGCCTGTTTATGTTTCCATCCATAATGAGGTAAAAGTATTCCTGGTACAATGTTTAATGCCCGAGGAGACGGTTCTATATGAATTAATGTAGTTAAGGCTTTTGAATTTAATCTGGCAGTTTTTAACTCCCATTCACTTGCATTTGGAATTGGTAAATTATTTTCTTCGATACCTAATAAATCTTCTAATGTATTCCCTATCCCACCGTGATTACCGTGTCTTGCATTTTCTATCCACCCTCGATTTGAGATTTCAATTAATTTTTCAATTAATTCTGGTTTTGTAAAAATTTTCATTAGAATAATTTTTCTTGAAGTTCAAAATTACTACTTAAAAGTTCTTCAACTTTATTGTTTAATCTTCTTTCAGCCATTTGACAATAAAGAGGAGACTTTTCTATACCTATAAAAGTTCTTTTTAAAAACTTTGCAACGACTGCTGTAGTTCCTGAACCCATAAAAGGATCGAGAATTATATTTGCATTAGTTGATGATATAATCCTATCAATTAAACTTACTGGAAAAGGAGCAGGGTGATCATTTTTCATTTCTTGTGTAAATTCCCAAACATCTCCATACGAATTAGCTTTAGGAGCTAATTTGAAATCTTTTTTCGCAATCAAATAAATTACTTCATAAGTAGGTAAAAAATATCCCTGATTAAAATTTATTCCTCCTTTTCTTCGCCAAATAATTATTTGTCGTATGGGTAAACCTGCAACGATGTCTTGTCTATCTTGTAAAAGGCCGTTTTGAACTCTCCATTTATGATTATAAAAAATTGCACCATCATCTTTTAGTAATCTCATCATTTCATTTAAACAATCTCTTTGCCATTTTACATATTCATTATGAGGCATACAATCATCATGATCAGAGTATCCATTTACTAATGCTGCGTTTTTCCATTTCCCTCCACGGCCATCTTTCATTCCGTTACCAGTTGAATTTTTTAAATTGTATGGAGGACTAGTTACTACTAAATCAATAGATTTATCAGGCATTGTTTTCATGGTTTCTAAACAATCACCGCAAATTATTTTATTATAATAATCTTTAGGAAATTTCATATTGCAAATTATTCAATTATCCATATTAATGAAAGGGTGAAATAAATTTAATCAAAAACTACTCTATTTTTGATATTGTGAACTTGAAAAAGATGTTAAGGAAAATTAGAGAGTAAAGAAATGAAAACATAGTTGTCAGTGGATAGTTGATTGGATTTTCGCCGGAGTTTATCCCGCGCTCGACACGGAGCGGGAATGACAGGCACAAGAAAAAATTCTTAAATCTTATATCATAAATCTTAAATTAATTTCTATTTCCAGAAATTTACTTTCACGCCTAATGAAAGGGTCCTTATAATATAGAAGTAGTTTTTGGAATAATTGAAATCTATGTTCATTTCAATTTTAGGTGTAATGAGAGAGTGCACTGAAAAATTTACATCTACAGGAGTGAAATTTTCCTTTACATAACCTCTTGAAAGATAGACCTGCCCTATCGCGTTAACATCCCTGAAGAAATATGGCTTTTCAGCTGAGCCGCTCAAACCGTAACCGACTGTCAGCGATGCCTGTGTTTCAATCGTAGGATAATATCCGAAAGCAAAATAGGCTGATTGCGATAATAAATTTTTCGGTGTGTAATACGGATAATAGTCTCCGCCAAAAAACGGCGCAGATGTTCCGCTGTTAAGAATTTGTTCCGGTGTTTTATCCGATGCGAACTTTTCCAGTTTTGATGTGCTAAGGTTAAATCCATACCCTATCTTAAAATCAAAATCTTTAAATTTCAAACGGGGTGTGTAAAGAATGCCGGTAAGAGTGGTAACCGGATTATCAACTCCATCGAAGAAAACCGTTTCAAGCGAAGCTTTTCCGTTCCAGCTTTCTTTAGTAGTTAGTGTAATAGACCCTGATGCTGCGTGAGTCATCACCGTTGTATCTATACTGAATACAGAAGCAAAATACGGCTTACGTTCAGCGCCAATAGTTAAAAGTATATACCGTTCGGCAAATTTTTCAAAACGCACTCTTGCAGTAACGTCGAACTCAGTCCCGGGATACATTATCAGTCCCGCTCCGTAATCACTGGCTACTCCTAATTCCTTAATATATGACCTGTTATCAAACTGAAGTCTGTAAATGCTGATGTTATCACCTTTTGTTCTCTGAAAGAGCATGGGGCTGATTGAAAGACGCGGCGAGGATAGCGGGCTGAAATAAATACCGCCTTCCAGCACAGGAGCGAAAACATCAAATGACTGGCTGTTACTGCTGTAGTTAGCTGTCAGCTTTGCCCACTTCGATTTTAAAACCAATAGCTCTGCTTTCAGATCGCGCGCTGTAACATTAGTCGGGTCTTTAGTTAATACTTTTGAAACTGCGTTGTACGATTCTATAAAGTCTTCGTTACTCTTTAAAATTATAGCTTTATCCAATAGCGCTTCAATGTTAACCGGGTCGTAGGTAAGGTATTCTTCTAATATTGGCAGAGCTGTTTCGTACTCATTCACGTCAAAAAGCATTCGGGCATAATCAAGCTTTATCGGATAATTATTCGGCTGCATCTCCATAGCCTCCGTATAGAGGTCCATGAATAAACCATATCTTTTATTCTGATAAGCAACATTTGCGCAGGCAATTGTGATTTTTATTTCCTTAGGATTTGCGCGATGGAACCGCTCAAGATAGGTCTGCGCTTCCTCTAATCTGCCGTTTACAACAAGCTCATTAGCCCTGTCTAAAACGCTTTGAGTAGTCTGCGCCTTCAATTGGCTGCAGAGTAAAATCGAGAGAAGAAATAGAAGTAATAGAAAGTTAAATTTTTTCAAATAGTATCTATTGAAATCTATAAAAAGGTTAAATTTTTGTGATTATAACGCGCAGATAAGATATTAATATCTTAATACTAACACAATTCAAAATTATTAAGAGAGAGTATTCTTTCCATATAACAAAAAAGCCTGACTACTTTAGTAATCAGGCTTTCTTTTTCGTGGGCGATTAATCCGCCAAGCTTGTCCAGCTTTAGCGGGAGCGGAGAACCTCAGACCTCAACACAATTCTTCCCCCTCCTTTACATAAGGAGGGGGACAGGGGGAGGTATAAACTTCCATATAACAAAAAAGCCTGACTACTTTCGTAATCAGGCTTCTCATTTGATGTTTCTTCGTGGGCGATTAAGGATTCGAACCTCAGACCCCTTCGGTGTAAGCGAAGTGCTCTAACCAGCTGAGCTAATCGCCCGTAAAATCGGACAAGCAATAAATTACAA
>CALJIG010000029.1 GCA_937974175.1 uncultured Ignavibacteria bacterium
AATAATTATTAATATAGAAATAAAAGCAGCCCAATCAAAGGAGGATTTTTATGAAATTCTTTCTATCGGCAATACTACTGTTAAGTATTGTATCACTGTTAACCGGCTCTACCCCCTCATATTCTAATTCGGTCTTCACACCTGAAGAAATAAAACAGCTCTCATCTATACCTGTAAAAATTTATTTCAACGGAGAGCATTACTACAGCGATAAATTCAGATTTAATTTAACCGATGAAAAGCGTCGCATGGAGATATATAAATCAGAGGAAAACGATAACGCAGATTTTCTATCTATGATACCTTTAACATTAGATAGAAATTATTATGATTTGCAGACAAACAACAGCCCTCAGTTAATCTGGCAAAACCCCAATAATATTAATGATGTTCACGCAGTATATACATTTTCTTCAGAGCCAACGGTATGGAGCGACAGGGGAGTTCAATATTTTTATTCCAGTGATAAAGGTGCTACATGGAGTATAACACCGAATGTATCCGGCAGTTCAAATTCCGGCTTTCCTGTTATATCCGGACTAAGCAGTGGCGTACCTGTAATAGCTGCACACTATCGTCCCGCATCCATCATTAAGACGGCAATATTTATAGATGCATTTCCCGGACTTGGTTCATTTTCTTCCTACGAGCCGGGCGGCGGATATCTTTGGCCAAAAATTGCCGGCGGAGAGAATGTAAACCTTACCAACAAATATTTCTTCCTTTCATCATCTTCCGATTCGCTTAAGTATAATAAAGCAAGCAGTTCGCTTGGTAATTTTTCTGGTTATAATCATGTTGGTAAATCTTCCGGGGGCGCTTATTCAATAGCAGCGGGAATTCAGGGAATTATAGGTATTGCATATGTTAACAAAGATGCAGCAACAGATAATTTCGGCGACGTAATGTTTATGCAGTCAACTAATAATGGCGAAACATTTTCATCAGCCCAAAAAATATTTGATGCAAACTTTGCAACGGATTCACTAGCAGGCTTTATGGGAATTTCAATAATTTACAGATACGGAAATCAACCTTACGTTGCATTTGAAACAGTAAAACAGAATACGATTGGAAATTATTTTCCCGGAGCGCCAAGCAAAATACGGGTGTGGTCATCTGCAATTAATGGCGGTCAAAGTATTGTAATCGCAGATTCCAATAATATACGCTATGCGCCTACAAGAGGAACAACAGATTTAGAAGCGCCTATTTGCAGACCGGCTTTGGGACTCAGTTCATCAGGTACTGTTATTTATTGTGCGATGATGGTTCAGAATGCAAACACTGGCGGAGCAGATACAACAAGCTATAATGATATCTACATTTCCTATGCATCCGGCGCAACGTTTTCCTCTCCAAGAAGAATGAATCCGGCTGCTCCACGAAACGATTGGACTTATCCTTCACCATCAAATTATATTGCTCTTCCACCGTTCTCAAATGTAATAAATTTAGTTGTACAGCGGGATACAATTCCCGGCAGCAATGTTAATACTCCGAATGCCGCAACAGATGCAAGATTATTTTATATTACTGCAGATGCTATGTCCAATACAATACTCACTGCTCCTTCACTTTTTTCTCCCTTAAACGGGCAGCAAAATGAGAGATTAGATCCCGGTTTTAGCTGGGGTTATAGCGGACCATATTCAGATTTTCAATTATCAACATCCAATACTTTTTCAACTATTCTGCACTCGGTTAGAGTTTCCGAAAATTTTTACCAATTACCCTTAGGGATTTTAAGCGATCAGGTCACATATTTCTGGAGGGTGAGAAAGTTTGTTAATAATGAGTACAGCAATTGGTCACTAACTTACAGTTTCAGAACGGGGATTGCGGCGGTAAATAATATTACTACCTCGATACCTGATAAATTTTTCCTGTACAATAGTTATCCCAATCCGTTCAATCCGTTGACTAAAATTAAATTTGATTTGCCGAAAAACTCATTGGTTAAAATAAGTGTTTTTGATTTAAACGGCAGGATAGTCAATGAACTTGTAAATGAAATTCTTCAGGCAGGAAGCTATGAAACGGAATTCAATGGTGTCAATTTATCCAGCGGAGTTTACTATTACAGAATTGAAGCAAATGAATACACTTCGGTGAAAAAAATGATTTTAATAAAATAGAGTTATTAAATTTTTAATAAAAAATCCCGTAGACAATAATCTGTTTACGGGATTTTCATTTGTCCAAAATAACAGAATGAACAATTCTATTGTTTTATACAAACTATCAATGCCTTCTCTGAATTCATATTCTTTCCTTTCCTTTTAATGATTCTTAAGGTAGCAAATAAAAACAAACGGGGCTTTACGCCCCGTCTTCGTTCAAGAATTCGTCCCGTAACCCCAGATACGGAACTGTTCTAAACAATCTTTATATTATTTTACATTCCTTTGGCTTTCATCGCCTGTAACTTTTTTTTGTGAGCTGTCTTTATTTGTTCCTCTGGAACTTGTCTCATCATCTTTCTCTGACTCACCTAAATCGTTTGTTCTTTTTGATGTGTCAGTAATTTCTTTATCACCGCCGCCGATTCTTTCAGAGCTTCCTGTTTGCCCCTGATTAGAACCCTGTGAACCTGATTGATTTGAACCGCCGCCTTGTCCTTGTATCTGAGATTGTTGTCCTGGATTTTGTGTATCTGTTCCTGAACCGCTTTGTCTGTTTCTGTCGTTTTCAGAATTTTTATTCTGCGTTCCTGTGTTCTCTGTGTTTCTGTTTGTGTTATCCATAATTTTTAATCTGTTTAAGTTTTAAACTAATATCTTCTTGTTTTTCAAATCATGTACCAAAGAGAGGATATTAAAATCTGATTATTCGGGGTTAAAAATAAAGGATACAATTTCTAAAAATGACATTGATGACATAAGACTGAATTTATTAACAATAGAAAAAACAAAAACCCTTCACAAAATATTTTTTGTAAAGGGTTTCAGCTGAAGAATATTTCAGCTTAAGGAGAAATAAATTTTGCAATTTATCCTTTCTTATTTTCGTTTTTTAGCTGCCGGTTTTTTCTTCGGTGTTTCTTCTTCATCATCATCTTCTTCGCTTTCACCGTTCATTGCTTCAGGATTTAATTCCTCCGAAATAGCTGTAAGCTTTTCATCGGCTCCTTTTTCTTCTTCAAGAGTTTCATTCAGTAACTCTTCAACCTCTGTGTAACCAAGCAGTCTTGCATATGTAGCTGCGCAGCCATAGCTTGCAATTTCATAATGCTCAACTTTTTGCGCTGCGCAGATAAGAGCAACATCCATTACTTCCGGAGTTGCATCTTCTTCCATAAGCTCTTTACCTTCTTCTACAAGACCTTCCATAGCTTTGCATTTTTTCCCGGAGAGGCTTTTGCCTCCTGCAAGTTTTGAAATTTTATCAAGTCTTTCAATCTGTCCTTCTGTTTCTGCAAGGTGATCAGTAAATGCCTGCTTCAGTTCAGGTGATGTTGCTGCCTTTGCCATTTTAGGCAATGCTTTTGTTAATTGTTTTTCAGCGCTGTAAAGATCTTTTAATTCGTCCATTAAAAAATCTTCAAGATTTTTCATTTTAGCCATGGTGATTTTTGTTTTTTAAATTAATTATTGTTTGTTTTTGCTTTTGAGTTTTTACTCGTTATACTTTTCTTAGGTAGTTCTTTTGTATTTCCTTTGCCGGTTATTTCTGAAATTTTTGCATAGTGCTCACGAAGCGCTTTCAAATCCTCTTCGCATAAATTTTCCGCATCCACAAGTTCATTGCTTGCACCGCCCATTGAATAAATCAATTCATCCAGCTTAAGCTGCAAAGCTAATGAGTCTTTATTCTGACTATGCTGAATAATAAATACCATAAGAAAAGTGATAATCGTCGTTCCGGTATTTATCACCAGCTGCCAGGGTTCCGAGTAATCAAACATAGGACCGGTTGCTGCCCATACAACTACAAATCCTAATGCGATAGTAAATGCCGGCGCACTTCCTGTAAAAGTTGTTATGCTTCCCGCAGCTTTTTCAAACGTGCTTATCTTTTTAGTTTTGATCTTCTTTATCTTATTCTGGCTGTCCTTTTCAATATTATTCTTTTCCTTTTTAGTCGCCATTATTTACCGCCGAAACTTTTAAACAATAATGCTATAATACCGACAATTGCTACAACGGCAATTACTCCAACCCATATACCGGCTTTGAAAATACTTTCTATTGCTCCGCATCCGGGCAACACGGTTAAGGCTGATACTGCAATTACTAAAAGACTGGGTATAAGAAAATTCTGTTTCATATTTTTAATTTTTGATTTGCGGCATTTATATTTTTACTTCTGTGCTTTTATTAACCATAAATTGTGCCATATCGGACTTTTTGACTGTACAAATTAAAGCGACATAATAATATATTGATAAATCAAATATATATTGAGGTCAGTTTTGACAGCTTCAATTATTTCAAAAAATGATGAACTAAAAATTGCAAAGATTTGCACGAAAATATTAAATTTTATATGCCATTGCTGTCATATAAAAAACAATATTGTCTAAGTAGTATACAGGTTGATTGGACTTTATTGCAGGGGATTGCCCCGATGTGTACAGTTATTTTTTACTTCTAATTGTACTGATGTTATTCAGAATTATTCAGAATTATTCAGAATTATTCAGAATATTTTTCAGAAAATCTTTTACAGCTTTTCTGCTTTTTAAAACTATGATGTTTTTATTTTTATATTCTTCCAGATATTTTTCAATTCGCGGGGCGGTGTGTTTACGAAAAGTCACTATCCACGAAAAAAACTTTAAATCAAAATTCTCCGCACAGCCTTCTGCCATATCGGGTCTTTCTTTCTTTGAAAAATTTCTTTTCAGTGCTCCCCAAAAGCATAAAGGAATTGGCATATCTAAATAAATTATTGTATCAGCCCTTTCTGCGCGAATAGGAATTGAGTTATTATAATTTCCCTCAATAATCCATGTATCCTGAGCGGCAAGTGTTTTCTGCTTTTCGAAAAATTCAGCTCTGTCACTTTCTACCCAGCCCGGCTTCCAGAACATTACATCAAGATGATATAGGGGAATGTTCAGCGCCGGTGCCAGCTCACGTGCTAAGGTCGATTTGCCTGCTCCTCCGCAGCCTATTATCATTATACGTTTCATTATGCGTTTCATTTTTTGTTCAGCCGGATTCTTAAATCAATTACGAATTCCAAATTACTGCGATAGCAGTCCCGTCTTTAGCGGGACGAGTTACGAATATTGTTGCTGGTTAATTGCTAATTGTTAATTGTAAATTGTTAACTGTTAACTGTTAACTGTTAACTGTTAACTGTTAATTGCAAATTGAAATATTGTCGGGTTTTTGACGGGTTTTCAATAACCGGTATTGTAAAAACAACACTGTCATTTTTTTGGTAATATATACCTGTCATGGTAACCAAAAATTCTCCCCTTGAGGGGAGTCCCGACGAAGTCGGGGAGGGGTGTTTGAACGGACACTCACCGCTCCCTATAAATCAGGGCGACCTCCACTAAGGAAGGAATTCTATTCACAATATAGTTACCTTACATTTAGTCGGAAAAAAGTCGGATTCTTTTTCAATTACGAATTCCAAATTACGAATTACGAGTTACGAGTTACGAGTTACGAATATTGTTACCAGTTAATTGTTAATTGTTAATTGTAAATTGTAAATTGTAAATTGCAAATTGAAATATTGACGGGTTTTTGACGGGTTTTCAAAAAACCGGTATTGTAAAAACAACACTGCCATTTTTTGGTAATATATACCTGTCATGGTAACCAAAAATTCTCCCCTTGAGGGGAGTCCCGACGAAGTCGGGGAGGGGTGTTTGAACGGACACTCACCGCTCCCTATAAATCAGGGCGACCTCCCTTAAGTAAGGAATTCTATTCTTAATATAGTTACCTTAAATTTGGTCGGAAAAAAGTCGGATTCTTAAATCAATTACGAATTCCAAATTACGAATTACGAGTTACGAATATTGTTACTAGTTAATTGTTACTAGTTAATTGTTACTAGTTAATTGTTAATTGTTAATTGTTAATTGCTAATTGCTAATTGCTAATTGTTAACTGAATAAATATAATAAGAATAAATTTATTATAAAATAATATCCTCCCTATTAGTAGTAATAGGGAGGATATTTTACTTGACAGGAAAATTAAAAATAAACGCAGAGTCCGAAAGCAACGCCCTGGTTATTCAGGCTATATTGTTTAACAACATCTGAAGAATTTGAGTGGAGCACCCCTTCAGTTCTATAAGAATATATATCTTCATTGGACTGGCTTTTAGTATATCCGAATGCTAAAGAATACTCAGCGAAGATGCTGAAAGATCTTATCGGAAAAAATTCAACACCAAGGTTAGTATTTATGCCATATTCAAATGCTTCACCTTTATTATACCTGTCTTCATAATTTTCGTTTCTGTAATTATAAGTCTGCACATAATCATTTTTTTGCCGCTCATACTTGCCGTACAATCCAAGCCCCACATAAAAATTTACATCTGCCTTTGGCTCTATGTAAATATAATACGAAGGATATACTGCAATTGTATAATTATATCCGGCGCGTGCATATAAACTTCGAGATGTATCTTCCCGGTTGTCTCCTGTTCCATCTTGATTCTCATAACTTACCGATAGTCCCAGGCGGAATGCATGCGCATCGCTTGTGTGCTTTTTTATTGAAAGTGTAAATCCATTTAAAGTTGTAAGCCTGAAGTTCTGGTCGATGCCGAACATTAAAGCCCAGCTGCCTTCCTTCAACGAGTTTTCTCTTCCTTTGGATTTTGTCTGTGAGTGAATTGAAGAAGTGCTTATTAAAAATAAAAATACAACGGCGAGAAGTGCTGTTTTTTTCATGTAGGGTTATGGTTTAGGTTATCTTTTTAATAAGAAGGAAGTCGTTACAGTTTTTCCGTAAGCATCTATTTTCACTGTGTAAGTTCCGTTTTCATAAAATTTAAAAAACTCTAAAAGGTTTAAACGAATAGAATATATTCCTTTCATCGTATAGTCCTCATAAATATTTCTGAGAAAATTATCTCCGTGATACAATGAAATTCTGACAAGACAATTTTCAGGAACATCAATAGTATAAGACGGCGGATATGAATTTGATGAAGGTCCGAAAGGATTCGGGAAGGAATAAATATTTAAACTATCAGGTTTTCTATCCGAATCTTTTTGAAAATATTTGAAACTTTCCTGTGCAAATAGAATATTTCCTGTAAAACTCAAGTACAATAAAAAAAATACTTTCTTCAAATTTCCAGTAATTATTTTACAAAAATTATTTTTTTCTGCTTGCTGAAATTACCCGATTTCATTTCCAGAAAATAAACTCCGCTGGGAAGCGGTTTTAATTCCGTGATATTATATGTATCAATATAATACGTACCGGCTTCAAAATTTTTATTGATTAACTCGGAAATGAATTTGTTATCGTAATCGTACATTTTAATAGATACATCTGAATTTTCAGGAACATCAAACAAAATATATTTTTGCGGAGTGAGCGGAACGCGCGGACTATATATATCAAACTTTTCCGGTACAGAACTATTTTGTTTTTCAATCCTGATAGTATCTGACGGAGTAAAATTTAATGAAGCGCTTTTTGAAAATACAGAACCGGAAGAAATGAAAAGTAATACTGCTGTAATAAATGCTTTAGTCATGTTAAAGTTTTTTTTAAATAATAATCCGTAAATTATATTTTGTAAATAATTATAGCAGTAGAAAAAATTT
>CALJIG010000030.1 GCA_937974175.1 uncultured Ignavibacteria bacterium
GCATGTATTAAGCACGCCGCCAGCGTTCGTCCTGAGCCAGGATCAAACTCTCCATTGTAATTAAATGTCTTGTTTGATTTCCTAAGCTACAAGGTTTTAACTTTTTCTCAATTACGCACTAAAC
Organism: uncultured Ignavibacteria bacterium; assembly: GCA_937974175.1. Classification (GTDB taxonomy): domain Bacteria; phylum Bacteroidota; class Ignavibacteria; order Tepidaquicellales; family Tepidaquicellaceae; genus JAFDZO01. The sequence goes on from CALJIG010000030.1 coordinate 125, forward strand.
TTGTATATTGCTAAATATAAAGCTTGTGTTAAAATTATTGGTATATTTTAAAGAACTTTTGATCGTTTTTTGCACGAATTACAAAGTTAATAAGAATCCTTTAAAAAGTCAAGTTACTTATCGTAACTTTAACAACTTTTTTTCGGATTTTTTAAAGAACTTTCTGTGTAACTTTTGATGCGTTTTCGATTGAATTACAAATATAGTAATAATTTAATATTTCTTTTAGGCACAAATTTTGGGATAGACCTACTCTTCGAAAAGTTAGAATACGCTCTGAATATGAATAAAAAATGACGGTGTATTACGTATAACTACGCTCAAATCATAAAAGTTCAATTTTTCTGAACCGTGATAATGAATTGTAAATTTTGTGTTATCAGTATGTTAATTTTCTGCGAAATTACAGGATTTTGCGAAATAATACGTGATGTGTTCGTTTAATTTAACCGCAAAGAGCGCAAAGGGTTATCGCGGAGAGCGCAAAGGATTATTTCAAGTTTATAAACTTTGGAAATATTTGGAATCAATTTATCAAATTTTTTTCTTTCTTTGCGGTTATTTGCGTATCAATCTTTGCGCTCTTTACGTTTAAACAATCACCGCACAACTACAAATTTCCCTATCTTTTCTTCTACTTCCACACCTTGCGAATTCTTTCCTGTAGCCCTGTAAATGTATATTCCTGAACCGACTTTCGTTCCGGCCATATCTGTTAAATTCCACTCTGCGCCGCCGTTGCCATCTTTTTCGTCTATTTCTCCAATGAACTTACCGTTCAAATCAAATATTTTTATATTCGCTGATACTGTCAGATTAGCAAATGTTACATAATCCTGCCCCATATTACTTGCCCAGGGATTCGGATACACATACATATCTTTTAAATCTTCCTTATTAAAGATTAAACCGAAACTTCCCCCAGCGCCGTCTACGACCTTTACACCGCTTACTGAGTAAACATTCTTAGCTGTGAGTATATATGTCTTGCCTGTAGCCCCTATAAACGCTTTATCGTCAAGATTTAAGTAAAGTATCGAACGGTTTGCATCAAATGAAATATTATTCACGCCTATATTAAACGGAGCGACGTTGTAATTGCTTTTGTTAAATCCTGTTGCGGAATCCACCGGAAGATTAAACTCAACTTTCAATTTGTTCTTATCAATAAGCGCGACTGACTTTATAAAGAACTTAACAGAATCAAACTGAGCGACTGCAAAGTTTACCGATGAAGTATCAACAGGGGAATTGTAAAAATCACGTAGTCCGACTGCCTTCAGGTTATAATTTCCGTTCGCTAATCTTTTGTTGTAAATCAATAAATATTCACTGGAGTTTTTTATGGCAATATTATCCGGATTACCGACTCCTGCCAGCACAAACGAATTCATATTCGGGATTACCGACTGAATGTTCTCTGAGAGCTTAACGCTTATATATCCGTTATTCTCTGACTTTGCCGAAACTATCCTTGCCTTATTATGAACGTATGCTTTTACGGCATTCGATAAATAACTTTCCTTGTAGCCGCCTGTGACTGATACAGAAGAAATCTTATAATAATAATTTTTTCTGTTGGTAACATTTGCATCGGAATACGACGCTGAATTCACCGAATCATATAAAACAAAATTCTGATTTGAATCAGTATCTGCTCTGTAAATTTTATAATAGCTAACATTCTGCACGGGCGCAAACTCAACTTTCACTAAATTAGAATCTGTGCTGTATGCAGCAATGTTCCCCGGTGTAGAAGGTCCTGCAAAGTTAACGTTCTTCTCATAAAAGAATAAAGTATCGTTCACTGTATTCAAACCGATTTCATTAACACCGTTGCCGTCGAAGTCATATACAATTTGATTAACCGTGTTAATATCACTCATATAATAAACCGGCTCGATATGCCCCTTAGACGAATTATATTTTAAGATATAAAAATTCGTACCGGTGTTAACTAAAATTTCATCTTTGTTATCTGCATCTATATCTCCCGCTCTGGTAGAAGTCTCTACATAAGATTTATATCCGTTGATATCCACTACATCCCATAAGTCAAAGTTCTCTCCATTAGATTTGTAAACCAGCAGCTCATAGTACTGGAGCAAGTCGTTATTGTTACTGACTGAACCAACTGCAAATTCTTTTATTCCGTCACCGTCAAAATCACCGATGATAACATTATCTGCTCTGATAGAGCGATATGTGCTGTCAAGAAAAATCCTGTTAAATTCTGAACCCGATTTATTATTAACCGGAGGAGAATTTGAGTAAACCTGTATCGCCGTCTGAGGCAGATCAGTTGTGTAAGACTCAAATGAGTTTGTGAAAATTATCTGAGTATATCCGTTATTAAAAAAATCTCCGACTATAACGTTTTGCGAGCTTCCCTCTGCAGTAAGATTTCCTGTTTTATGATACGGAAGAATTTCAAGCTCCGTAAAATTGTTTCCGGCAGTATTCTCTAAAATTTTTAATCCCTTATCTTTATCTGCAAATCCGAAAACTTCCTTTTTATTATCGCCGTTAATATCTGCAAATCCTGCCGACCAGAAATTATTCTGCGATGAATCGCTCCATATTAATACATCGGGCATAGATGTATTTGATGACTGAGTATATATAAATCCATTCCTCTGCTGTGATGTAAGCAAATCGAGCTTTCCGTCACCGTTTATATCGGCTATATCGCGTGCGACTTTATAATCTCCCCAGTTATTATTAGAAATTTTCTGAAATAATCCCGATGAAAACTGATATGCGTTAAGGCGCAAATTATTTTTTATATCATTCAGCAAAATATCTTTCTGGCCATTGCCGTTTATATCAACTATAGAATAACATGACTGCGCATTGAAAAGTGAGTAAGGCTTTTTACTATAGCCGTATTGATTGATTTGATTTCCTGCAATGAAAGAAAAAAGCGAATCAGTGAATGTAACTGTTTTACCATTAAGCGACTGCGCTTCAATGTAGTATTCGTACTCAGTGCCCGGAGATAAATTTTCGCTGCCTATAATTCCGTAATGCACTTCAGCTATAAATCCTATATTGGGAGTGCCGACATCAGCTAATATAAAATTAAAAGGCTCCGGCACATTTTTTCTTTTATAATAAATTTTACCAAGAGTTCTTTTATTAGTGCTGAATGCAATCAGCTCCGATGTATTATTTTTATCTATGATGCTTCCTGATGTAATACCTGTAATCTGCGGAGGAAGTTTATCTTTGAAAATTACCTGCCTGTGCTCTACAGTTCTTCCTGAATTACTATTGATTGAAAGTCTTAACGTATAAGATGTATCAGGCAATGAAGTAATATTCCACCGGTAAACAGTATCATTCAATACCTGTGAAGTTTGATTCGTTACAAGCGGAATCCAGTTCTCGCTTCTGTACCCTACAGAATAATAGATTGAGTATGATTGCAATAGCGGTGATGCCGCCGAGATACAAACCGGAATTATATCACTGAATGTTGTGTAATCCTGAAACGGAAAATGAATTCTCGCTACTGAAGGGAAAGTAACATTCTGAACTGACTTCAATGCATCTACTCTGCCCGATGAATATAAATTATTCCATCCTGATTGATTCGGGAATAAGGCTGTATTCGAAACAAGTATTCCGCGGATTTCTTCATTGGTAAGATTTGGATTCATACTCTTCATTAAAGCAGCTACACCTACTATAATAGGTGCAGAGAAAGATGTTCCGTTGATATTATCATAGTCGCCGCCATAGGTTGAACTTCCCTTTCCTTTACGCATAGTTGTGAATATCTGAAAGCCCGGAGCGTAGATATCTACCGTTGCTCCATAGGAAGAAGAAGAAAATCTTGCATCATCAGGCGCAGATGCGCCAACTGAAATTACTTCATCATAAGCTGAAGGGTAATGAAGTCTGTCGCTGCCGTCGTTACCAGCAGAACAAATTATTGTTACATTTTTTGAGTAAGCAAACTTTACAACATCTTTTAAAAGATTGCTATAGACATAATCGCCGAAACTGAAATTAAAAATTTTCACTCCCTGAGCAATACCATAAAGTACGGCATTTGCAACATCATCTTCTTCACCAAAACCCTCTGCATCAAATGCCCGCAGAATAAGTACTTTACACTTTGGCGCAATTGAAGAAATACCCAGCGCATTATTGAACGACGCATTTATAATTCCTGTGACAGCTGTACCGTGTGAATTTTTGTTATCGTCAGTTGGGTCGTTATCGGGAGTAAGATAATCACCTCTTCGCGGATCTCCCGTGAAAGGCTCATCGGTAAAATCCCATCCGCGCCAGTCATCTATGAAACCGTTGTTATCATCATCAACACCATTGGAACGTTTATCTCTGCCAAGTCCGTCAACACCCATTTCTCCATAGTCCAGCTTAAAAGAATTTTGCAGATCGGGATGGAGAAAATCTAAGCCGGTATCAATAACTCCTAGCACAAGATTTGAATCTCCCTGTGTGATATTCCACACGGACGGCATTCCGATTAACGGAAGAGAATACTGGTTACTGTAATAAGTATCGTTCGGGTCAAATTCAATTTTAAGAACTCTGTTAGTTTCTATGTATTCTACAAATTCATTTTTTGAAAGAATAGAAAGAAGATCACCCGATAAATTTTGAGCAACGCTTAATAAAAAAATTCTTTCTAATCCTGTTGAAGAATTGTCGAAATTTATCTGAGGAATTTTATCGAACAATAATTTAGAATTTGTAACATTAAACCTGCTTAAGGTTTTTGTTACCGAATATTTGTCAGAGCGGATTGAATTATTCCTGAACGAAGTTAATAATTCAGCGGGAGCATTTTGCTTCAGCTTTATTATAACCTGAGTTGTTTGCGCCGTAAGTGAGGATGATAATGCTAAAAATAAAACAAATATGAATATACTTTTTCTACGAAAATTTTTCCTGAAAGACATTAAGTGTGGTTAAATGAGGTATAAATCGGCTATAGGTATTCTCCGAGAGTTTTAATCTAAATTTGATTTTTTGATAAACAATTTCAAGGGAGAAAATATATATCCCTACGCTCTATACGGTTTCACTTTTGCGTCAACAAGCATATCTATGAGAACGTCCAGTCTTCGCTTGAGATTTTGTTCCGCATCATTATAAAGGTTGGGGTTTAATATAAATCCCGCATAAGCAAAACCGGGCTGTTCTCCAATTACAAGATAATTACTGAAGAATCCGCCGATACCCTTTAATTGTCCCGGTTCAGGCGCAACAGCAACAACTACCTGAAACCTGTTGTTCAACGCTCCGGGTGCAGTAGTAGCGAAAATGTGAACCTGAAAATCTCTGTATGGTCCTGCAAATCCGGTTTCAGTTCTCTGAAATCCGAGTTCAGCAACTCCATCGATAGTATCAAGCATTGCAGAGGTTTTTTTACCGTAGGTTTTAGAATTGAATCTTTTCACATAGAAAAGAATGAAGAGAATACAAATGCCAGCCAGCCCTATTAAAACTAAATTGCTTAAAATAGTTTCCATAGAAATTTATTTAGGGGAAAATAATTATGATGAATGAGTTTTTCAACTCTTATATTTGTTACTGCGAGTTAAGTGGAGAAAAGATTCCGCCCGTAAAACCCGGGCGGAAAAAATTGCGGATTAATTTATTTTTTTATTTTCTTCCCGCATGCCGTCTGAGTACATTCCTGTTAATGAGATAACATTGCCGGACGCATCAGTATTAAATTTTATTCTGAAGTTATCTCTTCCGTCAAGTGCAAAGTAATCTATTCTTATCGGAATTAGTTTTGTTTTGCCCAATACGCCGGGTCTTTCATATATAAGCTGGCCGCTCTCAAAATAAACTTTTCTTATGCCGTAGTCTCCGGCGTATTTCTGTAAAACATCAGAAGAAACACTTACGGGATTAACCACTGCTTCGAGCGGTTCGATATTCCATTTATACTCAATCTTCTTTTCTTCTGAATTAGTATTAGCTGCAAGTTTTTTAAATATTTCTATCTGAGCAATTGTAAGAGCATCTTCTTTTTTGCAAGCGATGTCCGGTGCAATGCCTGTACCTTCCCAGTTAGTTTTTGTTATAGGATTTATTGCTCTTCCTGTAGGAATGAACGCTGTGAAGAATTCAGAGATTCTCATTCCGCCGCCAGGGTTTGCGCCGCCGCCTGTGTTTTCCCCTATGATAGTTGCGCGTTTAAGATTTTTTAAATTGTAAGTAAACTCCTCTGCTCCAGAAAAAGTAAACTTAGATGTGAGTACATAAATATCCATCTTCGGCATTTTTTTGCCGGGGACTGTTTCTAAAGTCCAGTACTCAGTTGTTTCATCTTTCTTCCTGTAATAGAGATCATTCAGATGCACTTTGCCGTCAAAAAGATAACTGCAAAGAAACTGCACCATGTTCGGGTCGCCGCCGCCGTTCTCTCTTAAATCAAAAATAATAGCGTTTGTATTTGAAAGAAAATTCATCGCTGCCGCTCCTGTTTCTTTAGCAATTGTTACATCTGTAAATCCGCGCAAGTCAATATATCCGATATTGCCGTTCAAAATTTCTAATTTCTTAAACCCGTAATTGTTTTCTTTCATTTCCTCTTCATATTTTTTGCGGAGGATAGGGTTATTCTCCTCGTCATTGCCTGCGCTTAATAAATCTGCAGCCATTTGCGGATTGAATCCAAAACGAAGATGCTTATCATGGGTGATGGATTGCAAATCGTTAGTAATTACCTGTGAAAACTCCCTCGGGTCTTCAATTTTATCGTAAATTTTATTTTTAAGATTTTCGTTAAGCATTGTTTCAACTTTTTGAGCGACGTCTAAGAAAATATAATTTTCGATGAGAGTTTTTGAGAGATTTGTTATAGCTTCCGATTTCATTTTTGAATCAAGCTTTACATCGGGGCGCTGCTGCTGCGCCTGTAATTTGAATGCCATCATAAATAGTAAGATTGTTATTATTGTTTTCATAAAATTAATTTTTAAAAGTAAGACGTTTATATTTTAAAAAAGTCGCGGTTCATTTTTCCAGTGAGAGAATCATTTTGAAAGTATCCCGTTTATATTTTTTATCTTTTTCAGAAATTTCCATAGGAAGAAATCCGAATTTGTTATAAAGATTTAGTGCAGCTTCAAGCTTCTGGCTTGTGCTGAGAAAAACAGCTTTCGCATTTTTTTCTTTTGCATATTTGATTGCCGCTTCACACAATACATATCCTGCCTGCTTGCTTCGTGCAGATTCCGTTACTGCCATTTTACTAAGCTCAAAAGTATCACCTGTTTTTATTAACGCGCATGTGCCGATTACTTTGTCATCTATCAAAGCAAAAAATATCATACCTCCCTTATCAAGTATTTCACTCTCGGGGTTATTTAATATTTTTTTATCAATTGCTTCCACTTCAAAATAATAATTCAGCCATTCTAAATTTAAATTTTTAAAGTACGCTTTATATTCAGGCCGGAAATTTATAATTTTTACATTATCTCTTAATCTTTTTTTAACTCTTTCAGTTACTCTATCAAAGATGCTTTTCTCTTCAATACCGTTTTCAATTTTATCCAGTACTTCCAGAATATTTATATTTGCTTTCTCGAAAATTTCACCGACTCCCGTTTCAAAATCTTTCCATAAAGGAATAAGCTGCGGAAGCATTGCCTCCCCTTTTTTTGAAATTGTAATTATTTTTTTTCTTGTATCGACTTTATCTTTTATCATCTTCACAAGATTTTTTTTAATCATTGAATTCAAAATCTGCGTTACTGCAGGCTGTGAGATACCAATATGATTTGCAATTTCCGTTACTGATAAAGACGGATAATCTTTTAATAAATAGAAGACGGCAAAAAATCTGGGCTCGAAATCTATATTAAGGTATTTATAAATCTCAGAGCCGTCCTGAAGCATTTTTTCCGCGAGTAATTTTATCCGTGTTCCTAAAGCCAGTCTGCCTGCCTTTCTAATTACATTTGTTTTCATTTTATATGAGGGGTTTACGTTATAAGTTTTTAAAAGTTACATAAGGGCTTATGCATATTTATATCAATGTATCAAAGATTAAATAAATTTCAAATGAAAAATATATTGCATAAATTTGCTTATAAAATTAAGAAAAAATGAAAAAACCTGCAGCAAGCGAAAGCGCATCATATTATAAGCATTACATTAATCTAAATACTGAGCCCGATATAATAAAAAATTTAGAAGACCAGATTCTTCAGATAAAAAAATCATTCGGTTCCGTTAAAGGCGATAAACAGACTTTCAGATACGAGAAAGGTAAATGGAGCGTAAAAGAATTGCTCGGACATATTATGGATGCAGAAAGAATTTTCGGGTACAGAGCGTTGAGAATTTCAAGAAAAGATAAAACTCCTCTTTCAGGTTTTGAAGAAAATCACTATGTAAAAAACGGCGACTTTGATGCAAGAAGTATGACTTCTTTATTGGATGAGTTCACTGCTTTGCGAAGAGCAAATATTGAATTATTTAAAAGTCTTGATGAGAAAAAACTTGCACTGAAAGGAACTGCAAACGGCTCGCCTGTATCGGTGCGCGCATTGGCATATATAATAAGCGGACATACAAAACATCACATCGGAATTTTAAAAGAAAGATATATTCCGGCTTTTAAAAAATAACTAAAAGCTGCTCTTCTTAATTTTTTTCAGAATAAAATTATCAGGGTCGAGTATAACTTTTTTCACTTTGCCCTGAATCTCTCCTGTAAAATCCTGCTCTTTTTTATCATTAAAGAAAGTAAATTTTTTAGTTTCGATATCTGTCACTATTTCAAAAGTTACAGGCATTGTATAGACCATATCTTCCTGCACCTGTTTAAGATTTATTTTAAAATCTGTACCATCGCGGGTTAAAACAAATTCATATTCAGGTCTCCCCGTACCTTTGAATACCCACTCGTCAAAGAACCAGTCAAGATATTCCCCGTAATTTTTTTCACAAACAAACTGAAAATCAAACGTTGAGGCAGTACCGAATTTATGAGTAATATAATACTCACGCAGTGTCTTAAAAAAAACAGAATCACCCATCACTCCGCGCAGCATATGCAAGCACCAGCCGCCTTTATTATATGATACAGGTCCGAATAAATTCACAGGGGGATTATACAATGTTCCATAATAATATCCGTTGTCAGTTCTATCCATAAATCTGTTAAGCGCATCCTTCCCTTTATCATATTCTATCCACAATCCTTCCGAATAAGTCGCAAAGCCTTCGTTTAGCCAGATATCTTTCCATGAAGCAGGAGTGACTGCATCACCAAACCACTGATGCGCCAGCTCATGCGCAACAATTTTTTCATACGCTTTATTTCCGGTGACAGTGTTATAGCCCATGCTTGAAATTGTCTGATGCTCCATTGCACCGTTACTCCAGCCGAACATTGCCATTCCGTATCCTTCATTTACGAAGGGATACTCTCCAAATAAAGATGAATAAAAATTTAACATTTCAGGTGTTCTCTCCCAGTCAAATTTTGCATCCTGAAGATAAGAAGGAAAAGCATAATAGCTGACAGGCATTGAGAGCAGGCTATCCTGTGTTGTATAAATGTCAGACCAGTTAGAAAATTTTCCAAGGTTTATTGAAACGAGATAAGTTGAAATCGGATATTGAGATTTTCTTTTTTCTTTAATTAATCCGTTCTCTTCCGTTCTTTCAAGCAGCTTTCCCTGTGTGGCAAGCATTAAGCTATCAGGGTATTCAGTCTCTATGCTGACTAAAAACTTATCTTCTATTCTATCCTTGCATGGCCACCAGGTGGGAGCGTAATTAGGCTCGCTTAGTGAATATACATTTGTCGCACCATCTATAGTCGTAAATTCAAATGAAGAGAAGCCTTCTGCTTCGGGCGTGCCGGAATAATTTATTTGAATATGAACTGTATCATTCCTGTTAAACTTTTTTTCAATGATAAGATAATTATTCTCTCTATCGTATTTTAAGTTTTCGTTTTTATATTTTACAAAGTGAATATCAAGGTTCTCATAAAAATTCAAATAAACTTTGTCTAATGAATCGGATAGAATTTTCAGGACAGTGGTAACATCTCCGAACAATACTTTTTGAGGAATGTCGAATCTGAATTTTAATTTGTTTTCAAGTACGTCAAATTTATTCTGCTCTTTTATAATTAACGAATCATCAGAGCGTTCATTTTGTATGAACTGATTTTTTATATTGTTAAAGAATGGAATATAAGTGCATGAAATGACCAGTAGAGGCAGCAGCGAGAGCGCAATTAAAAACTTAATTTTATTCATCTGATATGTTCATTAATAAACTCTGGCACCGTTTTTATAAGCCATTTCTACATTTATAAAACGTATATCATCGGGGTTTGATTCAAATATATTTTCGTTCAGTACAATCAAATCGGCGCGCATATCGGTACGCAATGCTCCTGTAATATGATCTTCATTTGTGCCGTATGCATTATTAACTGTATACGCATCAAGACAGTCATATAAATTTATACTATTCTCAGGGAGAAATCCGTTCTCAAATCCTTTTGCTTTACGTGTAATAGCATAATAAATTGTTTCAAACGGCGAAGCCGATACTATAGGGAAATCAGTCCCGAAGCAAAGCTTTACACCATATTTTAAAAGCTCGGAATAATTATGAGTGGTCTGATAATCATTCCTCAATTCAAACGAAGTTGAGGCATCTGAAAATAAATGTGAAGGCTGAACAGATGCTAAAATTTTTAGCACATCAAAAAGACGGAAATCTTCAGGCTGTATATGCTGCGCATGTTCAATTCTGAATTTCCTGTTCCTTGCTCCGTGAATAAGATCAAGCTCGGCATTTAGATCAAGCAGTTCACTGACAGATAAATCCCCTATAGCATGCACTGCCATCTGGTAGCCCGCTTTATCTATTGCAAGAGTGGTTTTATGAAACTCGCCTGAGTTTATATACTCAGTTCTTATTCCGCGCATATCGGAATTTTTATAATTCTTTAAGTAATATGCCGTTCTGCTGGAAAGCGAGCCGTCATAAAAAGCTTTGAAGCAGCGAAATTTTATCTCATTAAACTTCGCAAATCTTTCCTTATGCTTATCGATATTGTAAAACTCTTCAAACGGAAGGATGGAATTAATATGTAAATTCAGTTCACCTTTATTTAAAAGATATTCATAAATATCCAGATCTTCCGGCAGAGTAATATCTGATATAGCTGTGATTCCCAGTGAATGAAACTCCGCTATCTGCTTTTTTACATCTTCAGCTTTTTCTTCAAGTGTTTTCTGCGGAATCATAGACTGCAGTTCATACATGGCGCGCTCTTTTAGCTCACCTGTTAAATTTCCGTTTTCATCTCTTATTAATTCATCATCATTAAATGAGTGATTTTCAAAATTATTTATAAATTCTAACGCCTTTGTATTTACAAAGCAGGAATGAATATCAAATCTTGAAATGAACATTGGTATATCTTCACAAATACTGTCTAAATAATTTTTATTTATTGTAAACTTCTCAGTAAAATTAGAATCAGAAAAATATCCTCCCTGAATCCATTTACAGGATTTTAATTCAGTTTTATACTTTAATATTTCATTCCTGAACTCTTCTGAAGTTGATACGTTTCTTAGATTTAATTCAGAGCTTACCATTGCGCCTTTAACCAGATGGACGTGGTTATCATTGAACGCTGGCAGCATAACTTTGCCTTTCAAATCTATTATTTCATTATAATCGGATTTCAGCGCATCGTGGTTTTTACCTATGAAAATTATTTTACCGCTATCCGAATCGACACCGATTGCTTCAGCAAAGTAATTCTTTTTAAGCCAGACTTTTGAATTTAAAAAAAGGGTTTTCATTTTAATATTTGTTGGACTAATTTAAACAGTATAAAACAATTTTAATATGAAAGCTATCTTTGTCTCTTTATTCGGAGTTTTTGTA
>CALJIG010000031.1 GCA_937974175.1 uncultured Ignavibacteria bacterium
AATTAACGAGCAAATCGATAAGCGGGAAAACCTGTCTGAGCGAAGCGAGTTTTTTCCCGCCGATTTGCGAGGTAAATTTTTAGCAAATTTTTACCAGGTCTTGATTTTTTTGGTTCTTTTTGTATCAAGACAAAAAGAACATACTGTATAGCGGAAGAATATTTTTATATTTTGAGGTTGGGGCAACGAGATTAAACGATAAAAAAGGTCGGCGCTAACGCCCTTATTTGATTGAAATTTAAACTTTCCAAAGTTTCCCCAAAATAAAACCTTCATCACTAAATACTGTAAATTCAATTCTAAATTTCCCACCAGAACGAAACTTTCATCGTCTAACCAACTATAAAATCAACCCTAATTTTTCTCAAGAAATTCAATATTATTGATAAAACAATAATATATTTTCAATATTTAATAAAAGTGAAACCTTCAATTTCCCCTTAAAAAACTCCTCAAAATTCGCTATTTTAAAAAGCTCCTCAAAAAGCTTAAAAAACGACTTAAAATGACCAAAATCTCACTCGCCATCCACGGCGGCGCCGGAGCGATAACCAAAGCCAATATGACTCCCGAGCTTGAAGCCGAGTACCGTCATGCCCTGGGCTTTGCCCTTATGCGCGGCTGGCAGGTCCTTGAAGCCGACGGCACTGCGCTCGATGCTGTAGAGGCAGCCGTTGCGGAAATGGAGCTCAATCCCCTCTTTAATGCCGGCAAGGGTTCGGTCTTTACCCATGACGGGCTGATAGAAATGGATGCCTCGATAATGAACGGAGCCGATCTGACTGCGGGGGCAATTGCCGGAGTGCGGAACATAAAGCACCCGATAAAGCTTGCCCGGGCTGTGATGGATAAGAGCGATTTTGTGATGCTCAGCGGCAAGGGCGCCGAGGAATTTGCCCGGGAGAAAGGGCTTGAGACAGAGAGCGATGAATACTTTTTTACTCAGAGGAGATTTGACCAGCTGCAGAAGGCAAAGGAATCGGGCAAGGCTTACCTTGACCATACGACAGATTTTAAGGGCGAGCAAAAGAAGTTCGGTACGGTGGGGGCTGTGGCTTTGGATGGTGACGGCAATCTGGCGGCGGCAACTTCTACAGGCGGGATGACGAATAAAAGGTTCGGACGGATTGGCGATACGGCTATCATCGGTGCCGGTACTTATGCTGAGAACGGCGTGGCGGCGGTTTCGTGCACGGGAGACGGAGAGTTTTTTATAAGGCAGTCGGTGGCTTATGATTTAATCGCGCTGATGAAGTATAAAGAGCTTACATTAAAGGAAGCGGCTAAGTACGCTATTTTTAATAATCTTAACTCGATTAAGGGAGAGGGCGGTTTAATAGCGGTTGATACGGAAGGAAATATAGAGATGGTCTTTAACAGCGAGGGAATGTACAGAGCCTGCATTTCAAATAATCAATCACTGATTACTCTGATTTATAAAGATTGAATCACTGATTACACTGATTGAAAGTGATTTACATGATTAGTGAATTATAACTGAAGTTTATCATTTTAATCATAATAAATCTGTCCACTCGTGATTATAATTTTTTATTTTACCAGCACCATCTTTCTAGTTTCTTTAAACTCCCCTGCGTTCAGAGTATAAAAATAAATTCCGCTGGTGAGATTGAATTCAGATGAGTTAAAATCTACTGCATAGCTGCCTGCATTTTGTTTTTCGTTTACGAGGCTTGCAACTTCCTTCCCGAGCAAATCAAAGACTTTCAGCGTTGTAAATCCAGCAACTGACAACTGATAACGGATAACTGTACTTGGGTTGAACGGGTTTGGGTAGTTTTGAGATAGAAAATAACTATCTTTGTTACCTGTATAAGCTGTACTAATTCCCGATATTTTACCACCACCATCGGTAGTATTGTATATAGTATTTTTATCTCCGCAAACCCAAACATAGTTTGAGTCTGAAATAAAAAATGAGAGGAAATTTTTATTATTTGCAGCTAATTGGAAATACCAGTTATTTCCGCCATTCGTGGTTTTGTATATTTCGCCATCATAATTATTTTGCCCTCCACACCATCCGGTATTTTGATTAAGCATTTTGATTGATAAAAAATTTAATCTAGTATTAGTAACATGAGCATTCCAAACATTGCCTCCGTTTGTTGTTTTATATATCGTGTGCTCGTCCATCGCAAAGCCACTAATTTCATCAGTAAAATTTATCTTTGATATATAAGAATTCATATTTCCTCCGTCATGAACGAGTGTCCATGTCAACCCTGAGTCTGTTGTCTTAATAATTTTAGCAAAATAAACAGTACCTGCCCCAGGATACCAAGTTGATTTGTTAGCAAGACAAAACCCTGTATTTGTATTAATAAAACTTACATCCCTTTTCTGAAAATCGCTCGGGATTTGTGTATTTATAGCAAACCAAGTGTTTCCACCATCACTAGTTTTCATTAAAGAATTCGCACTGGTTGCGAAACCTGTTTCAGAATTAATAAATTGAGCAGAAGTCATCCAAAAAGAGGAAGGAACTTGGGTTTCAATCCAGTTATCACCAAAATTTGTAGTTTTTAAAATTTTACCGTTTTGACAGAATGCGAAAAGTGAATTTTCAGAATTCGTTTTAAAAAATTGGATCAAATTAGAAATATTATTTTCAATTAAAACCCAGTTTATCCCCGAATTTGTGGTTCTAAAAACCATACCGGAATCAGAAGCAATAAGTCCGTATTCTTTATTTTTAAAATATATATCATTAAAATGGATAGGATAATTATAGTGCACTCTACTCCAACTATTCCCTAAATTAGTAGATTTAAAAATTAGATTATGAGTTGGTTCCCCATAATTTGCTCCTCCTCCAGCAAAGAGTATATTTCCAGTTCCAGGCATTAATGTATTTAAATATGCAATGGTGTTAGTTCGTATTGTATCCCAGCTTGCTCCTGAATCAGTTGTTTTTAAAAAAACTCCCAACTTTATATAATTTCCTTCGCTTCCCGTTACTAAGAAAGTAGAACTGTTATTCAGGTTATATATTTTACTATAAGCACTTGAATTTGTAATTACCAATTGCCAGTTTATGCCTGAATTAGTAGTTTTGTAAATTCGATCATTAGGTGTGCCGTCCTGTGTAAGCACCCAGCATTCATTTGCATCTACCGGTGCAATATCTAGTATATATAAACTTTTAAAAGTTGTATCAACCAGCCAATTATCTCCTGCATTAGTAGTTTTAAAAATATATCCGTACCTTCCTGCTATCCAACCGGTGGTACTATTAATAAATTTAATAGGACCAATAAACGGCATAGATTGACTTAGCCAGTTTAATCCGCCATTTGTAGTCTTTAGAACTTTACCGAAATTACCCGAACCAGCTGTTATCCAACCGGTTGCTTCATTTGAGAAAGAAATACCAAATCCTATTAAGTATTCAAGTCCTAAATTATTTTGTAACTGCCAGCTAATTCCTCCATTACTAGTCTTTAGCACAATTGATTGATATGTGAAATAATCATAACCTACTAACCAACCAATAAGATTTGTAACAAATTGTCCTGAATAAATAGTGTACTTTCCTCCAAAAGAAAAAATTTTATCTGAAATCCAAGTGTTTCCGGCATCTGTACTTTTCATATAGGTATCGCTATTATAACAAAACGCGAAATAATTGAGACTGTCTCTCTTAACCAATGTTTGTATATTGTCACAATTTCGGAAAAACGTGCTCTGCCAGCTTTGCGCGAAAACATTTTGAGATAAAATTAAAACAAACAGAATTATAATTAACTTTTTCATACCCATATTTTTTATTTTACCAGCACCATTTTTTTTGTTTCTTTAAACTCCCCTGCGTTGAGTGTATAAAAATAAATTCCGCTGGGGAGATTAAATTCCGAGGAATTAAAATCTACTGCATAGCTGCCTGCGTTTTGTTTTTCATTTACGAGCGTTGCAACTTCCTTCCCGAGCAAATCAAAGACTTTGAGTGAAACAAATCCCGGTGATTTAATTTCGTAATTTATTTTTGTAGACGGATTGAACGGGTTGGGGTAGTTTTGTGATAGAGAATATTTATCAGGAATTTCTGAAGTATTAATAACAGATGTATTTCCACCTGATGTAGTTTTATAAACTACCCCACTATCACCTACAGCCCACCCAAGATAAGGTGTTACAAAAAAAATAGAATTCATATTCGTACTTAAAAGAGTATCCCTATACCATGTTATACCGCCATTCTTAGTTCGCATTATGGAACCGTCTACAGGAAAAATCTTTGTAAACCAACCGCTATTATCATTTATAAATTGTAGATTAAAGACTTGAGCTGAATTATATGTTGAAACCCAGTTTACACCACCATTAGTTGACTTAATTATTCCCGCAGTTCCATTAACATATCCAGTGAATGCATTTAAAAAATTTATCCTACCGGACATAGGGCTCATATTATATGTTGTCCATTGTGAACCGCTATTTGTAGTGTAAAGCAGTTTTGTATCACCGGATGTTATATTATACTTAAGAAGCCAACCTGTATTTACATCTAAAAAATCTATACTTCCGCCGGTAATTCCATCAACATACCAAGAGAAACCTCCATTTACAGTTTTTGCAATTGGTCCATCATAAGTTGTAGCCCAGCCTGTCATATCATTTAGAAAATTCAATTGACCAATACCATAGAAAGCTGTTTGATATTTAAGAGAAAAACTTTGACCGCCATCGGTTGATCTAAAAATGTCTCCGTATGGCTGCCCCCCGGGGCCAGTAACAGTTGAAGAAAAAATAACATTCGAACTATCAAACACATGAATTATATTTATTAATCCTGATATAGTTTTCGACGTCCAATTTATTCCACCATTGGTTGTTTTCAAAATAATACTTTGACCTCCTATCCATCCGGTTAACGGATTAAGAAAGTATATCGCATTCAGCTTATTTTGAGTTATAGAATGTTGAACTGGTACCCAACCGCTTTGCGCAAAAATATTTTGCGATGCAACCAAAACCAAAAATATTCCAATTATTTTTTTCATACCCGTATTTTTTATTTTACCAATACCATTTTTCTCGTCTCTTTAAATTCCCCTGCTTTCAGAGTATAAAAATAAATTCCGCTTGGTAAGTTGAATTCAGTTGAATTAAAATCAACTGCATAGCTGCCTGCATTTTGTTTTTCGTTTACAAGCGATGTAACTTCCTTCCCGAGCAAATCAAAAATTTTTAAGCTCACAAATCCCGAAGATTTTATTTCGTAATTAATTTTTGTAGACGGATTGAAGGGATTAGGGTAATTTTGTAAGAGGTTGTACGCTTCCGGTACGGATAAATTTAACAAACTGACACTTGTGGTAGTTGTACTTGTATCTCCGTACAAAATCCCGTCGATGATAGCTCCCCGCAGTGTATCACCTGTTTTTGCAGTTGCCCCTGTAGAACCGCTTTGAATAACATAATATGTTTCGAGTCCGAATTTTGAATCTACTTTCAAATAAATTCCGGTTGAGCTGCTGCCGAATCCATATGTTGTAAAAAATCTTTTGGCCTGAACCGATTGCGTAAGGAAAGTGAAAAACCCATCTTCTGTACAACTATAATCACTAATATCGTCGCATCCTTTAAACGTATTGCCAACTAAGCTGCATAAACTATCCGTTAGTTTTTCGTTTAAATTCGGAGTGCACTGATATGAAGCACCATAGATAAATAATCGCCCTGAAGCCGAATCAAGTCTCCACCACTTATTAGAAAAACTTCTATATTTAGTAAGGAAATAATATTTGTGTCCGTTCATGACGGTATCTTTTGTGATAGTCGTCCTGTAATATGATTTTGAATAAGAATAATTTGGTCCAAGTTGATATATATATGTAGAACTAAACGTAAACGAGTTACCTATTTTCAAAGGAAAATTATCCGAGATACAATTTTGAGCTGATGCACTTTCTGCAATTAAAAATAAAATGAAGATTAAAAATATTTGCTTTTTCATAAATATAAAATTTATTTAATTAAAACCATTTTCCTTGTCTCTTTAAACTCTCCAGCGTTCAGCGTATAAAAGTAAATTCCGCTTGGCAGATTAAATTCCGTTGAATTAAAATCTACTGCATAGCTGCCTGCGTTTTGTTTTTCGTTTACCAGCGTTGCAACTTCTTTTCCTAGTAAATCAAAAACTTTCAGTGTAGTAAATCCGGCAACTGACAACTGGTAAAGGATAACTGTGTTGGGATTGAATGGATTAGGATAGTTTTGATTAAGCGAATATTGTTCCGCTATGTTTGTAGATATTTGTGTAACAGAAACCCCTCCTGTAGTTGTATATAAAATTGTTCCGTTTCTTCCAACAGCCCATCCTATACTTTGATTTACAAAATCAATTGAGTTAAGGTATACAGAACTTGTGTATTCCAATTCCCAGTTAACTCCAGAATTATTTGTTCGATATATTGAACTTCCTAATCCCCATCCAATTTGATCATTTATAAAATCAAAATTTAACATTGGCAAAGCAATTGAAGTTGAAGACCAGTTTGCGCCGGTGTTTGTAGTTTTATGTATTTCGGAAGTGCTGCCTGTAAATCCGGTCTGACCGTTAATAAAACATATTTTTCTCACATCATAATTTCCTACAAGTGTCCAGGTGGTACCCCCATTGGTTGTGGTATAAAATCTGGGATTAGGGGCAGGCGAATTTACCACTCCTCCCATCCAACCTGTTTGAGAATTAATAAATCTTACAGCATAAATGGATTGTATCGGAATAGAAACTGTCTGCCAGTTCACTCCACCATTGGTAGTTTTTAATAGTGTTGATGTAGCAGCCCTTGCATAAAGGTAACCTGTTTGAGCATCTGTGAAAGTTATATCGGGATATATTAATCTATAATTATTAGGTAACCCAATCCAGCTTTGTCCACCATCTGTAGTTTTATATACTATCGTATCCAAACCGGCAATCCAGCCGGTATTTGCATCTATAAATGACATAGAAGTAAAAGATTTATTTGTCCCAATAGTTTGAGTAATCCAGTTAACACCTGAATTAGTAGTTCTCAAAACTTTACCGCTATCTCCTACAATAATTCCTGTACTTGTATTTATAAATTTAGTGTCGAAAAGTTCAAATGAAACATTAGAATTTTGAGCAATCCATCCTCCTTGTGCGAATAGACTGCCTACAAATACAAACATAACCAATATTAAAACTAATTTTTGTTTTCTCATAGCTGTATTATTTTAGTTTTAGAAATCATTTTATTATTTAATTAAAACCATTTTTCTTGTCTCTTTAAACTCTCCTGCATTCAGAGTATAAAAATAAATTCCGCTGGGGAGATTAAATTCAGCTGAATTAAAATCCACTGCATAGCTGCCCGCATTTTGCTTTTCGTTGACAAGTACAGCAACTTCCTTCCCGAGCAAATCAAAAACCTTGAGTGTAACGTAATTCGTATTTCGTAATTCGTAATTAATCCGTGTTGATGGATTGAAGGGGTTGGGGTAGTTTTGTGAAAGAGAAAAACTCTTTGGATTTAACTCGGTTGTTGAATTCCTTACAGATAAAGGAGGATAATTTGTAACTAAAGTACCATTATAAGACCCCAAATAAACACGATCAGAATTAACAAAACATCCCGTGCTCATTAATGCTTGTACAGGCAACGACTCGTCAGACCAGTTTTCCCCTCCATTGGTGGTCTTTTTAAGCACATTTCCGTAGGAAAGAAAACCATTTACACTATTCTCTCCAAAAAGAATATTGGTATAAAGATTTGTATATGAATATGCCTTAGAAACCCACGAAGCTCCGGCATTTGTAGTTTTTTCAATCCATGTGACTGTCGAACCGAAATGCCCGGGCTCAATTGCATACTCCGTTCTGTATCCTGTACCATTATTAGTAAAATTAAAATCAACGATAGTCATAGTGTCTGAAGGCAAAGAATTATTATTCCAATTTATACCCCCATTTGTAGTAATAGAAATAAAATTGGTATTACTCATCACAAAAATATTTTGGGAAGTTTTTTGTTGAACTTTTCTCAGATTAACATTACTGTATGGATATTGAATATTGGTCCAATTCAAACCTCCGTTAGATGTCTTTAAAATTTTACCTGAGTCTCCGCATACACTACCTGTATTATCATCAATAAATGATAACGACCTAAAATTATTATTGTTTGCAAAACCTATCGAATCCCATGAAGTTCCATTGTCGGTACTGCGATAAAATCTACCCCCTGTTCCGCATAAAAACAAATTATTGGAAGAGCCTCCTTTGAAATCAGTAAACTCAGTGTTGTAAAAAGATTTAACAATTACCCAATTTACTCCTTTATTTGTGGTCTTATAAATATTATAAACAAACAATAGTTCACTTCCAAAAAACTCATTTGTAGAGGCAAGAATAAAACCGGTTGTTTCTCCTTTAAAAAAAGTTGAAATAATATTTGCAGGTGGTTCCAATTTCTTTGACCAATTTACACCTCCATTGGTTGTTTGCCAAACTCTGCCTGCATTTCCCAATGCCCATCCGGTATTTATATCCTTAAAATAAATGTCATATATAGAATTGGAGTGATTAAAACCGGATATATTAGGTCCAGGCCTTACTAAATTCCAGCTTGACGCTCCGTCTGTTGTCATATATATTTTCCCGCCTCTGTCATATGCAAATCCTCTATCAACATTAATAAAAAACAAACCATCGTAGTTAGTACCGGTATACGGCAAAGAATAATTTATCCATGTTTCACCTCCGTCTGTAGTTTTAAAAATATTACTATACATACTTATGCAATAACCGTTCAAAGGATCTAAAAACAACATTTGGTCTACAATATGTTGTGTTGCTAAAAAAATGTGTTTCCATGTAATACCTCCATTTGTAGTTTTAAAAATTGAGTCGACCTCATTACTGTAAGCAAAACCCTTATTATTATCAATCATACAAACTCCCAAACATTGTCCTAAATTAGTATTAGTTGTTACCGACCAATTAACACCTCCATCCGAGGTTCTCAATAAAAGTCCGGAACTTCCAACTCCGACTCCATTATTTCTATCAATAAAAGAAATAGCGCTGACATTGAAAACATTTTGCGGAACAACTTTCTGCCAGTTATTGCCTCCATTTGTTGTTCTTAATATACCTGTTCCATTGCCTCCTTCAAGTGCCCAGCCGTATAATGAATCTACAAATTTGATTCCACCTTTTGTAGAATAAGGTAAAATTTGAGGAAGTCCCCATGATATTCCTCCATCAGTAGACTTTATAAAACTATCCGCATTAAATATAAGAATATTATTCTGGGAAAGTTTTATTATTGAATGGTTTACTCCCGGCCGGGATAGGACGGTCCATTGTGAAAAAGCGTTTTGGGACATCATCAACACAAATAAAATTATTATTAACTTTTTCATACCAATATTTTTTATTTTATCAGCACCATTTTTCTTGTTTCTTTAAATTCCCCTGCATTAAGAGTATAAAAATATATTCCGCTTGGCAGATTAAATTCCGAGGAATTAAAATCCACTACATAGCTGCCGGCGTTTTGTTTTTCGTTTACAAGCTGAGCAACTTCCTTCCCGAGTAAATCAA
The DNA here is from genome assembly GCA_937974175.1 of uncultured Ignavibacteria bacterium. GTDB lineage: Bacteria > Bacteroidota > Ignavibacteria > Tepidaquicellales > Tepidaquicellaceae > JAFDZO01. Next base: position 9,599 of record CALJIG010000031.1, read on the forward strand.
AAACTTTAAGTGATACAAATCCCGACGATTTTATTTCGTAATTTATTTTTGTTGATGGATTGAACGGGTTGGGGTAGTTTTGCGAAAGCAAAAAATTATCAGCTTCAGTATTATTAATAGGTGCTATATTAACTATAGAATTAAATCCTCCCCCATCGGTTGTCCTCATAATTACAGAAGTATTGTAACTAGCACCTACAATTACTCCGGTATTTTCATTAATAAATTCTATATTTTTTAAAAATGAAAGCGGCAGATGATAAGGAACTGTTTGAGTAAACCAAGTTGTACCGCCGTCAGTAGATTTGCACCCGGCTGTATAAATCAAATTCGTTGAAGTAACATTGATAAATGATCCTCCGAAATTGCAGCATACAAACCAATTTATTCCCCCGTTTGTAGTTTTTGAAATATTATTATTACCTATTATATATCCGGTATTTTGATTTACAAATTTCAAATCATTTGTGGCGCGGTTAACTACAGAAACATTTAACCAATTTTCACCGGCGTTTGTAGTTTTTTGAATATTTGTAATATTTCCATTAGTGGTGTATGCATACCCTACTAATAAATCATTAAAAAATTGTAGTCCTAAAATATTCCCCGTGAATCCCTGACTTAATTGCCAGGAAATACCGGCATCCGTTGTTTTCAGAATATTATTAGAAACACTTGCAAATCCTGTATTATAACTAATAAAAGAAATGCCCGAAACTAATTGTTGATATGGAGAAGCAATTGTTAATGTATCCCACGATAAACCTGAATTTCCGGTCCTGTAAACTCTTCCTGCTGCACCACCAATATAGCCCCATGGAGTATTAAAAAAAATGGATGTGAGACCGTATATACCTAATTTGGAAAATGTCCAGTTAGCCCCGGCATTAACACTTTTTAATAATAAACCATTAGCACCAATGATAAACCCCGTATCATTGCTAATAAATTTCATATCGAAAAAATTTGAACTGTCTCCGTAAGGAGCATTTTCATTTATCCAATTCAATCCCCCATTCTGAGTCTTTAAAATACATCCGTCCGTACCAACAACATACCCGGAATCACGGTTGAAAAAGCATAAATACCCGTTGAAAAAATTTGAACCTTGATTAGTTGGTAATGGACTAGAAGTCCAGGTTTGTCCCTCATTTGTAGTTTTGCTAAAACCTATGCCTGAACCGGGTGAACCATAGCCTGTACCACCTTCAAAAAAATTTATATTATTAAAAGTTGGACAATTAGTAAGCGGTGTATTGCTCCAATTTACACCTCCGTTAGTTGTTTTCAGCATTGTGAAATCCGGCTGAAAACCAATTATAACATATCCTGTATTCGAATTAATAAAGCTTGCATACTGAGAATTGAAACTTGGTGTACTGTAGCTCTCTGACCATGTTTCGCCATTGTCAGTTGTTTTCAAAATAACTGCATTATATTGAGCAGTACCTGTGGATTTTCTGCCAATTAAATAAGCAATATTCTCCGGAGTACATATAACATTATTATATTCCTGAGGTAAACTTCCGTTCGTAATTTGAGACCAATTGACCCCACCGTTTGTTGTTCTGTATGCCTGGTGATAGAAAACTCCTGAAGATATTGCAAATCCTGTGTTCGAATTCATAAATGAAATTTGCAACACCCCATTAAACGTTGAGTTTATATTTACCCAGTTATTCCCCCCATCGGTTGTTTTAAAAACTCCGTCCCTTGCCGTAATTACTGTATTAGAATCTATAATAGCCAAAGTTTTATAAGAAGTTACTCCGTCACTTTTAGACACCCAGTTTAAGCCGCCATTAGTTGTTTTGAGTAAGCATATGTCGCCAACTGCATATCCTATTTTAGAATTATAAAATGCAACTTGAGTAATCGTATTTCCTGTAGGGTAAGGATATACCCACTGCCATCCGCTCTGCGCAAAAAGATTGCCCGTAAACAAAAATAAAACCAAAGTTAAAAATATATTCTTTTTCATAACATTAATTTTTATTTTATCAAAACCATCTTTCTTGTTTCTTTAAATTCCCCTGCATTGAGAGTATAAAAATAAATTCCGCTGGGGAGATTGAAATCCGATGAATTGAAATCCACTGCATAGCTGCCTGCATTTTGTTTTTCGTTAACGAGTGATGCAACTTCCTTCCCGAGTAAATCAAAAATTTTCAGAGTAACAAAACTGTTAATTGTTAACTGATAATTGATAATTGTGGAAGGATTGAACGGGTTGGGATAGTTTTGAGAAAGAGAATATTTATCAGGGATTTGCCCTGTATAATTTACTATACCTACGGTATTAGTATCACCATACATAATTCCGTCAATTACACATCCAATTAATTTATGTTCTCTATTATATGAACCTAGCACATGATAACTATGATTATAAAGTCCGAATTTTGAAGAGTATTTTTTAGTTATTTCAATTCTTCCTTGCGGAAAGGGTATAGATATGGATATAATAAAACTTTTTGATATAGAGTTTATCCCAAAAATTTCTACATTAATTCCTTGCCCCGCTCTTAAACTATCGATAAGCTTTTCTTTGTAGTAAGTAGGATAAGCAGAATTACTTGGATCAAAAATATATAAACTTCCGGTAATAGGATCTACTCTCCACCATCCATCAGTATAATTTGGGAATCCCGAGCAGTAAAAATATTTTCTGCCTTCTGCAATTGTATCTTTTTCGATTCTAACTATGATATACGGTACCGGCGATGAAGATACACTATAGTAAAATTTATTTCCTACTTTTAACGGAAAAAAATTATCCTGTGCATTAATTCCGTAAACAAAGACCAATTGAATAAAAATTATAATTAACTTTTTCATAGTATTATGATTTTATTTTATTAGAATCATTTTTCTTGTTTCTTTAAACTCCCCTGTATTAAGCGTATAAAAATATATTCCGCTGGGAAGATTGAACTCCGATGAATTTCTATCAACTATATAGCAAGAGAAAATTCCTTGTTCAGAACAATAAAGTACTTTGTCAAAAATAAATAATGTATATAGGATTGTATTCAGTTTTAAAAACTGACAGTGAAGTGGAAGTGAGTAGCCTCTCATAGCTGACCTCCGGAATTTAAGTTTTTTGGGAAAAACTTGCGCTATTTTGAACTTAATATTAAATTATGAAATAATCAAGTTTATACTCGGGTTTTATTGTATTTTTTACTTACCGGAGAATTAAACTGCAGAAATTTTCAATTTCATTCTAAAGGGAAATAAAAAGCGAAAGGAAAGAATTTTATGTTCACTAAAGCTATTATGAAAAATACTTACCTATCAGCATGGGGCTCAAACAGTACTTAATACCACAAATATAATGCTTAGTTTACCTGCATTTTATATAATATTAAATAACAA
>CALJIG010000032.1 GCA_937974175.1 uncultured Ignavibacteria bacterium
CACCATTTGTGGATTTATAGATCCCGGAATTATTGCCTGCGCAGAATCCGGTACCTGGATTTATAAAAAAAATAGAGTTTAACTGAGCTGTTGTTCCTATATTGTAAGCTGTAAATTGGGAGTTCACAGATTTAACAAATAATACAGAGGATACTATGATCCCTATTAAAATATATTTTTTCATTGCTTTCATTTGATTCATTTATTTTCAGGTAGCTTGCAGAAAAAGGAGGTTATACCGATTCTGCCATGGTTTGTTTAAACTGTTATTGTTCTTGTGTTCTATAGAATATTATCGTTCATAAATCAGTTATCACCCGTACCATTATATTTGCTTTCAATTGTGCACTAATTGTGCACTGATTAACTTGTTGCTTGCAAAGTTACCTTTAGATTTAGGTACATTGCAAAGAAACTTTATTTAAATAATTACCATGTTTCTTTTAGTTAGTTGCCGCTACATTGTTTATATCATACATATTAACAGTGCTTTAAATAGGTTTTGTAACTGTTGTTTTTTTACCATATTTTGCACCGGAAACAGGGAAAGGGAGTCAATGAAAACATCTAAATTATTCACAATCCTCAGAACATTTTCAGATGAAGAGATGAAGCGGTTTGAGAAGTTCATCATTTCACCATATAATATTCCGGGGAAAAATGTAAAACCATTGTTTAAAGCACTGAAGAAATATCATCCTGAATACCCGAATGCAAAATTAACCGAGGACAAGATCCATAAGCTTCTATACAGGACAGATAAAACCAAAGAAAAGAAGGCTTACTTAAAAGTATTGATATCTAATTTAACAAACCTGGCCGTTGAGTTTATGAAAAGCATAAATAATGAGAACGATTTTGAAAGGAAATTTTCGGAAGTAAGATTTCTTAAAATGCTTAATACCAGAAAACTCGATAGCATTTATAACGGTCAATATAATGCAATAAAAAAATCCTTACCTAAGGTTTTGGATCCGGATTCAGGACAGCTTTTATTGAAAATGCAGCTGGAAAAAGAGAACTGTAATTTTTTACTTGATAGGGAAGAGCAGCAAAAAACTTCTGAGGTGCTGATGAACCAGGGTGAATATTTACTTCTGTTCTTTTTATCCGAGATATTTAAAATTAGGGCGCATTATAAAACCAATGAATATGTATTTAATGCAAATTACGAAGGAACCCTGTTAAATATTGTTATGGATAATTTCAATTTTGAGCCTGTTGTTGATTTTATCAAGATCAACTCTCCGGAGAGTTATCCCATTATTGCTATTTACTATAACTCAATGAAGGCACAGCTTGATATAAATAACGATGACTTTTATAGAAATTTCAAAGATCTATTGGAAAAAAATCTTAACTTGTTTAACAGCGAAGAACTAATGGATTTATATACCGATTTAGAAGGCTGCTGCTGGAAACGGCTTAATAACAGCATTGATGAAGAAAAAAGAGAATATTTCAGCAAAGAGATCTTTGAATTATACAAGAGAGAATTAAGTATGGGGCTGCATAAATACGAACAAGGCTACATGAGGATCTTTAAATTCCGTAATATTCATATGGCTGCATTGAATCTGAAAGAATATGACTGGCTTGAAGATTTTACAAGAAAATATTACAAGGAACTTGCCCCGGAGTATAGAGAAAATATGTATAACTACAGTTTAGCGGTTGTTAGTTTTAACAGAGGAAATTACGAAAATTCGTTAAAACTGTTTTCTAATATTAAATATGATTATTTCAATTTAAAAGTTGATACAAAAAACTGGATGCTTTTAATATATTATGAATTAAGTTTGATGGAACAGGCATACTCCTTAATTGATACATACAAACACTTTCTTGCTAAAAATAAGAATTTATCAACACTTTTCAAGAAGAATAATTTAGATTTCCTAAACTATTATATAAAATTGATCAAGTTTAAAAACGAATCAGAAGTAATCGATCTGGACCGGATGAAAAAGGAAATTTCAACAAGAGGAAAGCTCATACATAAGGGCTGGTTATTAAGAAAGATAGAAGAACTGATAGCATAAAATTCAATTCAGAGCAGATGAAAACATCTAAATTATTTACAATCCTCAGAACATTTTCAGATGAAGAGATGAAGCGGCTTGAGAAGTTCATCAGCTCGCCATTTCACAATAACGGCAGAAATTTTAAGCCCATTTACTCATATTTAAAAAAACTACATCCGGATTTCCCACAAAAGAAACTGACTGACGAAGCAATATTCAGAAAACTTTATCCGGGTAAAAAATATGATCTTAAAACTTCATCAAAGAATATTAAAGTAATTTTAAGCAGATTTACAAAACTTACTGAAGAGTATTTAATCATAAAAAATCTGGGACAAAATGAGACTTACAGGTTTTCGGCTTTAATGGATGAGTTAACTTTTAGAAAATTATATAAAATGGGGGATAGTATTTTAAAAGATCATTTCAATAAACAAACAGAATACAAAGATGAAAGCTCTTATTTTTTAGATAAATATATGTCTTCAATAGCAGCAAACAGATTTTTTTTTCATAAACCAAAAATTTCGAATAAAAAGATAGTTGAAAGCATACAGGAAAAGACAGAAGCGCTGATATATATGACAATTTTTGAAATTATCAATTACAGGCAGAATATAAAATCATTTTATTACGAAGATTTCACTGAATCTGATTTGATCAAGAACTTTTATGAAATCTCCGACATTGATAATTTGCTGAAGGAGGTTTATAAAGAAGGAGATGAAGAGTTAAGCAGGTTAACAATGCTTTTTTACTTCTACAGGATCACGGTAGACTTTAAGGATGAAAAATCATATGAAATTTTCAAAAAGTTGGTGTTAAAATTTTCAGACAAACTTTCTTTTGAAATTAAAAAGAATTACCTGCACGGTCTGTGCAATTTCTGTTTTTACCAGGAACTCCGTAAAAGGGACCATTACATGAGCGAATTCAGTAAAATATACAATGTATTACTTGATGAATCTGTTAAAGCTCAAAACAAAGATTTGTTTGTGGTCAATAGTTACAGGAATATGATAAGATTATATGCTTCCGAAAATAAATTTGACGATATAAAAGAGTATAACTCCAAATATTTAATTTATCACGATCCTGAAGAAAGGGATAACTTACAGCACTACGGTAATGCGCTGATATCGTTTCAGAAAACAAATTATGAAGATACTTTAAGCCATATAAACAGGACAAACTTCAGCATTCCAATGATGATAAGAGACATGAAATACTTAAAAATGCAGGTTGTGATTGAACTGGGATATTATGATCTGTTTAACAGTGAGCTTGACAGTTTCAGGCATTTTTTAAGCAATTCTTCTGAAATACCGGTAGATTTTATTAAGAATGACAGGTTAGTTTTAAACTATTTTAAGTCGTACATGAAGTATAAAGAGTCTGAAGATGAAAATGGAAGAATTGCTCTTTTGAATGATCTGAAAGCATTGAATACAGAGAACATTTATTTAAGATGGCTTTTAGAAAAGTTAACTAAAAATTAAAATAATTTTGAAAGAACAGAAATTAGTTACAATTCTCAAAACATTTTCAGAAGATGAGATGAAGCGGTTTGAAAAATTTATTATATCACCCTATCATAATACAGGCAGAAACCTGAAACCGCTGTTCCGGTACCTGAAAAAATATCATCCGTTATATCCCCCTGATAAACTTACAGATTCAAAGATATCTAAAGCCTTGAAAATTAAAGGCAGCTCTGATGTAAAAAAAACATCATCGCAGATTAATGTAAGACTCTCTGAATTGACAACTATGGCTAAAAATTTTGCAGTGATCGAAGGTATAATGAATAATAAATATGAATATTCAAAAAATCTTGCCGGGTATTATATGAAAAATAATATCTATAATTATTGTTTAAGCGAGATAAAAGAATGCGATAAACTGCTGAATGAAAAAGGGATTGATGAGGTATTTGCACTGGAACGTATACACCTGCAGCGAATTCTAATGGAAAATCATTATAGGGCGAACAAGCTTGAAAATTCAGTTAAAGCCATCAGGCATATCCCCCTGTATTCACTTTCCTATTTTATCACTAATGTCAAAGTTCAGCTGTACAGTAACTTCAGGGAGTACCCTGTTAATTATGAATTTTTAAAAATGATAGTTGACAGTTTAGATATAGAAGAGCTGGTTAAACTGAGTGAGGATGACGGCTCTGGAATATTAAATAAAACCATTTACGATTACAAACGATGCAGGTTTTACCTTTACGAAAAAACTGAAGATTTCTGGGACCTTATTGAATTTTACAAGAAGAACTTTGAGCAGATCTCCAGATATCTGAAATGGCAGTATTTTCTTGGTTTGATGAGAAGCGGCACAAAACTTATGAGTACAAAAGACTTTCCTTTATTCGCAGAGTCGCTTAACTCATTGATAGATTATATTTTTGAAAGAAAAATATTTTCTTTTAGTGATAAGGAAGCGCTTGAAGATATTTTGTTTACGTCTATTATAAAGATAAAATTCGGACTTCACTCTCCGAAAGAAGTACAGGAATTTTCTGATAAATATCTACCGCTTGTTAAGAGAAATTTACAGCAAAGAGCCGGAATTTATGCAGATGCATTTATTAATTTTAAAAAGAAGGATTTTGCAAAATCACTTTCTCTTATCAATCTGATTGCAAACCCAAGCCTGAGTGAAAAGAATAATCTATACAAACTTAAACTTGCTCTATTTTACGAACTGGATTATATTGATGATTTATATTATGCAGTTGATTCATATAACCATTTTTTGGCAAATAATGTGAGAATCAAAGATAAAGAACAAAAATTGAAATTTGCCGATATATTAATAAAACTCTTCAAAGCGAAACATCAAAAGCAGGGATTAGCCAAAATGGAAAA
>CALJIG010000033.1 GCA_937974175.1 uncultured Ignavibacteria bacterium
AGTTTCTTGTTTACAACAAGAGCGTATTTTTTTTTTTTGTTTTTAGCAAGTACGGTCATATAATTTTTTTGTTTAACCACAGAGTGCACAGAGATTTTACACAGAGAACACAGAGTTTATATAATAAGAATTAATTCTTTTTAATAACACTTATTAACAATTTTTAAATCTCAATATTCTTTTGCTTTTCTTTGTGCTCTCTGTGTTATTAATCTGTGTCCTCTGTGGTTAAATTTTACTCAGAAAAATTTATTTAATAAAGTAATTCAACATTTTATAAATAAGTTTTGCAGTCATGAAATCAGGATATGTAAAATCTTTTCTCGGAGCAAGCTCTACTACATCAAACCCTACAACGTTTTTTGTTTCACCTAAACGTTTTAATAAATTCATTGTCTCAGCCCAGTATAAACCGTTAGGCTCGGGAGTTCCGGTCGATGGCATTATCGAAGGATCAAAATAATCTACATCAAATGTTATGTAAACGTTATCACTTAAAGTTGAAAGAACCATGTTCTGCCAGTCAACACCATATCTTCCGTTGCGGATTTCATAGGCATAAAAAGTTTTAATATCTTTTTCTTTAATGTATGAAAACTCTTCAATACTTTGAGCGCGAATACCAACCTGTGTAATATTTGTTGTAAACTCAGACACTCTTTTTGCAAAACAAGCATGGGAGAACTTCGTTCCTTCGTATTCTTCTCTCAAATCTGAATGCGCATCAAAATGAAGGACAGTCATATCGGGATATTTATCGAAGTGCGCTTTTATCGGGGCAGTAGAAATTGTATGCTCACCGCCAAGCGTTACAACAAACTTATCATCCGCAATTAACTGAGCTACATGCTTCTGAATATACTCAAGAGCTGCGCTTCCGCGTTTATCCGTCATATCCAATTGCTTCACAGAGCAGATTCCTTTTTCAAAACATAGCTCACGGTTCAACTCCTCATCAAAAAATTCCACGTAATGAGAAGCCTTTAAAATTGCCATTGGACCTTTTGCAGTTCCTTTACCATAGGAAGTTGTTACTTCATAAGGCACGGGCAGGATTGCAATTTTTGAATTTTTGTAATCTGAGTATTGCTCCTCTATCGCCAGAAAATTTTTCTTAATGGAGTAGTATTTTTTATCTTTCATTGATTGTTTATAAATGGAGTGTTCTAATTTTATAATTTAAATTGCCATGCCTTTTAAGGCGTGGATACTAAGTTAACAGACCACCAATGCCCTTTGGGCAATTAACGATTTGGCTAAAGCCAAATTACTTACTCAGTTTTTTCTCCACGGCTTGAAAGCCGTGGCAATTTTATCAGAATTTAAATCCGCTATTCTTCAGCAAAATAGAAAAACTCAGAGTATGAAATGACAAACAACCTAAAATTTAAAAAACTAAAATTCATTAACTCTGTGTTCTCTGTGTAAAAAAATCTGTGACCTCTGTGGTTAAGAACTTTACTTGTTAATTTGTCCGGGAATTTCATAATCTTCTGCATCGAACATTTCTTTTATCATTTCTGCTAAAGTCTTCTTTACATCTTCTTTCTTACTCTCTTCCTTCGCAATTGCTTTGTCAACTTCTACTACTGACTGCGTAATCCTGAAATTTTGCTTCACCGGTTTTGCTTCACCGCTTCTGTTCTTCAAAGAATTTACTACTGCAATCATTTCCGATAAGTCTTTCACCTCTGCATTCACTCTGCAAAGCTCTATCAAAATAGATTCAAGTAATAATTTCTGATTACCGGAAAATTTAAATCTTCCTTCGCTCTCAAATAAAATTTTAAGAAGTCTTAACACCTGTCCTTCAGTATATTTTTTTGAGGTTTCAAGGTAGCGGCTTCTTATCACATCTGATTCACTCAGCAGCTCAACGTTGCTTGTAGATGTAATGATTAATAAATTTCTAAGATGTTCGATTAGTCCGTTAAAGAATGTCTGCAGATCGAATCCCTGGTCAATTAAAGAATTGAACAAAGAAATAATTTCTTTTGAATTTCCTTCGTGAATAAAATCTGAAATTTTAAAAAAGGTTTCTTTATCGGGGAGGTTTAAAAATTTATTTAGCTCTTCAAACTTGATATTCTCTCCGCAGAAAGAAACAGCCATATCAAAAATTCCCTGTGAATCTCTCAGCGCGCCGTCACCTAACTTTGCAATTAAAAATAAAGACTCTTCATCAATTTTTATTTTCTCTTCCTTGGCAATCTCTTTTATGTTGCCCATTATCTCATCGATTTTAATTCGCTTCAGGATAAATCTCTGGCAGCGGCTTAATATTGTCTGCGGGACTTTCTCAGGATTTGTAGTCGCTAAAATGAACACAAGATACTCCGGCGGCTCTTCGAGAATTTTCAGCATTGCATTGAATGCTGCCCCTGTGAGCATGTGAACTTCATCGACTATAAAGAATTTTTTCTTTCCTTTGATGGGATAAAACTTCGCAGCATCCTGAATTGCGCGAACGTCATCTATACCTCTGTTTGATGCAGCATCAAGCTCGAATACATCGGGATGAGTTCCTTTTGTAATTTCAACACAGCTATCGCAAACGTTGCACGGCTCACCGTTCTGTAAATTTTTGCAGTTAAGCGCCTTCGCAAAAATTCTTGCTATAGTAGTTTTACCTACGCCACGCGGTCCGCTTAAAATATATGCATGAGCAATCTTCTCTGCGAGGATTGCATTCTTAAGTGTATCCGTTACAAATTCCTGTGAAGAAACTTCGTCGAATCTTTGCGGTCTGTACTTCCTTGCCGATACCTGATATCCTTTGCTCTCTGACAATGTAATATTGTATTATTAAATAAAGATTAAAATTGTTTTGTAAAATTCTGAACCGATAGCTGCGTGCCGTCAAGCTTCATCCAAAGGCACGTTACAAGATTATTATAGGAATTAATTCCGATATAATCACCGAAGAAAATTGATTTAACCGGTGTGAAAGGTGTATCACTCACTTTTGTATTTTCAAATGTTGCTCCGCCGTCAGTACTTCTTGCCATATAAACATCCGTCTTTCTGTCGTCATAATTTCTTCTATCGTAAAATAAAACGTTGATTACTCCTGTAACAGGATCAACGCTGAAGTGACTCATGAACTGCTCTTTGCCGTTGCCTAATGCATCATCATTTACTCTTATTGGGGCGCTCCATGTCTCACCTTCATCGGTTGACTTCACTATAAAAATATCATGGTCGCCGTTAGTACTGTCGGAATAATTTATATAAATTGTACCTCTGTAGGGACTCTCTGAAATATCGCAGTCAGTGAACGGCAGTCCGTTGCTTCTGTATATTCCCGGCACTTCGTATGTCCATCCGCCCGCCTGCTTAACTACAAATTTTTCCGGCGGAAATGATAAACCGCCGTCAGTGGATTTTGTGAAAACAATTCCCTGCGGCCCGCTCCATGCTACGTAAACATTTCCTTCGGGACTTACACATGGCACTGCTCCTTCAACAGTTGAGTCACCGTCTTTCGAATCTCCGGGAAAATTTGAAATTATAAGCGGTGAAGAAAAACTTACTCCATGGTCAGTCGAACGTGAGAATAATATTCTTGATGAGTCTTTCGGGTTACTGCTTCCGTATTTATCAAACTGCGTCCAGGAGATATATAAATTATTTTTATATTTTGTATCGCTTCTATCAGAGGTAAGCCATTCCTTATCCATGAACGGAACACTTCCGTTATTGCCGTAAATTTTTTTGCTTTCGCTCCATGTCTTTCCGCCATCGGATGAACGCGCTATTAAAATCCCTGTATTGCCAAACGGTCCCAAATGGCAGTAGTACGCATTGCCCAGCATATCGAAGTAAACCATAGGGTCGCCATAGATAACAGGTCCCGGCATTTTGCCTTCAGTCCATGTCTTGCCTTTATCGAATGAGTAATAAAACCAGTCTAAGTTCGCTCCGGCAATAAAGTTATTCGGATTTACCGGATTTATTGCAATCGTCATTTCCTCCGGCTCAAAATAGGATGATGACTTATTCACCTGCACGTTTTTTTTAACATCATTCTGCGCAAACAACAAAGAGGGAAGTAGTAGTAAAATTGCAATTTTTATTTTCATGAATAGAAATCGGAAATATTATGATTGGATCCCGGGTCAAGCCCGGGAAGACAACTCAATTCAAAAATTCTTAAATCTTATATCTTAATTCTTTAATTCAAAATCATTTCTTAAATTGTATTTTACTCGTTCCAAATACATACTTAAATCCCTCTTCCACTTTCTCAACAGGAATAATCGTCAGCTTTGATTTTATCTCATCTGAAATTTCCACTAAATCTTTCTCATTTTCTTTCGGAATCAATACCGTTTTTATTCCGCTTCTCAATGCCGCCAGTAATTTTTCATTCAGTCCGCCGATTGCAAGCACGTTGCCTCTCAGTGTAATCTCACCCGTCATAGCAACGTCAGTCTTTGCCGGCATTTTTGTGATAGCAGAAAGCATTGCCATTATCATTGTAATACCTGCCGATGGCCCGTCCTTCGGAATTGCGCCCTCCGGCAAGTGAATATGTATCTCTTTATCTTTGAACCAAGTTGCAGGGATTTTAAACTTTGCTGCATTGGCTTTTATATATGAAAATCCTGCGCTTACCGATTCCTTCATTACGTCACCAAGCTGCCCGGTAAGAGTAAGCTTAGACGGCGTTCCCTTCATAACTGTTACGTCGATGTACAATACATCACCGCCGACTGATGTCCATGCAAGCCCCGTAATGCTTCCGATTCTGTTTTTTATTTTTTCATCCTGCGCTTTATTTCTATACTTAGGCACTCCCAGATATTCCGTTACGAGTTCATCTGTAATCTTTACAGGTTTATTGTTTTCTTTTTTATTTAACTGTCTTTGCGTTACAACTTTACGCGTAACTTTTCTTATTATTGTAGATAGCTCCCGCTCAAGATTTCTTACGCCTGCTTCTCTTGTATAATCTCTTATCACTCTTAATATCATTTCATCGGGGAATTCAACCTGCTTCGGCTCAAGCCCGTGCTCGGCAATTTCCTTTGTTATTATATGTCTCTTTGCAATCTGAAGTTTTTCGAAGTCTAAATAACTTCGCATCTCGATAGTTTCCATTCTGTCCTGTAAAGGCAGCGGAATCTGATACTGCACATTTGCCGTAGTGATAAAAAGCACCTGTGATAAATCGTAATCAACGTCTAAGTAGTGGTCATTGAACGTCTGATTCTGTTCCGGGTCCAGTACCTCCAACATAGCCGATGACGGGTCGCCGCGGAAATCACTGCTCATTTTATCAATCTCGTCAATTAAGATTACAGGATTTATCGTTCCTGCCTTCTTCATCGCCTGAATTATTTTTCCCGGCAATGCGCCGATGTATGTTCTTCTGTGTCCGCGAATCTCAGCTTCATCTCTCACGCCGCCGACGGAAATTCTAACAAACTTTCTGTTAAGCGCGCGCGCAATTGAGCGGCCCAATGAAGTCTTCCCGACTCCCGGAGGTCCTACAAAACACAATATCTGCCCCTTAGGCGGCTTGATAATATTTTTATCTCTTAACTGCTTCAGCACTGCAAGAAGGTCAAGCACTCTGTCCTTCGGCTTATCAAGTCCGTAATGGTCTTCATCTAAAATTTTCTTTGCATTGTCCAGGTCAAAGTTATCGTCAGTCTTCTGCACCCACGGCACCGATGCCATCCAGTCTAAATAATTTCTTATCACTGAAAAATCCGGTGACATCTGCGGAATCTTCTTCAGCTTTGCAAATTCCTCCATCGCCTTTTCTTTGGCAGTGCCGTATATACCCGATTTCTCCAGATCGTCCTTCAGCTTTATCATTTCCGGGTCAGTCTCCGTTTCGCTGCCAAGCTCATCCTGTAAAATCCTTATCTGCTCCTGAACAATGAATTTCCTCTGATTCTTCTGCATGGCGTTGTATATCTTCGAGTCGATATCTTTTTCCACGTTCATAATTTCCATCTCCGAGCTCATCATATAAATAATCTCAAAGTACTGCTTATGCAAATCTTCTATTTCAAGTATCTGCTGCTTCTTCTGAGTATCGATATTTATTGCCGAGGCAATGTAGTAAAGCTTTCTGTCCGCTTCCTTTATGTTATCGAAGGCAATAGTAGATTCCTGCGGCAGGTTCCTGTTCGACTGCACGTACTGATGAAACAGCGTTGCTGCGCGGCGCACAAGAGCGGTAAGCTCGTTATCTTCAGTGTACTCCGTCATCTTTACAGTTACGCTTGCGGAGATATACTCTGCATTGGAGAACTTCTCTATTGCTGCCGGAGCGATGCCGTCAACAAGCACTTTTATAAGTCCGTTTGGCAGGCGCAGCACCTGTAATATTTTCGCGACTGTTCCCGTCTTGTAAAGATTTTCAAAAGTCGGCTCCTCTATTTTTTCATCTACCTGCGTAACAAGCAGAATGTATTTATGAGACTCCAGCGAAAAGTTAATCGCTTTTATAGTGGAGTCGCGCCCTGCAAGTATAGGGAAAATCATATACGGAAAAACGACTATATCCTTTAAAGGGAGTACGGGAAGCGTTTCGGGAATAAGCGAAAGGTTGTCCTTTTCGTTTGAAGTGCTGGTTTGAAAGCTTGTATTGGGAGAGTCCTGCACGTTACTATCGTCGGTTTCTTCCATCGTTTGCTCATTTAATGAGTCGTTATCAAAATCGTTGTCTTTCATCATTAAAGTTGTCTTTTGTAATGGTTATTTATTAAGGGATTAAAATTACAGATAGGGGCAAAGAAGTTCAATGCAGAATGTGTAATATATTATACAGAGTGTATATTACTATTTTGAAATTGAAATACTTGCTTCTGGGCTAGGAAAATTTGTAAGTAGGTTATGAGGTTGAGAAAACAAAAGAGAATGGGTATATTCAATAAAAATATATTGATATGAAATTTAATTGTCTTAATGATATAATAGAATATTTTAAACTTTCAACAAATAGCGTTGAAGACATTGAAAAAGAGTTAAAAGTTCTTCTAAAACCATTACACCCTGATTCAAATCAAAGTGATAAATTTAAGAATGCAAGAGAGGAGAAACTTTATTATGAAATTCGGTCTGCATTAGATTTTTTGGATGAAAATAAGAATGTTAATTCTCTTACAACAAAAGATGAAATCACAGCTTTGGTAGAAATTGTTAAAACCCTAACTTTAGTCAAGGAAGAAAAAACTAAAGAAGATTTAATAGAAAAAAAAGAAGTGGTTTTGACAGGAAAGATTCAAGAAAGTATAAAAATATTTCACAAAAGTTACTCTGTCCCCAAAATTACTAGTTTGGTTCTAACTGGAATACTGACAGCGATGTGGTTGTTCCCTACTACTGTAAAAGAGCATCCGGTGTTATCTAGTATTTTTAAAAACTCAGAAAATTCTTATATATTTGTTTTTTTTTGGTTTTTTAGTTTATTTATTACAAGTATGATATGGATAAAAGTTAAAGTTACAGAAAAAAGAGATAATGAAATAAAAAGCAGCTATAAACTTGAATCAACTCAGAATAATATTTTTTCTCATTTTATCAAATGGAAGATAGTAATGTTTGAAAAACACAAAATTGATGAAAAAAATGGTTATGTTAATGTAAGATTTTGCAGAGATGATTTAATTGATTTTTTAATTAATCAGTATAGTTTAATTTCTAGATACATGAGATTAAAAAGATTGAATGAATTCGATGAAAAATACTTATGGGAGAATCTTGAATTTCAAAACTACTGTAAAGATAGATATAAACATTTTAAAAATAATTCATCCCAATCTATTAATTTTTTCCCAATAGTTGGAGAAATAACTTTGGAAATTGCTCAATTAGTTTCAGATTTAATTATAGAAAGATTAAAATTAAAAGAAATAATTGTCAAATCTAATGAAAAAAATCTAAGTGATTATTATGAGTATAAAATTGAGTAAAAATTAATAAGAATAATATATGGAAACCACTTCCCCTAAATTCTTTTGTTTTGTGTTAATGCCTTTCGATAAGGATTTTAACGATATTTATAAATTTGGTATAAAAGGTAGTTGCGAAGATGCAGGTGTTTATTGTGAAAGAGTAGATGAACAAATTTTTTTCGAAGGTTCAATATTAGATAGAATATATAATCAAATATCAAAAGCAGATGTCATAATTGCAGATATGACCGGAAGAAATCCAAATGTACTCTATGAAGTTGGCTATGCACATGCTCTCAACAAACCCACAATATTGCTAACACAAAATGCTGATGATATTCCTTTTGACATGAAGCAATTTCCTCATATTATTTATGGAACAAGCATTGAATATATTAAGGAAGAATTAACAAAGCGCTTAATTGGTTTTAAGGAAAGAGAAGTAACAAGTGAAACTTATAAGACGGGAATTGAGGTTTTAATAAACAATAAAAATTTAGATAAAGAGAAAGTCATTCATGAATATTCTTATAACCTTGAGTTTCAATTAGCGATACACAATTCTTCTTTTACAACATACAAGCCTGGAGAATTTCGAGTTGGAATAATTTGTAAACATTTTAATCATGGAACTGTAAAGGATTTTATAAAAACCGTTGAATTAGGTGATGGGAATTACTTGCATATGCTTCCTTCATATGATACACTTTTTCCAGGATACTATTTAACGTCTTACGTTAGGTTATTTGGCATGGGTAACAAATTTAATTCTACCGAATCTGAAAATATTGTAACAATTAGAGTGTTTACAGAAGCGGGACCAAGAGATTATAATTTTGAAATAAAAGAAAAGTCCTTATAATAAATATGAAAAACAAAAAATCTAAATTGGTATTGAATGTTGAGCTATCAGAAATTTTCTTAAAACAACGTAAAGATATAGTGGAAGATTTAAGGCCGTATTATTTCGAAGGACAATTAATAGTTACTTTTAAAGATAAGTATGAATTTACCGATGAGGAGCTTAGACATTTTGGTGGGTTAGAAGAAATTTACTATAAATATAATGAGAGTAAAAAAAAACATGAAGCTACCTTGGTATTTAAAGATGAATAAACCTAATTTTTTTCTCTATTAATATTCTCATCATATATTCTCCTATGACAACTCAGTAAATCAAATTTACCAATCCTCCTTTTCCCTACCAACAACCCTTTTGAACAAATCTCATTCTAGCCATCATCTGTCAAGCAAAATAAAAATATTTTTACCTATTAGTACTAATGGGCAGGAATATGTTTATAATTTTCTCACTTATAATTATTTTGCGCAGGCAAAATCCGGGACAAGTTTTCCTGCTTGTTCTCCGTCCCAATCCGCGGCGGCGGACCGGTTTGGGACGGAACTAGGAAGTCAAACTCTGTTTGACAGCGAAACAGAATTTCGCGGACAATGCTTTCTCAAACAGTCCGCCACGGCGGATTGGGAAAGAGTACAGAATGACGGATTTCCAAAACCCCTGTATTGTTTTAACAACACTAATTTTTTCAAAACCCGTCAAAAATCCATCAAGATTGAAAAATTTTTTAGAAAAGGATTTTTAAAATAAAGATATCCGCCCCCTCCCCCTCCTTATTAAGGAGGGGGAAGCCGTGCGTAGAATATACAATCAGACCATTAAAAATTTGCGCCCGGAAAATTCTAAGAAAAAACGAAAAGCGAGAAAAGCTGTTTGAGCGAAGCGAGTTCTTTTCGAGCCGTTTTTTCGTAAGAATTTTTAGCAAATTTTTACTAGGTCTTGATTTTTTTGGCTCTTTTTGTATCAAGACAAAAAGAGCGATGAAACGAAGTTTCATAAAAGGTAGGAATACAAATGACGAATTTCCAAAACCCCCTGTATTGTTTTAACAACACTAATTTTTCCAAAACCCGTCAAAAATTCAGCAAGATTGAAAAAATTTTGGCGTAATTGATGTCAATTGCCACGGCTTTTAAGCCGTGGTTAAAGTTGTACCATGAAATACCCCCTCCTTAATAAGGAGGGGGCAGGGGGTGGTTAACAAAAGAAAATATGTTTTGCCCTAAAGGGCACGTTTCTAATTTTGTAAACCCCATCCTAAAGGATGGGGTTACTGATAGAATGTTACAATAATGTTACTTTATATAAGGAGCGTATAGTGCAAAAATAAAATGTGACAATAATGTGACAATGATTGGATTTCGCCAAGGCGAACTTTCAGCCCTTCAAGTGCGGGATGACAAAAAGTGCTGCTTAAAAACTGTATTATGACAACTATGTCAATGTTTAATTTCTGAAAAACCCAATACAGAACTTTTTGGGCTATTCTAAGTTGAAAATATGGACTACATATTGCTCAATTGAATAATGAAGGAGTATGTTCTTTTCAAAATTAAACACTAAACTATGCAGCACTTCAAAACTTTAAGATATTTTTTACTTGCGCTTTTTATCTGCGTTGTATCGCAATCAGCCTTTTCTCACAATGAAATTTTTAATAAACCACTTACAATAAATGTAACTGAAGGCATTTCACAGGACTCGATTTCAAAATCAGAGATTGCCGACTTCAGAAAAAGATTTGAATCCGTTGAAAAGATGGTAGCAAGCAAACGGGGTAATTATGCCGATGCTAAAAGCAGTTTTGACGGACTGAGAGGAAGCCGGGTAAGTAAACTGTCTGAGTTTGCAGGAAGGCTAAGCGCTATGCAGCAGAAGCTGACGGCTTGGAATCTTGAAGTGAATCCTAAAACTCCGCCTGTTGTAGTCCCGAATAATCCCAGCACTCCAAGAAATACAGGTAAAGCAAATGAAGAACCTGTTGCAAAGATGACGAGTACTGAAATTGAACATAAGAGTTTAATGCTCTCATATTTTCCTGATACGCTTTCAGTCGGTAATGAATTTCTAGCTTATGTTGAGATCACAAAAGATAACACTGTGAAATTCGGAAATCTGAACGCAGGGAACAATACAACGCTCGATTCGATTATAATAACTTCGTTAGCCGGTACACCGGGAGTAACACCGGGCACACAGGTAAGTATTGAGCTTACCAGAAACGGAGGCGCAGATAACTTTGCGATAACATCACGCTCGGATAAAACAAAAACATTAAGCGATAACGGCACCTCAAGATGGGAATGGAATTTACGCCCTAATGCCGAAGGCGATACAAGATTAAGACTGAATGTTACCTATAAGAAAATAAGTAAAGACGGCGCATCGCAGGATGTAACTGCGATAAATAAATTTATAGTTGTGAAGGGACTTGCTAAAAAAACAACTGAGCCGAAATCAAATAATACATTATGGATTATTTTAGCAGTAGCAGCTCTGCTTGGTTTAATAGGATATCTGTTATCAAGAGGTAAAAAGAATAAGCATGAAAGAAACAGAGTTGAACAAAACAGACTTGATGAAGAGAGAATTGAGCAAAGCAGAAATGAACAGAAAAGAATAAATCGTGATAGAGACGATTTGGATAAATAATAATTAAGTTAAATCTCATTCCCAACGGCCTTGTTGGAAATGTTAATGATTTTAAAAGCTCCCGGCAGAAATACCGGGGGCTTTTTGCATTAAATCGACTACTAAATAGTTCATAGTATAATCCCTAAAATTTGCCTAATTTTGTAGGCAAGTTAAAGATTATGAAAAAAGAGTTATTATACGAAGGCAAGGCAAAGCGCATCTGGTCAACAGATGAGCACGGACTTGTCGTTCAGGAATTTAAGGATGATGCAACAGCTTTTAACGGACTAAAGAAAGATCAGATAAAGAATAAAGGTGTGCTTAACACCTCTATCTCTACAGGTATTTTTGAGTATCTGATTTTTCACGAAGTGCAAACTCATTTTGTAAAGAAGCTGAGTGAAAATGAAATGCTGGTGAAACGTGTGCACATCATTCCGGTTGAAGTTGTAATAAGAAATATAGCCGCAGGAAGTCTTGTGAAAAAGTTTGGTTTTACTGAAGGTGAAGAACTGAAATTCCCATTGGTAGAATATTATCTGAAGGATGATGCTTTAGGGGACCCGCTATTTTCTTTGGAGCATATTCATTTGCTTGAACTTGCTACGATAGATGAAATGGATAAAATACATTCGATGGCATTGCATATAAATGAGCTCATGAGAAAATTCTGGTATGACAGAGGAATCGACTTAGTTGATTTCAAACTGGAGTTTGGCAGGGATGAGAACGGCGAAGTAATTCTTGCTGATGAAATTTCTCCCGATACTTGCCGCCTGTGGGATATTCATTCCGGAGAAAAAATGGATAAGGACAGATTCAGATTTGATATGGGTAAAGTAGAAGAAGCCTATGAAGAAATAAATAAAAGAGTTTCAATTTCCAATAATTAAAATTTAAAGTTTGTTTAAAATCACATACTACGGCAGAGACGTTGTTCTTAAAATGGTTATCATCTGCTCGCTAATTTTTATTGCATCACTATTCATTCCTGTTTTTATAGTAAAAGTTATCTTGCTTCTTCTTGTAATTTTCCTGATGTCATTTACATTTTATTTTTTCAGAGACCCTGAAAGAAGCATACCTGAGGGTTATGATGACAGCATGATACTCGCGCCCGGCGACGGCAAGATTGTTATTGTCGAAGATATCATTAACAAAGAAGATAACCTGTACGCTAAAGGCGAGCCGCTTAAACAAATCAGCATATTTCTTTCACCGCTTAATGTGCACGTAAACAGAAATCCCACTAACGGAACTGTAAAATATTATAATTATATCGAAGGTGAATACATAGTTGCATTCGACCACAAATCATCTGATAGAAACGAAAGAACTGAAATCGGTATTGAAGATAGAATGGGTAGAAAAGTTCTTTTCAAACAAATTGCAGGATTTGTTGCAAGAAGAATTGTATGTGATTTAGATGAGGGTTCTGTAGTAAAAGCAGGTGAGCGTTTCGGAATGATTAAATTCGGTTCACGTGTTGATATCTTATTAAAACCTGATACTGAGATAAAAGTAAAAATAAACGATATAGTTAAAGGCGGCGAAACTGTAGTGGCTGTTAATAAGTAATGGAAAACAATATATCAAATATGTTTGTTATTGTATTAAAGATGAGATTGAATGATTAACATTCCGCGCAATTTCATACCGAGTTTGTTCACAATTCTGAATGCCTTCTGCGGTTTTATGTCCATCATAAGCTCTGCCCAGGGAAACTACGACAAGGCAATTCTTTTTATTGTATATGCTGCATTGTTCGATGCTGTTGACGGCCTGGCAGCAAGGCTTACAAAGTCTGCAAGCAAGTTTGGTGTTGAGCTTGATTCACTTTCCGATGTTGTTTCATTCGGAGCAGCGCCGTCATTCATGATCTACAATATATATTTCAAAGACCACGGTGATATCGGCGTCTTTGCTGCTTCTCTTATTCTTTTATTTGCAGCAATAAGATTAGCCAGATTTAATGTTCAGCTTGTAGGATTCGATAAAGATTATTTCAGCGGCGTCCCGGTGCCAATGGCTGCAATGACGATTTGCTCATACGTTTATTTCTATCACAATAAATTATTCGGATTTGCTTTAAGCGAGAAGTTCATAATCGGTCTTGCAGTATTGCTGCCGATTTTAATGGTAAGCAAATTCAGGTATGATTCCATTCCTAAGATTTCACCTGCAACAATAAAAAAATATCCTGTAAAGTTTATCTTCCTCTTTTTAGGAGTTATAATTTGTATTGTAACAAGAGGGGAAGGATTATTTCTGTTCTGTCTCTTTTATCTGAGCACAGGAATTTTCAGAGGAGTTTTTAATCAATTCAAAAAAACAAAAAAGCGCCAGCCTTTTACTGAGGAAGAAATCGAATCGAAAAAAGTTAATTAATTATTACTTTTAAAATTAAACGCAAAGCACGCTAAGATTATTACGCGAAGTTCGTAAAGAATTAATGTGTATTTTTTATTCTCAGCGATCTTTGCGATGAACTTTGCGTTCTCTGCGTTTAATTAGCAGTGTTAATTCACAGTTCTCTTCTTTGCAATATTTCTTACTATCTCAAAAAACTTATCAATTTCAGCAGTTGTATTGTCTCTTCCGAAGGAAACTCTTACAGAGCATAATGCTGTTTGTGCATCAAGCCCAAGCTCCATTAAAATTCTTGACGGCTGAGGAGAACCCGATGTACAAGCTGAACCGCTTGAACATGCTGTTCCTTTTAAATCAAGATTTATGAGCAGAGTTTCAGAATCAACATCGTAATAATTTTGGTCGAATGAAATGTTTATAATATTATCGAGTGTAGTTGGTGTATCGCCGTTTATAAGAACTCCTTCAGGGAAAAATTCTTTTAGTCTTGCCCTGAAATAATTTTTTAATTCTTTATAGTGAATTAAATCTTCATCCATGCGTGACATAAGAATTTCCAAAGCTTTTTTTAAGCCGACAATTCCTGCAATGTTTTCCGTTCCGCCGCGCATATTACGTTCCTGCTTGCCGCCGTGAATAAGTTTATCTATCGGAGTACCGTCTTTTATATACATTACTCCTATGCCTTTAGGACCGTAGATTTTATGTCCGCTCATGCAGGCAATATTGACATTAAAATCTTTTGTATTAAATGGTGTCTTTCCGATTGATTGAACTGTATCAGCATGAAAAACTATTTCGTGCCGGCTAGTATTATCTGCTATTGTTTTTATGTCGTTCACTACACCAAGCTCATTGTTGGCATGCATCATTGTAATGAGATGCGTCTTAGGAGTAATTGCCGCTAATACTTTTTGCGGGTCAATTGAGCCGTCTCTTTCAGGTCTGATGAATGTAACTTCAGTCCCGAATCTTTCAGTAAGATATTTTACACTCTCGTTTAAAGCAGAGTGCTCTATAGATGTAGTAATAATATGGTTCTTACCTGAGTTTAAAAAATGGAATGTCGTTCCTTTAATTGCAAAGTTATCAGACTCAGTTCCGCCGGAAGTGAATAAAATTTCCTTAGGTTTGCATTTTAAGAAATCTGCAACTAAGTCGCGGGTGTCTTCCAGAATGACTTTTACTCCCTTACCAAAATGATGCACTGAAGATGCATTCCCGAATTGAAACTGTATATAAGGAAGCATTGCTTCAAATACTTCAGGAGCAACGGGAGTAGTTGCTGCGTTATCGAAATAAATTCTATCCATTTTTTTGTTTGGTAAAAATACTAAAATTGAAGATTAAATGTTGAGCTAATTGTTTAGTTTATTTTACAAGTTAAACCCGGAAAAACTAATTTAAAATCAACGTATGAAAAACAGATATACAATAATCATTGCTGTTACGGTAACTATGAATACTGTATAAGTCAATAATAATGAAATTATGGATTTAAATATTCCTGCAAGAAATTTCGATTGTGAGAACTGCACCATTGCATAAATGTAATAAGCATACGTTAAGAAAAATCTAAAATTTAATATTTTTATATCAATATATCCTGTTAAAGTAAAAATAGAAGAAATAAGTAAACCGAAACCTATAACGTAAAAAGAAAAGGCAAGCGCTTCTGCAAAATTTATTTTTGTTTTTCTGAAAAATATCCTGAAGAAAAAAGCAAATGCAGGAGGTAAGATGAACATAAGATAATTCATCTTATTTGAAATCATGTGCTGCAGCTCAGCCAGAGTTACATTTTTAAAAATTATTTTATCTGATTTATTTCCTGTTAAAGCCTGATTCAGATAACTAAAATAATCTTCGCTCAACAAATGAAAAATTATAACGTAAACAGAAAGCATCAGTATAAAAAAAGTAACCGGCTTTGCGTAAGACTTTCTTTTCCCTTCGAGATACTGACTAATAAATTTACCGGGAGAAAAAAATAATTCTTTTATTGTGTTAAGAATTGCAGATTCCCAATGAAAAGAGCTGTGAAAAAAATCGTGCAGCATTGATTTTACGGACAATCTTTTGGATATTTTTTCCTGTCCGCAATTATAACAATATTTTCCTTGCAATGGTGTTCCGCAGTTTAGACATTTTTCCATAAGAAAACAAAATAATCAAATAGTATAAAAGGAAAAATGCTTAACTAAAATTAAGTATTCCCATTTAAAATATGACACTGTTGACAACCGATTAATTTACTCATATTAAATAATATTTAATAAAACCACTGCTTAAATTTAATAAGAGTATAAAGAAATTTAACTCAAAATTTATACTTTTTATCTTTGTAAAATGATAGTTAGATTGGTATAAAATAATAAAACAGTTAATAGTTGATTGGTATTATCAAATATTATAAGTTTAACCAATAAGTAAGTAAATAAATTTATATATTCATTTTGTTTAAAAAAAATGTTAATTTTACTTGTGGATAGATGCTAAAAGAATTATTTTATATTTCAAATTTTTTATCTATTTTTAGAATAATTCTTTTATTTCCCCTAAGTTATCTGTTGATTAACGATAATGAAGGAAGCAGAGGCTTGATAATAGCTATATTATTAAGTATGTATGCAACCGATTTATTAGACGGCTTTTTGGCGAGAAAGCTAAATCAGGTTACAGAGCTAGGGAAAATAATCGATCCACTGGCAGATAAAATATCAGTTGTAACTCTTGTATTGATTCTTTTGATACTAAACAAAATACCATTATGGTTTGTTTTGATTGTAGTATTAAGAGATATCTTAATCCTAATTTTCGGATTGATATTGAAAGGCCGAAAAAAGATTACTCTAATGTCAAACTATCCGGGCAAAATTGCCGTATTTAGTATTGGCTTAGTAATTTTAATTTCGACTCTTAATTTATCTGCCCTATATACTATCCAATATTATTTAATGCTTGTTTCGACAGCATTAATACTTTATTCATCTTTTTTATATTTAAAAAGATACAACCAAACAATAGGAGAAAAAAATGGCACAAGAGACTTACATTGAGATCAAGGAAACAAAGAAAAGGAACATTGACCGCGTAAAGACACTTACCAGAAAAGATGTTGAATTAAAAATGGAAGAAAAATTGATCGGAAGAAGAGTTACGAGAAAATTAATCGTTGACTCATTATTCGATTCAATGAGGGAGCTTATTATGATGGCTGACCCTACAATCCGTATTGAAATTCGTGATTTCGGTGTTTTTGAAGTTAAAAAAACAAAACCGAAACCAAAAGCAAGAAATCTGAAAACAGGTGAATTTGTTTTTGTTCCGGGCAGAAGAAAAATGCACTTTAAGCCGGGCAAGATTCTTAAGAATTTCCTTAAAGAAAAAATAGCTAATCCGTTAAGCTGATTTTTTTTACCATTATTATAAATTCATAAAGTAATTAATTGTCCAAATTTTTTGAAACAATTAATTAAAATTTACTGTTATTAAAAAAGTAATCGCAATAGATTTCGGTATTAAAAGGGTTGGGCTTGCCATATCAGACGAGACTCAACGTTTTTCATTCGAAAGAGGTGCGATTTTTAATGACGCTAAATTATTGGAGAATATATACAAGTTTTTAAAGGAAGAAGACGCAGGTAAGATAGTCGTCGGTTATCCTTTAAATCTTAAGTCTGAAAAAACTTTGCAAACTTTGGAGGTCGATAAATTTATCGCTGACCTTCAAAGTTTTTTTTTATTAAAAAAAGAAAACATACCTGTTGAAATTTTTGATGAAAGATTTACAAGCAAAATCGCTTCGGGCTATATAGCAAATTCTTCAATGAAAAAAAGCAAACGGCAGGATAAGTCATTGATTGACAGCATTTCAGCACAGATCATACTCCAGGATTATCTCGATAAAAATATAAATATAAGGAACCAATCCTAAGAAGATTAAACAATGTATCTAGTAGAGCTTTATGAATTAATTGAAGCCGGCGAAGGACTTAAGACCGAATTCAAAAGAAAATTTACAACTCCCGAAAAAGTTGCCAAAGAGATTTGCGCACTTGCAAATACTTCAGGAGGTATTATACTTTTCGGAGTAGATGACGACAAAACTATCTATGGAATAGAAAGCGAGAAGGAAGAGATGGAACTCATCTCAACCACCGCTAAATTCTATTGTGAACCGGAAATAAATTTCGAATCAGAAGTTCTTTATATAAAAAATAAAGACATCCTTGTTGTTAAAATCCCTGAAAGCAGATACAAGCCGCATAAAATTATTTCCGAAGATGAAAACGAGAACGGAAAAGTCTACGTACGTTTTAATGATAAAAGTATTCTTGCCTCAAAGGAAGCAGAGAAGATTTTAAAAAGCTCAGTCGATACTGAAACACCTCTGAAGCTTTACATAGGTGATATTGAAAAAGCCTTATTTGCTTATCTTGAAATGAACCAGAAAATTACGGTAAAAGGTTTTAAACGCTTAGTAAATATTTCTGAAAGAAGAGCAAGCAGGACTTTAATAAATCTTGTGAGAGCACAAGTAATACGCCATCACTTTTTAGATAATGAGGAGTTTTTTACATTAGTATAGAATTCTGTGAAACAATTTTAAAGCAGCCGGATCATGCTTTAGCAGGACCCGGCTTTTTTATTTACCAATCAATGTTTGTAAAGTCAACAGTTTTGACAGTTGAGCCTTTAGTAAGTTTTGCTATAGCATCACATGCATTTGCATTAGGTGAAAAGTCACAATCAACTCCTGTAGATGTAATCCTTAAAATCCCGGATAAAGGATAACGGCAGTCTCCTTTTATCTGAAGAGCATTAGCCTGAGTTATTGTTGCATTATGAGTATTACCTTCACCATTTTTAAAATTAATGCTTCCATAAATTGAATACACATCATCCGTAGTAATATTTACATTGTTGAAATTAACATTGCCGACAAGATTGATGGACTCAACCGTTCTGTTAAATCCCGCCAGAGTAGCAAATCCACCCGAACCACCTGCCCGGAATGTAAATGAGCCGTCAGTATTCTTTTTTGAAGAGAAATTCATAAAACCTGTCACTCTGACAGCATTAGTATCGACTTGTGGAGTTGTTGTATATTTATACATTCTGAAATCGGTGAACGAAACAAAGGAGTACATTGAATCCAAGGAAGGAGTTACGTAGTAACCCAGTTCATACTTTCCGCTTCTTGTAACACCATCCAATGGAGGTGCGCATCCCGGGAAGGAACCATAGTTTACCTGCAATGCACCAAAACCGGAATCATATGCAACATTAGGGCAGCCTGTTCCCGGACCGGTATTAATATACCTCCACAATATTGAGTTAGCACTCGTTAACAGATTAGTTAATGCAGCCATATCTTTTGAAGTAACTGTTTCCTTTTCAACACTTTCATCAACAGGAGTTATCGTGTCTTCAGTTTTGTCACAGCCAGATTGTACTAATATGAGGGAAAAAAATAAGATTAAAAGAGGGATTGTGCGTATTACTTTTTTCAAAATGGTTCTCCGTTTTTATTACTTTTAAATAACTTATTTTAATATAACAAAATAATCCGAAAGAGTTAATTAAGATAGGGGATTGTAAAAATCCAATATAGTGTTTACATCTCATATTTAATCGCCTCTTAGGACATTGAATTTTATCTGTGTAATAGTATTTGATATGAAGGAGTTTTTTTTTATTATTACAAATCTCTCTTATCCTGTATGAAGTTCTTTCATTAAACTTTCAACCATCAAAATGAAATTCTTAACTTCTTTTTTTGCGTTTGTTTTAATATCAATATTTTTCTTAGTTAACTCTTATTCTCAAATAGTTGAAAGAGACTGGGGCGGTGGTTATAATGATAATATGCGACCTGTTACGGAAAATAGTGATATAATGGAATATGATATCTATATATATTTTATAAGGATAATTGAGAACAAATTTGCTGATAAAGGGTCTGATTATACTTCCATTCCTTCAATTGTTTATACTAATATCTGGGTTCAAAATGTCAATGCCAGGAATTCTAAAATTGGTTACTTTGAACTTGACGGAGTACATTATGATAAAAAATTTGAAAATGCATTTAAAGAATCTTGGGAGTTTCCAAATCCTATTCAAATCTCTCCGGCTTCTGTGAATTCATTACAGCTTAAACTATTTGCAGTAGACCCGAGTGCTTCTACAAGTGATGGGATAAGTTATGTGGGTGACAGAATAAATTTATCCGACATGTCCTTTCCACAGTATTATATTATTGCAGATGCTCCTTCAACAATAAATGTGAAATCCGAGAATGATTTTACTGTGAAAGTAGCGAATGCAAAATCTATTGCTTCAGCTGGATTTGTTCTACCACTGCCTGATGTGCTGAATTTATACTTCTATACACTTAAACTTCCAAATCATAAAAGTGCTTTCAAAACACCGGTTACTACTATTCCTCAGGTAGGAGGGACCTGGTTCAGTTATGATTATTTAGGAAAGCATGTTAAATCCGATTATGAATCAGGTTATTTTGATTTAGGTGAAGGAGCTGTTGTTGTTAAATCTGCTAAATCATATCCTGTAAATTTCTTAATGAAGAATGTAAACATGGATTTAAAATGCCTTGTTACATTTGTAAATATTGCGCAAAAAACATATGATTTTGTACCGTAAAATTCATCAAACTTATTTCTGCGTTATTGTTTTTGATGTTGGCGCAAACTCCACCCGTAATCCCGTGGGGGCAAAGCCGTTATTTACTACAAAATCTATTGAGTTTATTCCTTCTTTAAATCCGGATTTTATTTCAAACGGGAATAGCCCACCTTTAAATGCTTCATAGGGAGTGGCATACCCCGTGCTGCTTCCGTTTATTAAAATATCAACGCCGTTGTTATCCGTGCTCCATCCTCCTTTAATAATTGTACTGTATAAATCGTGACCCGTTAAGTCAAAATAAATTCTGTATACATAAGTGCCGGCTTCATTCCATTTTCCGGCATCGGTTCTCGGAGCAATCCACTTCGATTTATCTCCGTTGGGATACCAGTTTCCCATAGGGAATTCATGGGATAAAATCACTTTAGATTCCGGTCCCGGATAAACTGCATCAGCGCTAATAACTAACTGATAATGCGAGTCAGTTTCGCCGTCTGCAAGCGGCTGATTAAAATCATCCATGCCTGTATTGTATAGCCCGGGTATGAATGTGCTTTGTGCATTAACAAAATTTAAGGAAGCTAAAATAATTATACCTATTAGTAGGGAAGTTTTTATTTTAACGTTATGCATTTTTATGAATCGTTCGCCTTGACGAATCACATTTTGAAAATTCATACTTATACGATTGTTTCAGTGTTGCATTATTGTCACATTTTAAAACTCATAATCCCGGGAATAGTTTCAGTATCGCATTACTGTGCAAAGCTAAGCCCCGTCTTTCTTGTCCTGCTTTAGCGGTAAGTAAGATTGTCACATTTTCTTAAACTCAATTTCTTTTGACACACTTTCATTGTTGCATAATTGTAACATTTCATATTTCGTGTCGGATTTTATTTTCTGTCAGTATTGTTTTTACAATATCCGTTAAAAATGTTTTTCAAATCTTGACGGGTTTTTGACGGATTTCTGCAAAATAAGACAGACTGAATTACAAGAATAAATTTCCCCGACTGTTTATTTTATAGGGAAATTATAACTTACCAAGTTAAATAAATCATTCCAAAATTAAAATACCCGCAAGTCAAATTTCGCTCTATTACTACTAATAGGGAGAAATTTTTTAAAGACTAATTTTTCAAATTTTTTTAAAGAAATTCTTTCGTAACTTCAATAATGCATTCGAAAGAAACTGAAGAAATAGACAGACATATCGAACTTGCACTTGCGATTGCTAAAACCGACAACAAGCGGGCAATAGCTTCATTGGAATTAACTCTTGAACGCAGCAGGTCAATCAACTACCTGCATGGTATTGCGCTCTCCGCGCACGAAATGGCAGCTTGCTACGATAGAGCAGAAATGGCTGATAAAGCGATGGAATATTCTCAGATAGCTTTGCCGCTTTTCCTTTCACTTGGAAATAAAGAAGGCGAGGCGCGAAGTTACCTTCTCAGGGCAAAATCTTACGCAACTTTCGGAGACTCATCTAAGCAGGCAGAGTATACATTTAAAGGACTTGAGATAGCAATCTCAATAAAAAATCTGCGCCTCCAGCAAAAATTTTATAACAACCTCGGCAACTATTATCAAACTGTAATTGGTGATATTGATAAGGCTATAGAATATATTAACATCTCAACCAATATAGCCAGGGAGATGCAGGACTACCGTCTGCTTGTAATAAATTATAACAACCTTGGCATTAATTATACTTACAAGAATGAATTTGATAAAGCGATGGACTTTTTGCATCTGGCTGAGGAAACAAATGAAAAATATGTAAATGACGAACTGCATAAATCTTATTGCATCTTATACATTGGCTGCGTGTATTTTAATCAGAAAAAGAATGATGTAGCTCTCTCATGTTTTATGGAATCTCTTGATATCAGTAAGCGAAACGGATACTGGACCGGTTACTGTGAAAATGTTATGATGGCAGGTCAGCTCTACATTTCAATAGAAAAATTTGATGAAGCGGTAAAAATTTTGAATGAAGGGATAGAAATTGCAAAGGAAAAAGGAATCAGAAGGCTTTTGGCAATACTATATTCTATTCTCAGTGATGTTTATGAAAAGAAAGGTAGTTTTACTGAAGCATTGAACTACTATGAAAAATTCAGAATGACAAGACTGGAACAGATATCAAAGCTTAATGAAAAAAATTTTGAAAGTATAAAATTTCTCAATCATCTGGAAGAGTCACAGAAAGAATCTGAAATTTTGAAAGAAAAAAATTCAGAGATGTTCAGAATAAACGAGCAGCTGATTGAAACCGATAAAGAGAAAAATGATTTTCTGGGAGTAGTAGTGCACGATTTAAAAAATCCGCTTACGAATATAATCCTTATGGCAGGCAATCTGAAAAAAAATTATGAAAAGCTTAAACCTGAAAAAGTAATAAGCTCATTTGAAAAAATATATCTCTCCTCTGAAAGAATGCTTGAGATAATTGATAATCTGCTTGATATAAATAAGATCGAATCGGGGAACATTAATCTCAACATACAGGAAATAAAACTGAAGGAATTAATCCAGCGGATAGTATCTGAGTTTGAAATTTATTCCAATCAGAAAAATATAAAAATTAGCCTGAACACACCCGGCAGCGACACTATGATAAACTCTGATGAAATAGTTATAAAAGAAATTCTGATGAACTTAATATCGAATGCCTTGAAATATTCGCATAAGGACAGTGAAGTAAATATTGAAGTTTCGGATTCAGAGGGACAAGCTGAAATAAGAATATCGGATAACGGACTTGGTATTAAAGAAGAAGAGAAGCAGAAAGTTTTTCAGAAGTTTGCAAAGATATCAAATAAGCCGACAGCAGGGGAGAATTCCACAGGGCTGGGACTTTCAATTGTAAAAAAACTTACTGAGCTTTGCGGTGGACGGATAAACTTTGAGTCTGAGTTCGGCAAAGGCACAACATTTATTTTAAATTTCTAAATATGAATGCAGAGATAGAAAAGGCAGAATCTTTTTACGAAAATAAGATATACGATAAAGCGCTTGAGATATTGTTAACACTCGAGCAAAGTGAAAGCGAAGATAAATCTTTGCATGTGAAAATTCTTGAAGAGCTCTTTAAAAATTATAGGGAGAAGGGAGATTTGGAATCTGCATTTAAGTATTATAAAAAGTTTACAGAGGAAGAATATCAGATTTTAATCACTGAAAATAAAGAGAAGACCGATAAACTGAACTCAGCTTTAAAGATTCATTCGGCTCAAAAAGAAGCAGAACTTCTTCAGGAAAAAAACAATGAGCTTAACAAAGCAAATGAAGAACTGAATATTATAAGGGAAAAGAAGAACGAACTGCTGACAATAATAAGCGAGGAATTAAAAGTCCCGATAGTAACTATAGAAGGAATAGCTTTTAATTTTTACAGAACGTTGAATGAAAACCGCACGCCGGATGTAAATGAAATAAAAAACGAGCTTGGAATAATAGAATCTCTTTCCAATGAAATTTTACAAAATGTAAATTCCATTCTTCAAAAAAATAAAGAAGAAAATCAGGTGTAAGTTCTTATCTTCCCGCTAAAATTGAGCAGACTTTTTTACAATTCTTCTCTGCGTTTTTTACTATCTCTTCACCCTTTTCAATCATATCGGATTTATAAGCTTCATCTTCAATAGTATTCAGATTAATAAGGACGTTTTTATATGCTCCCCAGATACCTGTTTCCAATGATTTTGCCCCGACTTCCAAATCACTTGCAGAAGAAATATTTCCGTCCTTTGCCATTTTGATCATATACTCCCAGCACGAATCTGAAATTGTCATCACTGAGAATGGAACAGTGATTGCTTTCTTTAATCCTTCCTGCATTTTTGCATGACGCGTTTTTTGTTCTTCTTCAGTTTTCTTCGGCATTTTCATTGCAGTCATATAATCATTGAAAGCATTCGTATCGGCATCTATTAATGGTATAAGCTCTTTCATTTTATTATGAAGCGGACCAATAAGCTTTCTCATTTTAGAATCAAGATGTTCGAACTTTTTATTACCGAAAGTCATCCATCCTACCATAGCTCCAAGCGCTGCTCCCATTGAAGCAATTAAAGCAGAAACACTTCCTC
Source organism: uncultured Ignavibacteria bacterium (assembly GCA_937974175.1). Lineage (GTDB taxonomy): Bacteria > Bacteroidota > Ignavibacteria > Tepidaquicellales > Tepidaquicellaceae > JAFDZO01. Next base: position 24,528 of record CALJIG010000033.1, read on the forward strand.
CGCCGGGGGCAGATGTACGCGCGCCTACAAGCTCAACAAAATTTCTGACGGTTAAAGAAGCAAGCGGTTCTGCACCTTCTTCTTTAATCATGTATTCTATAATTCTTTTTTCAGGAATGAATGGAGAAATAGATGAAAGCCCGAGGCGTTCGATAACTAAACGTATCTTCTGCGCTTCATCTACTAAAAATAAATTTTCTTTCTCTATATAATAATCAGCAGCCATAAGCATTGCTTCAAGCGGAATGAGACCGATAAGCTCTGAGCCTGCTACAGCAAGATGCATCTGCCTTGCATCAGCAGCGCACTCTTCAAATGCTATATGAGGCGGAGTGATTTTATAGTTATCAAGATTCATCGATACCTGAGCCATGTTGTATTCAGTAACATACCATCCGATACCTTTAACGGCTTTTAATCTTCCGGGTTCGGTTGCGCTTCTGCCCTGCTCGCGAACGTTTAAAGCAATTTTATGCGCCTGCTCTTTTGTTCCGAGTATATTGATGTTGTATGCTATTAAGAAAAATCTTGCGCCTGTAACCGTTGCTCCTGATTTTGGAATAAATTCCTGAGGACCGTAATCAGGTTTCCATTCAGGCTTATAAATTTTATCTTTGATGCCTTCATACTCGCCCTGACGGATTTGCTTAAGCATTTTTCTGTCGGGATTGTTGGAGGCTTCTTCATATAAATAAATCGGAACGTTAAGTTCTTTACCGACACGCTCACCGAATCTTTTCGCGCACTCAACACATTCTTCAGTTGTAACATTTGCAACCGGAACGAAAGGCACAACGTCAACTGCTCCCATTCGCGGATGCTCACCTGAGTGTTTTGTCATATCGATTAACTCATACGCTTTTTTTGCGAACTGAAACGCGCCTTCAACTACTGCATCGGGGTCTCCTACGAATGTGAATACGGTTCTGTTAGTGGATTTACCGGGGTCAACATCAAGCAGTGTAACTCCCGGCACAGCGCGCACTGCATCGGCGCAGGCATTTATAATTTTTTCATCTCTTCCCTCTGAAATATTAGGGACACACTCTATAATTTTTTTCATGTATTATAAAAATAAAATATAAATAAAATTATTTTAGTTTAACCGTGCAAAAAATCCTTAAAGAATTTTTTGTAACTTTTCTAAAACTTTCGTTTGAAATATTTATAAGTGAAAAATGTTTTTTAACTTCATTTAAAACTTTTTCTGTTTCGTAGCCCGATTCAGGAATTACTGACTTAATCAGTTCATACTTAGCACCGGATACCTGCTTGAAATAGTTTATTTCCCAGTTAAAAAGATTTTTTGTAACCTTTCTTACATTCAGCAGCAGAGTATCTTCACCGGGGAATTCAGGGTAAATATCTGATTGTGATAATATATTCAGTTTATATAAAGTATTAAAATCAAAAATAAAGATGCCGCCTTCAGATAAATTATTCTTAACGCATCTGAAAAGCGATGTCCACGCCTTGAAATCTTTAAGATGGTTCACAGTATCATATACGCAGAAAATCAAATCGAATTTTTCTTTCAAATTAAAGTCGGCAATATCAGCCTGAATAAATTTTCCATTCGGGATTTTCTTTCGCGCAATCTTCAGCATGCCTTCGGAAATATCTATGCCCGTTAGTTTATATTTACTTGCAAAGACAGAAAGATTTTCAGCCGTGCCGCAGCCAAGCTCAAGAACTTTTGAACCGCTCTTTAAATATTTTTTTGCTGTATTGAGTAAGAATTTTTTTGATGAATTGTTTTTACCGATAACGGTATCGTAGAATGGAGCTAAGGAATCATAATGATTTTTGGAAGCCATTAGCAGGGGATTATTTTAAGAAACAGAATCATAGAGGAGTTTAAGAAAATCTCCTACTCCGTCTTCATCATTGGTTTTTTCAGTTATGTGATGCGCTTTATCTTTCAGTTCAGGTACTGCATTATTAAGAGCAACGTTCATTCCGCCGAAATCAAAAAGGTCACGGTCGTTATACCAGTCGCCGAATACTACTACTTCGTTCTTTTTTATACCGAGATGTTTTGCAAGGACCTGAAGCCCTGTTTTTTTGCTTACACCCTTTTTTAAAATTTCAAGGTTGTAAACTTTATCCATGCTGTTTGAACGGTAGTATTTCAGCTTAAGAGAAAAATTGAAAGGGAATTTCATTTTGCTCATGATATTTTTAACCGAGGCTTTATCATTGCCCATTAAAATTATCTCAAGCACGTCATCCATATATTTATCATAGGAGTCTACAAGTCTGTATGTTGTGCCTACCCGTGACATAAAATCTTTAAGCACGCTGTTATCATCAGTGTAAATAATTTCATCGTTGTAACATAGTGCAACTCTAACCAGAGTTTTCTGCGCCATCGTTACAGCCTTTTCAACTTTTTTGGGATTGATGACTGCTTTGCTTAAAACCTCACCGCCTCTTCCTTTTACAAGCGCGCCGTTGAGCGAGATAAGCGGGATATCAATATCAAGACTTGTTGCAATGGGAATTAATGAAGAGTAAATTCTTTGAGATGCCAAAGAGAAAAGTATACCTTTTTTCTTTAGTTTAGGTACCAGTTCCTTTGTAAGTTCACCAATTTGATTTGAATTATTTACCAGAGTACCGTCAACGTCAGATACGATGAGTTTTATTTTTTTAAGACGTGACTTTATTTCTGCTATAGGTAAGAGCAAATTGAATCGATAATTTGGTGAATAAATTAAACTTATTTTAATACTTCCGAAGCAAAAACATTAAAGGAATATAAATAATAAGTATAAAAAGAAAAACCCGAGAATTGAAATCGGGTTTTAGCTTTGTTGCGGAATCGACGAGACTCGAACTCGCGACCTCCTGAGTGACAGTCAGGCGTTCTAACCAACTGAACTACGACTCCATTGGTATAATCTGTAATTTAGTCAGTTTTTACGACTTTTGCAATGGAGAAAATTCCTATGTTTTCCAACTTTTACCCTATTTTACCTACATTCACTATCAATTCACTATCAATTTCACTATCAATTTACTATCACTTTACTATCAATTCACGATTACTTTGTTATCAAATTTTTTCCTAAGTGCTTTAATGTTACTTTGTCCACTTGAATTGCTTGAAGTGAAAGGAAGTTGTTTTTAAATTTTCAATTCGATCACACTTTTTTAAATAGATTACTTACATTTTAGTTTACTCTACAATATTAGCTTCTGTATCTTGTCAAGGTGATTAAAAATAATCACCTATAGGTGAGTAAAAATAAAAAATTTATCTTGTAATTATTTTAAGTAAGTGATAATTTGTCAGCAAATTAATAAATTCTTCTTCTCCCACTTGCTGAAGAATTTTATTTGCATACCGTAATGGCGAATCGGTAAAATTAAATCTAACTAATGAAAAGATTAATTTTATTATTGGCCAATGATTATACAACTTCGAAATTACTTCCATATTCAATTTTTCATTTAACTTGTAATTTTTTTATAAATCATTTTTTAACGGAGACAAAAATGAAAACCCCATTTAGAATAAGTATACCCTTTTATTTTTTATTTATCTTTATTTGTTGTTTTGCATTTATCTCAGCAACCTCCAAAAAGGTAAATGAAAAACAATTATTCCCGAACCCAAGTGATACTACATCTAGTAATGAAGATAACGAAGGTGGAACACCGGATTCATTTACAGGAGAACCGGAAATTTTTAATACAAATGATTTAAGTTCTGCCTTTAACGAAAGGGGTTACATGAGTTCTAACTCAGTCAGCTATGATAACAAAGAGATCATTAATGATTTCAATGGTAATTTAATGTATCAGATCCCAATTTGGAAAAGTAAAGGACAGGGTGATTTATCATTTGACGTTAAGTTAACGTATAATGGGAATGTATCATACCAAGTTATTACCTCTAATAAAACAAGCTTATCGATGGTTGGTGGAAATTATAGAATGTATAATATAAACGCACCAGGTTGGATTTATAGTGTGAATGGATTTGCAGTACAAATGTTGAATTTTGAAAGCAGTTTTTTTACAAACCCCCATGGAATTGGTAATAATCTATATGAGGTAAATGGAAGAGATGTTCATCTATTAGCTTCGGGATATCAATTAACTGATAACTATAATCATGCTCATGCTGTAACATATAAGGACAAAATTACAATTATGTTGGGAGATGGTAGCACGATGACATTATTTAACAATAACACAAATGATCAACAATTTACAGCATATACAGGTTGGTATAAGGTTGCAGGTAAAAATAATGGTACTTATGCATATGTAGAATATTCGCATCCTAATTATTGGCAAGATCCAATTAATCCTCCTAATCCTCCAGAGATTCCCGAAGGTACGCTAGAAGCAGGAACTCCAAGAACAATGTATTTAATGCAAGGTGATGGATTAGTCTATATTTTTAAAGAGAAAAAAATTATTTATCATGATTTAAGGGAATCCGAGCTTAGCCAGTTTAATGCAAAATTTTTCCCTTATGCATTTCATTTAGTAGGTATTAAAGATCGTTTCGGGCATACTCAAACTATCGATTATTATGCACCAGGGGAGGCGGCGATGATACCAGCTGAAGGACGGAACTGGTTAAAATCAGTACCGGGTGTTTACTTTAAGTATTTGGGAATGCCAGGAGGAAATTTTATCAGGATTATTGCACAAACTAGTGACGGGGAATATATTTTTAATGTAGATCAATTTGGTAATGAGATTGAAAAAAATCACAATTCAAGATTAATTGATTTTATTAATCCTTCAGGTGAAAAAATATATTTTGGATATGAAAGTTATCAGAGACACGGTCTTAATATGTATGGGGCAGTTCAAAATTCTCAATCTACCCAAGAAAGACCTTTTACTATGAATTTAGGGGGAAACTTTACTGATATGGGTCCTCTATATAGACTTAACTTGGTTCGGGAATATAAAACTCAATCAACAAATGGCTATGTTGACCGACAATACACATATTATAATACGAATTCAGGAAATCTAAGCGTTGATTATGGTGGCTCAAGCAATACAGAAGTACATAGTCCAATCTCATATTACTTGGGTCAAGGAAGAGATTTATTTTTTTCCAACATGATTGGTGAGGCAATAACAATTGTAAATGGATCTGTATATAGAAGTGAAGGATTTACTTATGGATATGAATACATACCTCATCGTGGTTCAGACCCGGAAACAAATGTCTGGGATTATCCTGTTGATTATCGTGATAATTATACTTCTACACGAACCTTATATTCTAATGTAAGTGATGAGTACACATACAATACACCGCAATCAAAAAGTACTTCAAAATTATATAAAAATTATCAGGAATCTGCTCACTTAAAAGGTGAATTAAATAATTATTCAGGAAGTATAAAACTCATGAGCGATAAATATTCTGTAGATGAAGGAGCAACAACATTTAAAGAAGTAAAATATACTTATGAAATCATCAATCCCTCAAATCAAACTAGTCTAGCAGGAGGAACTTTTTTAGATGCATCAATAGAAGAAATTTATAATGGTGTAAGCAAAAAAGTAAGAATGTGGTATGAAGGTGGGGGATTTCGAAATGTTAAACGAAAGGTTGAATTTGATCCACTTGGAAAAAAGACTGAAACAATTTATAATGACAGTTTATTTATTGGAAATTATTTAGTTTACAAAGATGGAATTTATAGATTTCAATTTGGTGTTCCTATAAATTATGAAACAGATACAGATTCAACGAGGATATATATTGCTAATTTACCAAAGGAAATAAATGTATATGCACCGGATACTGTAACTGTGATACAAAAAGCTACGATGGAATACATCGGTCTGAATGGAAATCCCATTCCTGATGTGGTTAACTCCACACAAATAGCGCCAGGATACCCTGGTCAGCTCTTAAATGAAAAACAAATAGACCCTTTGAATAATTCTGTGTTAAAAGAGACATCTTTAAAATATTATAATAGGGATACTACTGGGCAACACTTGTATCCAATGCAGAATTTTTTTGGTAATAAGGTTGAAGGTAATATAAAAGAATCTGTTGACCCAAAAGGTAATAAAGTAAAATATTATTATAACCTAGTTTCAAGAAATGAACAGGAAAACTTTTATACTTCTGATTGTTATTTAAATCCAGTTATTGATGAATTTAATTGCGCACCAAAGTTATCTTATCATAAGTTGTATGATAATGGAACCGACCAAATGCAATTAAGCAGCTGGTCTGATGGCAGATTTCCTTCAAGAATTGATAGATATGTGGATAACTCAAGATTTCTTACTACGTATCAGAGTTATGATGGAATTGGAAATCCTAAAGCAATAGTAAATGAGAATAAATATATCTCTGAAGCATTGTATAATAAATATTACAGATTAAGCAGTCTTACTTTGCCATATGATTTTAACGATGAACCACTAGATACTACCCGGATTCCGATTCAAAATACATCTCAAGTTGAAATAGTAAATATAGCGCATAAGTGGGGAAATAATGATGAGTTTTTACCGGGCGGTCCTGTGAGAACAGGATTAGATTGGGTTGGATTGCATTATGATTATACTGATGACTTGCAGCCTATAGATCCAAATGAAGAAAATCCGCCTTACCGTGTAAAAGCAAATCCTTATTTTGAATTTGATACAACCGGAATGTATAAAGTTACAAGTGCAGTAAATATAGATTCAGCTTTTATTGAGTTTGCACCTGATTATGTATCTTTGAAGGTTGACAATCAAAATTCCACTAATTGTATTATGCGAATATTGCCGGCTAAAGTATTGAATGAATCAGGTAATGTATGGAATTTTGAATATGGTAACGGTAGTATTTCCACGGCTCCAATTATCTCTGCTCTCCCTGACTGCAGCACTGATCAGTCAGTTGAAGAACAATATCGAAATAATTATCGAAGAATAGATGCAAAAAATTTGTTGTCACAAAACTTTGAAAATAACAGGCTTAGAATCCAGGGAATAAAATTTGATTTTACTTATACCGGAGCATCTACAAACCCCCATATTAATTACTGGATGACTTTTTGGAGTTGTCAAAAACCTGAAGCTAACCATTATCTACGTAACTACGGACCGCGTTTAAGAATCTATGCACAATATACACAATATGATACAATTAAAATTGTTAATTTTAAGAATGGCAGCCTTATCTATAATTACGACGATGTTAATGATTCTGTTCAGGTAATGTCAAAATTATATAAATCCAACGGTACAAACAAATACAAGCGTTCAACTCATCAGTTTGATGAACTTGGAAGATTAGTTAAAACAAAGCAATATAAAGATTATAACGGTAACTATAATTTGTTCAAGACTAATTACAATTATCTTGATATGAAGGCTAAGTCAACCGATGCAAGAAATCTTTCCACAAAATTCAGTTACGATAAATTTAATAACCCTGCAAAAACGGAAAATGCTGATGCTTCACTTTCGCTTGTAAATACTACTTATACAACAAGTGCAGCAAGTGGTTTTTTGACAACTTTTTATTCTGGACTTGATTTTGTAAACATACAAGAATTAACCGATGAAACAGGAAGGACTTACAAAAAGTATTTTGATAAAGGCGGAAGACTGCTTCGCGAAACTAAATATGTTTCGAATGAACGTTCGGAAGAAGATGGACCATTTAATCCCGATAGTCTTGAAGCATCAACAGATGATCCTGGAGATATTCCTATGAACACTGATTATAAATATGATTCGCTTTATAGAGTGAGCTGTGTCAAAACTCCTGCAGGAAAACATATATATTATAATTACGATAAGTTTGGAAGACAAAGTAAACGAATAACTCCTGATGCAGGTACAACTTATTATTCCTATGATAAAAATAACAATCTTATAATATCACAGGATGAAAAGCAGAGAAGTATTGCAAACAATATTTATACATTCCGTACTTATGACGGACTGAACAGATTGTTAACCATAGGCGAAACGCAGGAAGGAAATTCTAATCCGGATTTTGATAATGTTGATACAAATTTAGATCCTGTATATGATAGTCCAGGGGGAAGTAATGATTTATTGACAGTAAATGTATATGATACACTTACCACAGGTCCTTCTACAATCTTTAACAACGTCCCTTCTGATTATACCGGAAGAAAAAATACTAAGGGAGCGCTTGTTGCAACTGCATTCCGGACAAGACAGGGTGCTGAATGGAATTATAAATTCTATAGCTATGATGCGCGCGGAAGAGTTGTTAAACTGTGGACTTTCATTTACGGGCTTGGCTGGAAATCTGAAAAATATAATTATGATTCACAGAACAAAATAACAGCTAATCAGTACCAGCCTGACCAAACTGATGCTAAATCATTTGCTAATGCTTATGATTTTCTGGGCAGATTGACTAATATAACTACTTATGCAGGCTCCGCTCCGATAGAGCCCTCTGAAGAAAACGATTTACCTCTTACGTTTGAACAGTTGGCGACTTATCAATACAATGAAAATTCACAAATAACAACCAACGGATTTAAATCCGGAATGCCGGTTAATAACTATGTGTATAACACCAGAAACTGGGTTGCAAGCATGCGCTCTACAAATTCCGGCAGCACTTTTTTTGAGTTTGGATTAAGCTATAATCCTAACGGCAATATAAAGGCGCAGTATGTTGGCGGAAATTATAAAAATAATTTTTCCAGCACAAATTCTCTTTATTATAATTATATTTATGATAAGTCGAACCGGCTGGTAAAAGCAGATGAGACATCAATTTCTTCAACTGAGAAATATTTTGACGTGGTAAATACATTTGATTCCGACGGCAACCTGCTGACTATGAAAAGGTACGGACTTGCTTCAGAGCCGCAGGATAATTTTATATATACATACGAATCAGGAACTAATAAATTGCTGGGAGTGACTAAAGAAGATGAGTATACTTATGATTTGAACGGAAATATTACGAGGGATAAGATAAATGAGGTCTGGGAAATGAAGTATGACATGAGAAATCTGTTAATATCATGTGTGAGCAAGCAGCCTGACACTGATAAACCCGGAGTAGAACCGGATGAGATTTTTTATTCTGAATATACTTATGATGAAGTAGGGAACAGAATTCGAAAGCAGATCTGGAAATATACAGGATCTGACCCGGAACCTATAAATAATAATGACGCTCCCGGAGACTGGACAATGCATCTGAATGAGTTTTATGTAAGGAATGTCTTAGGTGCAGAAGTAGCGCTTTATAAAAATACTAACGTTGAGTTCTGGAACATATGGGGGATAGATAAAATTGGAAGACTAAATACTGACACTACTAAACAGTTCTATCTGAAAGACCATCTTGGTAGCGTTCGATGTATAATAAATGCAAACTCAGAAGTAATCTCCGCTCAGGATTTCGATGCCTGGGGGCATTTATTGGAGGGAAGAAAATTTGATATAGGTAAATGCAAATATCAGTTTACTTCTAAGGAACGTGATATTGAAACTGACTATGATTACTTCGGAGCGAGGTATTATGATAGCAGGATTGCAAGGTGGGGTGGTGTTGATCCACTATTTGAAAAAACAATCGATTTAAGTGTTTACACTTATTGTGCAAATAATCCAAATTCTTTTATAGATAAAGATGGGAGGCTTCTTTTTTTAAAAGGACCTGATGGGCAAGAAGCATTTGATCATTTACGTTCATTTGCTGCTTTTGAAATAAGATATGAGAATAAACAAGTTTTTGCTAGTGAGTTGTCTGATGATGAATACAATAAATTAACAATCGGTCAACAAAACTTATACAATACCATTAGAGATCCCGGGTATATATCGTCATTAGTTACAACTCACGATGTTTATTTTCAAACTGAAAGAAATAGAGCATTTTTTATAGGTGGAGGTTTTAATGGTGTATACAAAAACGAGGCAGAGTACATAATTAATCTCTCCGATTTCAAAAAGATGGAAGAAATGGGGATTAGTTCAGTAGGTAAAAGTATTTCACATGAAGCAACAGAGGCATGGATGGTAGCTAAATCTGACTTAAAAGATAAAAATGAAGCGAAAAATTTAGCTCATTATATAATTGTCAATAGTATTTTCCCTGAACATGAGATGCGACAAGAAATATCTAAAGGTGGTGGTGGCGGTCGAGTTCGGCGTACAGCCGTTCTTGAACGTCGGGATGAAGCGCCAGAAACCACGACGCCATACTGATGGTTGAAGTGGTGGTGTCGTGGGCGGCCAAGAAGAACTGAATGCACTGGGCGATCAGTTCGTCGGTGGTCATGACTGGAACATGGGGTTTACA
>CALJIG010000034.1 GCA_937974175.1 uncultured Ignavibacteria bacterium
TATTAAAGATAATTAACACAAAATTTTATTTCTAAAATTTTAGTGTGCCTTTTCCTGTTTTGGTTTCTCTTCGTGTGATTTCTCTTCGTGTCCTGTATCTATATCAAGCGGCTCAAGTATATTTCTTAATTTAGAAATATAAGTTACGTTCGGTCTAACTTTAATTCCTTCAAGTACTCCGTATCCCAATGGATGCATTCTTTGTTTGTAGAATTCAGATTTCTTATCATTCATATCTCCGAATGAAATTGCATTGGCAGGACATGCTTCCTGACATGCTGTCTTCACATCATTTCCGTTTACTCTTCTGCCTTCACCAACAGCAACCATTTTTGCATCTGAAATTCTCTGAATACAGAATGTACATTTTTCCATAACCCCTCTTGAACGAACGGTTACTTCAGGATTGTACATATAATTCATTGGCTCAGTCTGATAATAATTATCACCGACTCTGTCTCTCCAGTTGAAATAATTAAATCTTCGTACTTTATAAGGGCAGTTATTTGCGCAGTATCTTGTACCTACGCATCTGTTGTAAGCCATTCCGTTAATTCCGTCAGGACTGTGTGTTGTAGCAGCTACAGGACAAACGTTTTCGCAAGGAGCGTTATCGCAGTGCTGGCAAAGCATCGGCTGGAAGTTTGCTCTAGGAGCATCAGGTGTACCTGAATAATATCTGTCGATTCTTATCCAGTGCATTTCCCTGTTAACTTTTACCTGGTCTTTACCTACTACCGGAATATTATTTTCAACATTACATGCTATTGTACAATAGTTACAGCCCGTACATTTATTCATGTCAAGAACCATTGCCCACTTTACACCTGTATAGTAAGGATGAAGCTCTGTACTTTCGTTAATGCTCGGAAAGCTGTCTAAACCTATTCCGTGAATCTCTTCATGCTTCTGTAAAAACTTCGGCTGCTTTTTATATTCTTCGTAAGTGCCTTCTCTTATAATATCTCTTTTGTATTGTAAATCGTCAGTTACAGGGTCATCAACTGCATGATGTTCCTGAGTTGAAACCAATTCGTATGTACCGCCGGCTTTTTCTGCTTTTACATTATTATAAACAAATGCAGAAGGACCGTTTGATGTCATTAATGAGTAAGTATCGAATCCGTTTCCTGTTCCAATCACGCCGCCGGCTCTTCTTCCACCGCCAAGCTCAATTGAAATAACTTTATCTGCAACACCTGCCTGAACAAACACCGGCACCTCCAGTGAAAGTCCGCCGTTTGTAATTTTTATCTTATCGTAATCTTTTACACCGAGATCTTTTGCAGTTGCAATAGATATAGCCGCATAGTTATCCCAAACTATTTTTGAAATAGGATTAGGAAGCTCCTGAAGCCAGCCGTTATTTGCATACTTTCCGTCACCCAATGAGTGATGCTTCTGAAGAAGCAATACGAAATCATTAGTTGAGTTCATCTTTGCATTATTAATAAATGCATCGGTTGCAAAAGCAGGACCTGCAGCAGGTTTTTCAGCATAGGTTATAAACCCATCCTGTAACGCTGCAAACCAATATCTTTTAAAATCTAATGAAGGCTTAACGGATGCATAAACTGTTTTTTCCCAGTTATCCATTAAGTACTCATGATATAGTGTATCTTTGAAAGCCTCTTTTTTTCCAGCTGTCCAAACAAGCATTATTGCTTCTTTCTGTCTTGAATTGAATAGCGGATTTACAACAGGCTGCTGTACTGTAAGTACACCTGTTCTTGTTTTGTTATCACCCCATCCTTCGAATGTTGTGTTTATCGGAAGAACATAATCACATAATGCAGATGTCTCATTTGCAGTCTCGCACATTGCGATTTTTGTTCTTACTTTCTTTACTGCTTCATCATAACCATAACTCTTTGGGAAATTGAATGAAGGATTCACATCTAAATGAATCACTGCATCGATTCTTCCGCCCTTCATATCGTTTACCAATGCATCGATATCGCTTTTTGGTGAGAGCGGCATTACTTCTACATTCTGCGCTTCGCTCGAGTATAATTTATTGTTACCTAAAATTTCGTTCAGGAAGTTAACTGCAATGTGAGTTGACTCAGGCATTTTATCACCTGCAATCACGATTGACTCGCCCTGCTTCTTTCCTAAATCGTTTACTAAGTTATCAACGATTTTTTTATCAAGGTTATTTTTCTTTACAAATGCATCTAAATCATTTTTTCCTAATACCGGAGTTACTTTTGCATCGTTTGCAAAGCCTGAGATTTTTCTTTTTCCTGCAAATTCATTGATGAGGCATAATACAAACTCCTCTATTAAGTCTGTTCTTAATCTCATTCTGTAGTCTGCATTCATACCTGTAACGGTCATAGCGCCTTCAACAGAATACAATCTGTTGAATTCTTTATTGCTCATTACGTCACGGTTTGCTGCAAATTTTCTGAGATTTTCAATGTGTCCTGCATCCTGGTCTAAGAAATCTGACTCAAGAGCAAGAATTATATTTGCTTCTTCTAATTTTAAGACAGGAATATTTCTTGTGCCGTAGCATTTTTGCCAGGCTGAAGTTCTTGTGGAGTTATCGAATACTTCGTATGAATAAACTTTTGTGTTCGGATATGCAACAACAAACTCATCCAAAACCTTTTTGAAAGTCGGTGATTTTATTGCGCCCGATACGACTGCAATTTGTTTTGCGCTTTTTAAATCTGCAATTACTTTATCATCTATATCTGACCATTTTACATTTGCGCCTTTCATCATCGGCTCTTTTATTCTGTCCGGATCGTATAAGCTCATTATACTTCCCTGACAAACAACGCAGACTTTACCCTGGCTTACAGGATGTTCAGGATTTCCGTCAACTTTTATAGGTCTTCCTTCGCGTGTTTTTACTAAAACAGGACAACCGCATACACCTGTAGAAGCATAATAATTAGGTCTGCCGACGGTTACTTCTTCCGGCTTCTTATTATATGTGATTATTTCACCTTTATCTCTATAATCGTTACATCCCGTGGCTGCAAGAGCTGCCGATGCTGAAAACAGAGCAAGGAATTTTCTTCTTGAAACAGACGGCATTTTTGTGACGTCAGGCTTTTCAAGCTGTTCTTTTGTAAATTCTGATCTTTTTGCTTTGATAAATTCAGGGTCTCTGTAAAGCTCCTTAAAGCTTCTCCAATAATTAACTTCGCCTTTAGATTCCTCTTTGATGTCGCCCTGAGGAACTAACTGCAGATTCAAGCTCTCGTCTTCATTCTTAATCTTATCACTGATATCGAATATTTTTTTATCCATTAGACTTTGTATTTATTGTTCTTTTTACTGCTGAAGGATTTTCTTTAAATACTACAGCATTAGCGCGGCTGCTGCTCTCTACTTTTGATTTAAAAATCTCAAAAGGAAGCTTTGTTAAAGAATAAACACCTGCCGCAGCTGCCCCGGCATATATAAAAAACTTTTTTCTATTGATTTTCTTAGAAAATGAATTTGTATTTTCTTTCATATATTGAAAATAATTTTAATAAAGAAATCCTATCTGTGACAGGTAGAACAATTGTCCGGACCTTTATTAAGTTGAGTTGCTTTTGAAATCTTATTAATGTTATTTGGGTTTATTACGGCTACATTTTCATCGGGAGCTTTGTGGCACTGAATACATGCGCCCATTGTAAGCGATTTTACTTGTCCTACAACTTCTGTCTCTCTCATATTTCCGTGGCAATTCTGGCAGTCAATTCCCTGATTCACGTGTGATGCGTGATTAAAGTATGCGAAGTCGGGAATTCTATGAATTCTCTTCCATGGTATAGGAATGTTCTTTTCGTAGTATTCCGTTAGTTTTATTATTTCAGGTTTGTCTTTTCTTGCAAGCACGTGGCAGTTCATACAGATATCTGCCGATGGAACACTTGCAAATCTGGACTTCTCTACTCCTACGTGGCAATACTGACAGTCAATATTCATTGTTCCCGCGTGAAGCTTGTGGGAATAGGCAATTGGCTGCTCAGGTGTATAACCGATATTGTTTCTCTCAGCAAATGTAGAGTAGTATGTAAGTGCAAAAACTGAAGCTGCTACGAAAATAATTATAGGCAGGCGGACTTTGAGATTATAATCCTGTAAAAATTTTTTCATTAAAAACTTTTTCCGCGTTTATTTTTTGGTGTTAAATAATATTAAGCTAAAACGTCTCTTTTCAGAGGGAAAAAACCGTTCAGGTTTAATATTATTTTTGTGAATGATACTTGGAGTTAAACTATAAGCATCAAAATTAATAAAAATAATTTTAAGTAGTAAGAGAAAAATACAAGAATACTGATACTTTTATTTATATATTGACAGCCTTTGTTATTAAGACGGCGTATAAATAAGGTTATTTGAAGTGAGTGTGATTACCTCCCCAACTATACCAGCATAATTATATACTTGGACTAATTCCTCCCTTGAGGGAGGTGCCGAGCCAAAGGCGAGACGGAGGGTGTTAGCTCAAACACCCCTCCCCGACTTCGTCGGGACTCCCCTCAAGGGGAGAATTATTGGTCCCGGTAATTAAATAGTCTCCTTATAAAGGAGGGGGAAGCCGTAGTCATTGAAACAATCTTTCATTTCTACGAAATTGAATTCATCCTTAAAATCCATTCCTAAAATTCATGAAAATTCTATCAGCAATTGTAATTGCCCTTGCTCTCTTATCATGTTCACCTAAAAAAGACATTGAATCTAAAACCAATTCCGATTCAACTAAAAGTTCCGGCAAATCATTTAATTCAATCGATGTTAAAAAAATATTCGATGCTGATACAACAGTCGGCTGCTTCGCATTATACGATATGAAGAATGGCAAATACTATTATCACGATTCGGCAAGATGCTACACCGGATTTCTTCCGGCTTCGACTTTTAAAATCCCGAACTCACTATTCTTTCTCGAGTCAGGTGTGTTGAAAGACGAAAATGAAATAATCAAATGGGACGGAGAAAAAAGATGGCGCGATGAATGGAATCAGGATATGAATTTACGTATGGCTTTTAAATATTCCACGGTCTGGTTCTATCAGGAATGCGCGCGAAGAATGGGACTGGCTCAGATGAAAAAATTCGTCGATACACTGAACTACGGCAATAAAGATATCTCTGCCGGTGTTGACATGTTCTGGCTGAAAGGCAAGATGCGCATTACTGCTATGGAGCAGCTTGCACTGGTAAAAAATATCTATGACAACAAAGTCCCTTTCAAGCAAAGGAATATTGATATATTAAAAGACATAATGATAAATGAAAAAGGCGCAGACTACACACTAAGGTTAAAAACAGGAACTGCTGTAAATGATGATTCGAAAGTCGGCTGGCTTGTAGGCTACCTTACAACAAACGATAACGTATACTTCTTCGCACTCAATGTTGATATCAGCGAAGATAACTGGAAGTTCAACGAAAGATTTTCAATCATGAAAAACATATTCGAAGCTATGGGAGTAGTGAAGTTTGAAATAAAATAAAAATCGTTTTTCATAACTGTAACTTTAAAAAAAAATCTTATGCAATCAGTCAATATAGATATAAAGATATTTGTTATCCTGATACTGCTTACTTTTTCTGCATCCTCCGATATTAAAGCGCAAGGCTGCAGCGATGCAGGGTTTTGCTCATTACATTCATTGAAGCCAGAAGAAAAATCCGAGGCTATACTCCATAACCATATTTCGGCAGGAATTTCCTATGGAAAAGGCGAGAACGGAATAAATATAGTTTCTCCTTATCTTCAGTTCACCCGTAACATTAATACATGCTTAAGTCTTTCAGGCAAAATTTTATTCAGTTCTGTTAAGGGAGATTTAGGAAATGTTAATGGTATTTCCGATGCATTTATCAGTTCGAGTTATTCTGTAGGAAACCAAACAGGTTTAACACTCGGCTTAAAAATTCCTTTCAACGATGGCAATACTATGAATAATAATATTCCCCTGCCAATGGCTTATCAGACCAGCCTTGGAACACTGGATATAATTGCCGGATTAAACCATTCACACGAAAATTTTGAATTCATGGCCGCAATTCAGCAGCCGCTTACACAAAATAAAAATCAGTTCTTCAGCGGACTTTATCCTCCCGGCTCAGAAGCACAAAAATATCAGTCCACAAATAATTATAAGCGCAGCGGCGATATTTTATTCCGGGCTTCATACACATTCAATATAAACAACGGCCGGTTTAAAATTAAACCGGGTTTACTTCCGATATATCATCTTTCAAATGATAAATTTACCGATGGTGCAGGAGTCGAGCAAAGCATCGAGGGTTCGCAGGGTTTTACAATTAATGGTAACTTATTTTTGGTTTACTCTATCGATAGAAAGAATACAATCGAAATCAGTTTTGGCGCGCCATTGAAATCAAGAACATCACGACCTGACGGCTTGACAAGAAAATTTGCAGCTTCATTGGAGTATAAAGTCAGTTTTTAATAATTCCCGGCATGTAATTATTTCACTTGACAATTTTAAACATATTTTTCATTTTACATACAGCCTGTATGTAAAATTATTTTTTACTTATTTAATATGAAAAGAACAAAAGAAGAAGCAGAGCAGACTAAGAAAAAGCTTATCGATATTGCCTTAGATACTTTAATAAAAGAAGGCTTCGAAAATGTTACGCTGGAAAATGTAGCCGCAAAAGCCGGCGTAACACGCGGAGCTATCTACTGGCACTTTAATAATAAAGAAGACTTGCTCGACTACCTTATAAAGTCAAAGGATGTCGAGTCAATTGAAATAATGGATAGCATCAGTAAAGCAGATGTTTCCCCTATGGAAAAAATAGATATGCTTATATCAGGAAATTTCCCAAAGCTCAAAACTCAGACCCAGATGAAAAACTATGCACGGTTAAAAATGGATCTGTATAATTATTATCAGAAGTACGGCGATAACAGAAATATCGGCAAAATTTTTACCAAACATCTTGCTTCATTTATAAAGCAGGCTCAGTCAGAAGGTAAAATAAAATCAGAAGTAAACGTAAATGAATCAGCTTATACTATCTTCTGCCTCATAGGAGGATTGTATTTAAGATTCAACCAGCAGAGTTCTGCTTACAAATCACTGCAAAGCATTCACGGAGTTGTAAAAAATTATATAAAACAATTAGAAACCCGGCAAGGTTAAATAAAATATTATGAACAAAAGGTCTTTAGGATTTTACATATTATTATTACTTACAATAATATTTTTTCTTATAAAAGATTCAAAAGCGCAGACCTTCGATACTGCATACGCAAGAAAACTCCAGAATGCACTAAATACTCTAAAAGCAAATAACAGCCTTGTCGGCATATCAGCCGCAGCCTACGTCCCCGGGCAAGGCCTTTGGCAGGGCACTTCCGGTATTTCCGAAGCGGGAGTAAACCTTACACCTGATTACGTATTCATGACTGGAAGCGTAATGAAAAATTTTGTCGCTACAATAATTTTACAACTGGAAGAAGCCGACAGCCTTAGCATAGATGACAAACTTTACCAGTGGCTTCCTCGCTATAATAATATAGACAGCAATATTACAATTAAACAGATGCTGAACCACACAAGCGGAATTTATAATTTTACAGATAACCCTGCATTTTCTAATGCGATGAATTCCAATCTGAACAGATACTGGACTCCCGAAGAAATTGTATCACAGTTTGTTCTGCCCCCTAACTTTGCTCCGGGTGCATCATGGAGATATTGCAATACAAGCTATGTGCTTCTTGGAATGATAATTTCAAAAATTACACGGACATCATTATCACAGCAGCTTCACGAAAGATTTTTTACTCCGCTGGGAATGACAAATTCTTTCTTTGAACCGCAGGACTCAGTTACCGCTCCCTATGCACATAACTGGGTAGACCTCAACGGAGATGGCATTTTAGATGATGCATCAGGTATTCCGCGTACAGCAATTTACAGCTCTACCGTAGGTTCAAGTGGAATTACAACTAATTCCGAAAGTCTTATTAAATGGGGAAGAAATTTATACGGCGGCTCACTGCTGACTCAGACATCCAGAAATAAAATGCTTACATTCATCTCTATGAGCTCGCCGGGAATTAACGGATACGGACTTGGCACCTTCAGATATAATGCAAATGGTAGATACTGCTTCGGGCACGGAGGAAATCTTTTCGGCTACTCATGCATGTACATGTACTATCCTCAGGATAGCATTTGTATTTCACTTATGGTAAACAGAGATGTTGATACAGGACCTCTTGCTGTAAATTTTATGGATAAGGTTATTACGTTTCGCCCCGTAGGAATTAAAAATATATCATCAGAGAATCCGGCAGGTTATCATTTATATCAGAATTTCCCGAACCCTTTCAACCCCGAAACAAGTATAAATTTCTCGCTGCCAAAGCAAAGTGATGTGAAGCTTAATATATATAATTCATTGGGGAAATTAGTACAGAATGTGTTTGAAGGAAAATTGCAAAGCGGTACTTATAATTATAAATGGAATGCTGCAGATTTTCCAAGCGGAGTTTACTTTTACAAAATAGAGACAAGTGATTTCACATCAGTAAAGAAAATGTCTTTAGTTAAGTAAAAACATAAAGTCACCATTACTATCCCTGCTTATGATTTACGGGACAGCACTTACGGATTTCTTTCTTAAGGTTTAGAGATAGAAAGTGCGGCCTCTCTCTCGCAGTTTAAATCACAAGCAGGGTTTTTATTTATAATAATTACTCCTTCACTTTCTCAGCTATCAGTTTTTTTATTTCTTCTATTCTATCCTTCGCCACCGTATACCCTGCATCATAAACCTGTTTATCGAACTTATCACTGAGAAGAGGAAAACCTGATAGCTTCGGCTCCAATAAAATATCAGCAGTCGGAGCAATGCTTCTTCTTATTTTATTAGCAGCTATCTGATAGCTTCTTGCAAGCACATCTATAAAATTTTTTATTTCAGGCTTCGTATCTACAACAGCCATTAAGTCAATTGCAATTACTACATCAGGATTATATGTCCGCGCAATATCAACGGCTACGCCGTCAAGCACTCCGCCATCGACTAAAATCATTCCATACATTTTCACAGGCTCAAATATCATAGGTATAGCGCACGAAGAATTTACGGAAGGAGCAATCGGTCCCGATGAAAGCGCAATAGTCTTCCCGCTTAAAAGGTCGGTTGTGATTGCAACAAAAGGAATTTTAGTATCCTCTATATTTTTTACTTTTATATTATCTGTAATATATTTCTGAAGATTTTCGCCTGTAACAAAACCCGTCATCGAATTAAAAACCGAAGCGTTAAATATTTCTTCCGCTTTTATTTCCATTGCCTTTTTTCTTATAGCATCGCTGTTCGGATTATCTGAATAAATTGCTCCGACAAAGCTTCCAACGCTGGTTCCGACAATCAAATCAATCTGAATATTATTTTCTTCAAAGACTTTTAAAACTCCAAGATGCGCCATACCGAGAAACGCTCCCCCGCCAAGTACAACTGCTACACGCGGTTTTGTTTTTAGCACTCGTGGCGGCGGCATTTCAGAAGGAGTATTAATTTCCATGAACGATGAAGAACAGGAAGAAAGACTGGAAGACAGAATAACGGAAGAAATTAAAAGCAGAACAGTAAGAAGATATTTATAATTTTTCATTCCGGGCTTGAAGTTTTAAGAATATGAACCGCTGCTTAAATTAACCATCTTTGGAATTAATCTAAGTGGTAAAATAAGGACTAGGAAAAAATTCCTACCTATCCCTACTAATAGGGAAGATTTCAGTGAACCGTAATTTATTTTTTTGTAAATTGAATTTGTTTGGGTATATATTGAATGGCATTATTAGAGTAATAAAAATCTTACCGAAATACGACAATGTCGGATTTTCAAAAATGCAGCATTGTAAAAACAATACCGGAGTTTTAAAAAT
>CALJIG010000035.1 GCA_937974175.1 uncultured Ignavibacteria bacterium
CTCTCCGGAATAGGCTTTAAATATTCAAAATATAGTAATTAATGCTACAATTCAATTATATATTAAATTAAAGAGCATGACATTTTTTGAAGTTTGTGCTATGATTTATCTAATTTTTAATTTTGACTAATTATTATTGTTATATTATCAGATAGTGAAGGATTTTTTTTTATTCTGATAAATAGCAATTATTTAATTAATTTAAGGCTGGTTTGCAAACAACAGAAAAGAAAATATTCATCGTAGCCGGAGAGTCCTCAGGGGATTTTCATGCAGCTAATGTCATCAGAGAACTGAACCGTATGCATCCTGCAATAATTGTGCAGGGAATCGGCGGGGCTGAACTTGAAAACGCAGGTGTAAAGCTTATACATAATTTTAAAGAAATAAATTATATAGGCTTTACAAAAGTAATTATGAACCTAAAAAAAATTACCGGAGTATTAAACGATACTGTTTCAAAAATCAAAGAAATAAATCCTGATGTAGTAATTCTTGTAGATTTCCCGGGGTTTAATTTAAAGCTGGCAGAGAAAATACGAGCATTTTATACGGGCAAAATAATTTATTATATCTCTCCGCAGATATGGGCATGGCATTACAGCAGGATTAAAAAAATAAAAAAGTTAATTGATAAAATGCTGGTAATTTTTCCGTTTGAAAATGAAATGTATGAGAAAGAAAATGTTGCTTCGGAATTTGTAGGACATCCGTTAAATAACCGCATCAATAAATATCTGGCAGAGAACAAAAAAACTGAAAGCAGAACGAAAATAATTTCGTTAATGCCCGGCAGCCGTAAAGAAGAAATCGAAAGAATTTTCCCTGTATTTATTGAAGCCGGCAATAAGTTGATTAAAGAATTCAGCTGTAAAATAAATCTAATTTGTTCGGATAATTTCTCCATAGATTTTTTCAAAAAATTCAAAGGAACAGATAATTTTAATTTTATCATCAACAATTCAAGCGAAGCTTTATATAGAACAATACTTGAATCTGATTTAGTCATAACAAAAATAGGAACGTCATCTATGGAATGCGCTCTGCTTGAAGTTCCGTTCATATCAGGATACAAAGCAGGGAAAATGAACTATCTCATAGGTAAAAATCTTGTCCGCATAAATAGTTTTGCAATGGTAAACATACTTTTAAAAAGAAATGCCGTGAAAGAATTCATTCAGGACGAAATGACTTTAGAAAATATTTTTAATGAGTCGAAAAAGATTCTGACAGATAAAAAATATTCCGGGCAAATGAAAAATGATTTTAAAGAGATGAAAGAAATACTGACAGATAAGAATGCCTCAAAAAATGCCGCGGAAATTATTTCATCTTATTTGTAATTCAAATTAACCGTGTTGAAAAGTTATTTAGAATATAAGCTCTTACCTTTTCTAATAAAAATTTTAATTGGCACTTTACAAATAAAAATTATAAATCAGAGTGCGTTAAGTAAAAAAGCAGTATTTATTTTCTGGCACTCGCAGATGCTTGCCGGCTGGAGCTTATTCAAAAATAATAAATCCTGCGCGCTGGTATCGCAAAGCAAGGATGGAGAAATCCTTTCAGCGATGTTAAAAAAATGGGATTACAAAGTCAGCCGGGGTTCAAGTTCAAAAGGCGGTAAGGAGGCATTGCGAGATTTAATTGAAGCCGGAAATAATGGTTACTCAATTGTGATTACTCCCGACGGACCGAGAGGACCTGCGAGACAAATTAAAAACGGAGCGTTAGTAATTGCAAATGAATGTAAGATACCTATTATACCTGTAAAAATAATTTATTCCTCAAAAAAAATTTTATTGAAGAGCTGGGATAAGTTTCAAATCCCCTATCCATTTTCAAAATGTAAAGTGATTTTCGGAAACGAATATTTTTACCCTGAATATTTAGATGAAGCAAAACTAACTGAGTTCAAAAATAAATTAGCATCTGAATTGTGAAATACCTGCGGCTTTTATTATTCCCCTTTAGTATTTTATTCTGGCTGATTACCACAGTCAGGAATAAACTCTATGATTGGAAAATAATTAAGCAGATAAAATTAAAAATCCCTGTGATTTCCATCGGTAATATTAAAACAGGCGGAACGGGGAAAACACCATTCACAATTTATCTGGCAGAGTATTTACTCGGCGCTAAATTAAAAATTGCAATTATTTCCAGAGGATATAAAAAGAATTCCGGGACGGAAGATTATATTGTTGAGGGCAAAGAAAACTCCCCTTCTATAGATAAGCTTGGAGACGAACCGTATTTAATTTTCACACGACTTAAATCAATTTCAGATAATTTTATTTTAGCATCAGGAAACAGCAAATCATCACTTGCCAAAGAAGTTGCGGAGAAATATAAACCGGATATAATTATTATTGATGACGGCTTTCAGCATAGAAAACTTTACAGAGATATTGATATCGTTTTAACAGAGACACCGCAAAATATTTTAGATAATATTCTGTTGCCAGCGGGAAATCTCAGGGAAAGCAAAGCCGGCTTAGGACGCGCTGATATAGTTATAAAAAATAATAAATCGCAATTAATTGAAACGAATGATACTACATCGATAAAGTATGTAAACAAAGGTTATTACGATACTGATAATATTAGGGTAGAACTTGATAACGCCGTGTACACTATATGCGGCATTGCAAATCCCCACTCGTTTTATTCACTTATTAATAGAGATAAATTGAATATTTTGAGGAAGTTTGAATTTGCCGACCATTATTCATTCAAAGAAGATGAGCTTGAAAAACTTTTCACAGGGATTGATAAAGAAAAAGTAATTGTTACAACTGAAAAGGATTTTGTGAAATTAAAAAGTATGAATGAATTGTTTAACAAATATAAAATTGTTTATCTGAAAATAGATGTGCAGTTCAAAAAAGGCAAAGATATTTTCGAAAATAAAATGAAGGACATAATTTATAAATGAGAATAGGAATTTCTAAATCAGAATCAAAGTTTGAAAGATATCTCAACTGGCTAAATCATTTTAAAATAGAATATGAAGTGCTGGATTTTACAAACAACGAAAAAGATATAAAAAAGTTTGATGAATGTGACGGGCTTATACTTACAGGAGGAGTTGATATCTATCCCGAGATTTTCTGCGACTGGGACACTCCGGAAACAAAAGGAACGTACGTACCTGAACGCGACGGCTTTGAAATGAATCTTCTTGAAAAAGCGTTACAGCAGAAGAAACCTATACTCGGAATCTGCCGCGGGCTTCAGCTGATAAATGTTTTTTTCAGAGGCAGCCTTATTTTTGACCTTGAAGAAATAAGAAATGTGAACCACAGAAAAATATCTGAGACAGAAGACAGACTTCACGATATCAATATTTTTGACGGCACTTTATTGAAGGAAATAATAAAAGAAGATAAAGTGCAGGTGAACAGCTCGCATCATCAGTCAGTCGACAGGCTCGGTGAAGGATTGATGACTTCAGCTAAATCACCTGACGGAGTAATTGAAGCGCTGGAATTTGCAGATAAAAGTAATAAGAGCTTTATGATTGCAGTACAATATCACCCCGAAAGATTTTTAAACTATGATGAATCCCCTACTAAAAATTTATTGGAAAGGTTTGTAAATGAGTGCAGCAAATAAATTTGTGATAAATAATTTAATGAGAAAAACAGCGTTACTATTTTTAATTCTTCCGTTATTGTTTTTATATTCCTGCACGGCGAGCAAAAATTCATTGAATGAGAATGATTTCACAGTCGGTGAAATAATCGAATCTATAAATAAAAATTCTGAAAAATTAAAAAGCTTAAAAGGTGACGGGGTAATTTCAATAGACTCGCCTGAAATGAGCAGCTCAGGTTCGTTCACACTTAGCATCGTAAAGCCGGACAGTCTATATATAAAGCTTGAAGGTCCTTTCGGAGTAAGCATTGCTGCCATTTTACTGGAAAGGAATAATTTTACTTATTATAATATTCAGGATAACAGAGTTATTCTTGCGCCGTCTACCCCTGCGAATATAAAAGCAGTGATGAGATTAAAATTAGACTTTGATGATTTTATAAACGGATTTTCAGGCTCATACAATTTTATTGATACCAGCTCGCACAATTTTGTTTTAAGCAAAACCGAGGATAACTTAGTGCTTACTCATAAGACTTCCGATGAAACAAAAAAATATTTTCTTGACCCGGTGAAAAGATTTATAAGGCAATATATAGTTTATGATAAAGATGGAAAAGAAAAAATGGTGGTGGAGTACAATAATTATACGGAGGAAGACGGATACTATTTCCCCAATAAAATTAAGATTTCAAGAACGGCAAGCAGTGAGTATGTATTTCTGGATTATAGTTCGAAGGAACTGAACAAGGGATATTTAGGATATAAAATCAAATATCCCAAGTCAGCTAAAGTTATTCAATGGTAATTATTTTTTAAGCTCGGCTTCAAATATTTCTTTGCTGCCCGGTTTAGAAATTACATTCATCGGACGCACCCAGGTAAGTTTTCTTCCATCTTGTAAAGTTGAGTTGGAAGAAATTACATCGTAAGGGAATTCGATACTCATTGTAAATAATTTACCGTCAAACAATTTTTCATTCAAATCGGAAGTTGAAGAATTTTCATTTACATTTTCTTCATTAGCCATTTCAAAATAAAATTTAATGACGTCACCCTGTTCTTTCATGTAAATAACAGATTTACTTTTCTCAGCTTCTGCATCATCAAGTGATAGTGCTATAGCTCGGAGATTTGTGAAAGAGTAATCTACAAGTAGATTTTTACCTGAATCAGGAGTATTAACAGATGTAATATCGTTAAGCGTAATTAAATCAGTTTGTTTAAAGTTCTTTTTTATTTCAGTTACAATCATGGAATCATTGTAAACATCAACTTTCTTCGTTGTATCCAATGCAGCTAAACCCTGCATCATTTTGAAGAATTGTGGACCAATATTGATATTCATTTTTTCCGAACCTGAACCGTCTTTATTAAGAACTATATTCCTTATCATATCTACGCAAGAACTGAATAGAACTACAAATGGAAGTAAAATTAAAATATGTCTGTAAAATTTTTTCATTCCGGGGTTTATTTTTAAATTTGAATAATATAGAAACATATAAGAAAATATCATACTATAAAATTTTATTATTGAGTTTTTCAATTTTTCTTTTCTGCGGACTGGTAGATTTCGACTTCAGAACGGATAAATCGAATCAATTGGAAATTTACAGGCAGGAGCTTGCTAAAATTGAAAAAGACATACTCGATACTAAAAGCGCAATTACGTTAAACTCAGAGCAGCTGAAAAATTATACTACTCAGGTTTCCGCTGTTGCAGATTTGTTGAAGAAAGTCCAGCCCGATACTTTGAAAGAAGAGCGCGCATTGATTTTAATGGACGAGCAGCTCAAAAAAGTAAATGACAAGCTGTTAAAAATTAAAGCAAAGTTCGGAGCAAGAGTTATATGGCTTTATAAAAATGGTGAAAATTATGAAAGCGAGTTGCTGTTCAGCTCAAAGTCACTTAATGATTTTTATGTGCGCCTTGCATATCTCGAGAAAGCAACTAAGATCCGTAAATCAGAAATTGAAAAAATCCGTAAGGAGCAAAAAGTTCTTCAGGAAGCAAAAAGAATAATGACTATGTCTTACGGGCAAAAGATGAAAGTGATTGAAAGTAAGGCAGTAGATAAACAGACATTATTGGAGAAAAAGATACAGTTTGAAAGTAAAGTAAAGTCGTTGAAATACCGCGTTGATGAACTTGAAAGAAGAAAAGAATTTTTAAATAAAAATATTGTTTCAATTGAAAATCAGCTGGCTGATAAAACTTTCGACAATTACGTAACACTTGACCAAACTGTAAACTACGACGGCCAGCCTGTCTCAACTTTAAAAGGAAAATTGATTACACCCGTACTCAGCACATACGTATTAAAAGATTTTGGTCTCGGCTTTGACGTTAACCATAGAATTTATTCCTACAATACAGGCATTGATGTATCTATTGCAAAAGGCTCTGAAGTAAAAGCAATTGCATCGGGAACAGTGGAGTCAGTTATCTTTATGCCTTTATACGGGAATGTTATTTTTATAAATCACGGTGAAGGATTTAAATCAGTGTATTCAATTTTAGAAAATATTAAAGTGAAGCCTGGTGATATAGTAAAAGCCGGTAACGTTATAGCATATACATCTGATAACGAAAACGGACAGTCGTTTCATTTTGAATTATGGCGTTGGAGCAGAGCGCTGGACCCGAAGCAATGGATTAAAGTGAATTGATTGATGAACATGGAAATTGAAAATAATAAATATACAGTTTCAATAATTCTGACTACTTATAATAGAAAAAAATATTTGCCGAGAGCAATTGATTCAATTCTGAAACAGACATATAAAAACTACGAAGTAATTATTGTAGATGATGGTAGTGAAGATGATTCTGAAAAAATAATTTTTCCTTGTTTAAAAAAATATCCTAACTTTAAATATATACGACACTCAAATAGAAAAAACCCTTTGTCTGTTAACTCAGGATTTTTACTTGCAGCCGGAAAATTTATTACACTGCTTGATTCCGATGATGAATATCAAAAAGAACATTTAAAACTGAGAGTAGATTTTTTAAAAAAGAATCCTAAGATAGATTTACTTCACTCCCCCGCTTTGTTAATCGGAAAGGAGGAGGATATGTATCTCCCCGATGCGCGAAACAAGAAGAAATTAATTCATATTAATGACTGCATTATCGGAGCAACTTTATTCGGCAAACGAGAAGTTTTTACAAAATTAAACGGATTTAAAAATAAATATTCAGCTGATTCAGATTTTTATAGCAGAGCAATAAAAAAAGGATTTACCGTTACAAAGTTTGATAAGCCTACATACGTATATTATAGAAATTTACCGGACAGTGTTACAAATAAAATTAAAAACATACAATGACAGTTGATGAAAAAATAATGCTAGGATGCATTGCTCTTGCTAGAAGAGGCGCAGGATATGTTTCGCCGAATCCATTAGTCGGTTGTATAATAATAAAAGATAACGCAATTATCGGAGAAGGCTGGCATGAGAAATACGGTGAGCCGCATGCTGAAGCCAATGCTATCGCAGATGCTAAGAAGAAAGGATTTTCAGTTGAAGGTGCTAAATTATATGTAAATCTTGAGCCCTGTTCCCATACAGGAAAACGTCCCCCTTGCGCTGATTTATTAATAAAAGAAAAAATTGCCGAAGTTTTTATAGGAATGCAGGATCCATATAAGGAAGTTAACGGACTCGGTATAAAAAAATTAACAGATGCAGGAATAAAAGTTACGGTTGGGATTCTGGAAAATGAATGTAAAGAATTGAATAAATTTTTTATAAAATACGTAACTGAGCAGAGACCTTATGTTACATTAAAAATTGCGCAAAGCATTGACGGCGTAATTGCTCTTTCCAATAATAAATCAAAATACATTACTAATAAAGCTTCAAGAAAATTTGTTCATCAGTTAAGGAGTGAGTACGACGCAGTACTCATAGGAAAAAATACTGCTAAATGTGATGACCCTGACTTAACAGTACGGGAAGTTGAAGGCAGACACCCGTATAGAATTGTAATCGACAGCAAACTAAAACTATCAAATGATTTAAAGCTTTTCTCAGATGAAAACCACGCCAGAACTTTTATTATCTCAAATGAAAAAGATAAATCCGGAAACATCATTCATATAAAAAATAAAATCACCGTTAAGAAGATAGTAAAAAAATTATATGAGCAGAAGATTAATAGTATTTTAGTTGAGGGCGGAGCCCATGTTTTCTCACAATTTTTGGGAGAAGATTTATTTGATGATGCATATTTCTTCATTGCTCCTAAAATTCTGGGTAACGGATTACATTCCTTCGATAATTTCAAAATTAAAAATTTAGAGAAGGCAAAGGACTTAAAATTTGAGTATCAAAAAAACTTAGATAACGATATTTTACTATATTATAAAAAATAATGTTCACAGGAATAATACAGGATACAGGAAGAATACTTTCATCTGACACTAAGGGTGATTCAAAAAAATTCAGCGTTTATATTTCAGAAGAATTTCTTCATGGAGTAAAAACAGGTGACAGTATTTCAGTCAACGGCGCATGCATGACAGTTGAATCATATTCAAAAGATAATTTTGAGTTCACTACAATTGCAGAATCTCTCAGCAAAACAAATCTCGGCAAATTGCAGACGGGTTCATATATCAATCTTGAAAAAAGCATGACAATGAATTCAAAGCTGGACGGACATATTGTTTCAGGACATGTCGATACTATAGGATTAATTGATAAAGTTATTGAGAACGAAGACAGCTGGGAATTTTTTATAAAATTCTCAAATAAATTTTCCGACAATGTTATTTATAAAGGCTCGATCGCAATTAATGGAGTAAGCCTGACAATTGCAGAAATTGTAAAAGAAGGAAATAAAAATACTACGATAAGAATTTCGATTATACCCCATACATTTAATCATACCAATTTTAAATTTCTGAGAGAAGGAGATATTATTAATATCGAATTTGATCTGCTCGGAAAATACGTTAAAAGAATTTTAAGAAAATAATAATGGCAGCAGTATCGGCAAAATCTATGTTTGAGATCTACAGACAGAAAGATTTCAACAGGAAGTTTAAATTAATTATATACACTGAGCTTAATGAGCATAATAAAGAAGCAGAGATAAATAGAGCTATGGACGGTGAATCGGTATTCGATGGATTTCTGAAAGACTCAAAAAAAGAAGAAGCGAAAAAAATTTTGAAAGAAATTTTAGATGAGATGAATAAAAAGGAAGAAGCTTTAAGTGAGGGAGAAATAAAAGAAAAGCTGGCTGAATATCTTGCTTAAGTTTTTGGTATAAGTAATTCGTAAACAGACTGCTCTTTAATATTATTCATACAAATAAAAGTACCTATCGGGCAGCTTTTGCCACCGTGAATAGAACACGGCCTGCATACTAATCCTTCTGTTTCCAGTATCACATCATCTTTTCCATATGGAAAAAATCCGAACTGCGGCACTGTCGCTCCAAACAATGAAATTACTTTTGTTCCGACTGAATTTGC
Organism: uncultured Ignavibacteria bacterium; assembly: GCA_937974175.1. Taxonomy (GTDB): domain Bacteria; phylum Bacteroidota; class Ignavibacteria; order Tepidaquicellales; family Tepidaquicellaceae; genus JAFDZO01. The sequence continues at coordinate 9,093 of CALJIG010000035.1, forward strand.
AATATGAAGCGGAGCAGAATCGTTTGTAAGCAATATCCTGCACCTGTGGATGAGTTCTGCCGACTCTAAAACATTCATCAACCCTATCGTATTAATTATGTTTTTATTCTGAGAATTTGAAATCAAGTATTCTCCAAGTTCCTTATCAGCATCACCTCCAATTAAAAATATTTTTGCATTTGTATTTTTAAGCAGATTTAAAACTTCTGAAAATTTTTCTTTCGGATACCTTTTTGTGAACCATACCGACCCCGGAGCAAGAGCAATCAAATCATCGGTATCAGTAATTTTCTCCGCTGCAAATAATTCGTTGATTTTATTTTCTTCTTCGCTGCTCAAATACAATTCAGGTTTCACAATATTATCTTCTTTAATTCCCAAAGGACTTAACAAAGATAAATTTCTTTGAATCTCATGTACTTCTGTTATATATTTTACTTTATCTGTGTATAAAAAACTTAAAGAAGATTTATCGAATGTAATTCTTTTTTGTGATTTAGAAAAATATGCTATTAAGCTTGAACGTGATGAGCGGTGAGGTGAAATTACTATATCGTAATTATTTTTTACTTCCTTTTTAATTCTTGTGAAAGAATCGCCGCCTCTTTTATTGTAAACAATTAATTTATTTATTAAAGGATTATGTTTGAATAAAATTGAAGTAGCAGGTATGCATAGGAAATCAATCTGCCATCCGGGATTTTTTTGTTTTAACACCTGAACTAGAGGCAAAGTTAAAATCGCATCACCAAGGAAAGCTGTCTGTATTATTAAAACTCTTTTAGTCATTACTCACCTCATCAAACCTTGCATCTTTAAATCTCTTATGAAACCACAGCCATTGCCCGGGATATTTTCTTATAACATCTTCAAGTTTTTTATTCACTAACTGAACCAGAGCGTTTACATCAGAATCTTTCTTATTATCATAAGCAGTTGTATTTATTTTTTCTACAAAAATTTCATACTTAAAATTTTTTCTTATGCCGTAAGCAAAAATTAATTCGCAGCCTGTTCTTAATGCTATCTTTACTGCTCCCGGGAAAGCAGGGACACTTATTCCGAATAATTTAATATACTCCGCATACTGGCTATGCGCTGACTGGTCAATTAAAAAACTAACAATCTCACCTTCCTTTATTTTTGTAAATGCTTCTTTTATACCTAAGCCAAGATTAATAATCGAATTCCCCGAAGACTGGCGCAATTCCATTATATATTTATTCAGTCCTTCGCTTGCCTGAGTTTTTGCAACTATATTTAAATTCTGTAAACCGAAATATGGAAATGCATAAGCAAACATTTCCCAGTTGGAAAAGTGCGCGCTCATAAGAATAATTCCTTTGCCCTTATTCATCCCTTCTTCAAATATTTCAGCGTTGTTAACTTTAATAAGTTCATCGCTCATTTTTTTATTTACCTTAGGCAGATAAAAAAGCTCAAATATATTTATGCCAAGATTAATGTAACACTCTTTAAGAACATTTTTCTTCCATGCATTATCTTTATCAGGGAAGGCAAGATTCAAATTATACAAAGCAATTTTTTTGCGAACGGGAATTACATAAAAAAGAAAAAGTCCAAAGATAACACCCGCTCTTTGGACTAAACTTAAAGGGAACAACCTTACTATAAAACCTAATAGTTTTGCTAACGCTGTCAATTTACTATGTGTTCACTGAATAATGTAGCGGAGTTCGCTTTGACAATTTTTACTTTTACTTTATCACCGATTTTCAGCTCCTTCATTTTTATGAGGTCACCGCTTTCATTTACAAATGTTACATCTTTCGGAAGTATAACAGATTTATTACAGTCAGTTCTTCCCATGAATTGTTCGTTTGATTTTTTGCTGTAGCTTTCTATCAGTACTTCCATTTCTTTTCCTATCAATGCTCTGTGTATCTCAGTTGATATTTCCCTTTGCACAAATATCAGTTCATCCATTCTTTGCTTCTTCACTTCATCGCTTAGCCTGTCGGGCAGTCTGTATGCTTTTGTATTTTCTCTCGGTGAATAAATAAAAGTGTAAGCGCCGTCGTATCTTACTTCTTTGATTAAATCTATAGTCATCTTATGGTCCTCTTCTGTTTCTGATGGGAAGCATGAAATAATATCGGTTGATAGCCCTATGCCCGGCATTAAGTCCTTTGCCTTCTGCATAACTTTCATGTAGTGCTCCACTGAATATAATCTGTTCATCATTTTTAAAATTCTATCAGAACCGGATTGTACGGGCAAGTGAAGATAGTTGCAGATGTTAACATACTCTGCCATTGTCTCAAGAAGTTTTGTATCACAGTCATACGGGTGAGAAGTAGAATATCGGATTCTCATTTCAGGAACTCCCTTTGCAACTGCTTTCAGCAAATCCGGGAAATCCATTCCTTCGTAATCGTATGAATTTACATTTTGACCGAGCAGAGTCACATCTCTCACGCCGCTATCGAATAACATCTTTGCTTCATCAACAATATTTTTATAATTTCTGCTCCGCTCTCTGCCTCTGGTAAATGGGACAACACAGAATGTGCAGAACTTATCGCATCCTCTTATAATTGTTAGCCATGCGCTGATACCTTCTTTTCTTATAGGCACAATATCATCGTAAGTCTCGGTTTTAGAAAGCTTAACTGCGCTTCCTTTTTCACCGGATTCCATTGCGCTATCAATTAAGTGCGGGACTTTTCTGTATTCATCAGGGCCGACGATTAAATCAACCATTTTCTTTTTATCGAGTAAATCACTACGCAGTCTTTCAGCCATGCATCCGAGAATTCCGATTATCATATTCGGATTACTCTTCTTGTACTTTTTTAAATCGTCCAACCTTTTATAAACTCTCTGTTCTGCGTTATCACGGATGGCGCAAGTATTTATAAGAATGACATCGGAGTCGTTTATATCCGCTGTTTCATTATAGCCGGATTTACTAAGTACAGATAAAACTATTTCAGTATCTGAAAAATTCATCTGGCATCCGAATGTCTCAATGTAAACTTTTTTGTCGTTCGATTCTTTATTGAAATTCTGAACGGCAGTTTCCTGCGGATTATTTATTATCAGGTTATTTAATTCAATCATCTTGTATATATTTTCAGATCTCTTAATTTTAGGTGGAAAATATCTCCCGTGCAGACTGATGAGCGAAGCCCCAGACGCAAAAAGAAAAGCTGCTTCATTTGCGGAGCATCAAACTCAATTGAGTTAGCATTTGAAATTTGCGCTGCACCTTCGAGTGAAACTACATTTACTGCCGTATCGGCATTTAAATAAAAAAGTCTAAGGAAGGAAATATCAGCGTCAGTGTGGGCCGAGTAATTCATTTTAATTTTTGATACTCCCCGTAAATCCAGTGAATCAAGGACATAAGAACGTGTTACGACTACACTGCAATCTCCGGTAATGCTGTCGATGAGGCCGTTTCTTTCATATTTTAAGCCATACGATTGCGGTGCTTCCACAGGGTTATCTTTGCATCCTCCTATGAAACTTAGCGAAAATAGAACAAAACAATATGGAATAATTTTTTTTATCAATTTTCTTTATCAGTTCTTTTTATACAAATTTCAGTTCCTGATTTTTTATGTAAAATTCTCTTGTTACTTCTGCGATTCCTTTAGCATCCATTTTCAATTCTTCATAAAGCTCTTCAGGTTTTCCGTGGTCAATAAACCTATCAGGAATACCGTGAATAAGAACATCATTTTTGAAGTTATGCTGGACGACAAATTCAGAAATTGCGCTTCCGAAACCGCCGACAATTGTATTATCTTCAATCGTAATTACTTTTTTAAATCTGCTTAATACATCATATAATAATTCCCTATCCAATGGTTTTACAAATCTCATATTAACAACCTCTGCATTAATGCTGTATTCTTCTAAAAGCTTTGCTGCTTTTAATGAGTGGTCAACCATATTTCCGATTGCAAGTATGGCGATATCTTTTCCTTCTTTTACAATTTCACCTTTACCGATTTCTAACTGAGTAAACTCACCTATCTCAACTCCCAATGCATTTCCCCTCGGATATCTAAGAGCGATTGGTCCTTTTTTATAAAGCGTTGCTGTGTAAAGCATATTACGCAATTCATTTTCATCTTTAGGTGCCATTAAAACCATGCCGGGAATTAATCTCATATAGGTCAGATCAAATGCGCCGTGATGCGTAGGTCCGTCAGCCCCCACAAGTCCGCCTCTATCCATTACAAACACTACGGGTAACTTCTGAGTTGCAACATCATGAATAATCTGGTCAAAAGCTCTTTGTAAAAATGTTGAGTAGATTGCCGCTACCGGTGTAAAACCTTCCGTTGCAAGTCCTGCGCAAAAAGTAACTCCATGCTGCTCTGCAATGCCGACATCAAAATATCTTTCAGGGATTGCTTCCTGTAATTTGCTAAGTCCTGTGCCATCAGGCATTGCTGCGTTTACGCCTATAATTTTTTCATCTTTCTGAGCAAGCTCAACTAATGCATTGCCGAATATACTTGTATATGATGGAGCTGATGATTTTTTATGTTCCTTGCCTGTTGCTTTATCGAATGGTGTCAGCGCGTGAAGTTTCTGGAAGTGTCCGCTTGAGTATGATGGTCCTTTTCCTTTTTCTGTTATTACATGAAGAAGAATTGGTCCGGACATTTTTTTAATTTCTTCCAATGTCTTTACAAGATTCACTACATTATGTCCATTGATAGGTCCGAAATATCTAAAGCCTAATGATTCAAATAACATTCCCGGAGTAATAACTCCTTTCAATCCGCCTTCAACTTTTGCTGCGACTTTTCTTAATCTGTCAGATGTTTTTTTATCAAGCTTACCGGTCATTTCCCAGACTTTGCTTCTGAACTTATTGTATGATTCGTTTATAACTATATCATTAAAATAATTTTGTATGGACCATACGTTCGGTGCTATAGACATTTTATTGTCGTTAAGCACAACAATAATATCTTTTTTAAGAAGTCCAATGTTATTCATAGCTTCATAAGCCATACCGCCTGTCATTGAACCGTCACCGATAATCGCTGCAACTTTATAATTCTTCTTTTGAAAATCTCTTGCCGTTGCGATACCTAATGCTGCAGAAATAGAAGTAGTTGCGTGCCCTGCGCCAAAGACATCATATTCGCTTTCAGTTCTTTTTAAAAATCCGCTTATACCGTCTTTTTGTCTTATTGTTTTTAATGCTTCTCTTCTTCCTGTAAGTATTTTATGAATGTAGCCCTGATGGCCGACATCCCATAATAATTTGTCATCGGGCGTATTGAAAACGTAGTGAAGCGCAAGAGTAAGTTCAACTACTCCCAGCGATGCACCTAAGTGTCCCCCGATTTTTGAAATCGTATCCATCAAGTATTCACGCAATTCATCACATAAAATTCTAAGATCCATAAGGTTTAAGCCCTTTAAATCCTTAGGGTAATTTATGTGCTTTAAAAACTTCGTCGATTCAATATCGAATTCTTCCACGTTATTTTTAGTTTTAGTTTTTTGTTTAATCTTACCTTTAAACTTTTATTACTTAGTGCTATCTGAATTAATTTTTTCTATTTTTAACTCTGCTTGATTCAGTTTATCTCTGCATGTTTTTATTAACTGCAGACCTTCCTGATAATGCTTTATAAGTTCATCCAATGACGTTTCATCTGAACCGCTTTCTAATGATTCCATTATCTGCTGGAGTTTTCTGAATGAATATTCGAATGATGTATTATCTTCTTTATTAGATTCTTTTGTAGATTCTTTTGTAGATTCTTTTGTTTTCGCCATGAGATTTATTGTACTATCGCTTTCTTTTTATCGTCATAGAATTTTATAACTACATTATCGCCTTCAGTTAATTTCTTACTGCGTGAAATAATCTGATTATCTTTTTCAATAATTGCAAAGCCGCGCTTAAGAGTATTTTCAGGAGATACGCTGTTCAGGATTTTTTCGTAGTTATCTATAACGTTTTTACTGTTTAAAAATTTCATATTTACCACATCTAAAAGTTCTGTGCTTATATCATCTAACTGTATCTTATAATCGTTGATTAAATCTTTTGTTCTGTTAAAAATATAACTCTTTGAAAAGCTCTCTACAACTGCTCTTATACTTTGAAGTCTTCCTACAACATTTGCCTTTATTGTACTTTCTGCTTGTGATAATCGTTCCAGTAAATCTTTTCTATCCGGTAAAATAAGTTCTGCTGCTGCTGAAGGAGTCGGAGCTCTTAAGTCCGCCGCATAATCTGCAAGCGTAGTATCAGTTTCATGTCCTATAGCCGAAACAACGGGTAATCTGGATTCTGCAATTGCTCTTACACATGCCTCTTCATTGAACGTCCATAAGTCTTCTATCGAACCGCCGCCTCTGGCAATAACTATTACATCTAAATCATATTCTTCTTTGTTTGCCTGAGTAACTGCCCGGCAGATGCTATCAACTGAACCTTGTCCCTGAACATTTGCATGAAAAAGTAAAATTTCTACTACAGGATAACGCTTAGCTGCGACTTTTTTAAAGTCCTGTATTACCGCTCCCGTTTCAGAAGTAATAATACCTATTCTACGAGGAAATTCCGGTAATAGTTTTTTTCTATCTGCATCAAATAATCCTTCTGCGGAAAGTTTTAATTTTAATCTTTCGAGTTTTACTAAAAGTTCGCCCAGACCATAATGCTCCATCTCTCTTACAGTCACTGAGTAACTGCCGTGCGGAACATAGACATCAAGGCTTCCGTTTATCAAAACTTTCATACCGTCCTTAGGCTCGAAAGGAAGACGCATTGCATTTGTCTTCCACATCTTAGCAGGGATTTGCGATTTATCATCTTTCAATGTAAAATACAAATGTCCCGAGCTGAAATGGCGCTTGAAATTAGAAATCTCTCCGGTAAAAATTACTTCGGGAAATTTATTTTCCAGCACGCCTTTAATCATGAGCGTTAAATCAGATACGGAAAGAAATTTGCTGTCTATCAATTTTAGTATAAAATACCTTGTAAAATACGAAATATTATTTTCAATTATAATTGCTTTTTTTATCATGGAGTTATGGGGTTTGAGTCAATTACTATAAGTATTATAATTTTGGTAACGACCCCCTTCCCCCTCCTTAGTAAGAAAGGGGCTTAATGGAGATGTGTTGCTAAAAGTAAACAGCCGAGCGTGATTTCATTTGCCGCATTTGTGGCGCCGCCCGTCCGCCAAAGGCGGCCGGCTGTGACAAACAAAAAATTAGATGAAATCTGATTTTTTGTTTTGCAGGTCCCGATTTCATCGGGACGCGGCGCCACAATTACAAAATTTTTCTCTATACCTACTAATAGGGAGAATTACTTTGATTAAGAATTAAAGGACAGTTATTTTTGAAGAGTAATTTTTTTGAATTCAGAGTACAGAGAGCAGAGAGCAGATTTAAGATGAATTGGTAACTCGTAATTGAAATAAAAACCCGACTATTTTCCGACTTTTTTGAAATATAAAAAAGTGGTAACTAATATATATGTTGGGACAAGAGCAAAAAACTCCTCCCTTGAGGGAGGTGTCGAGCAAAGCGAGACGGTGGGTGTTCGTTCAAACACCCCTCCCGACCTTCGGTCGGACTCCCCTCAAGGGGAGAATAAGTTGTCCAAAGAAGTATATAGTTACCTAAAAAATTCACGATGTTGTTTTTACAATACTGATGAAAATAAAATCCGACCAAAATCCGACTATTTTAAAAAGCGAAATACTGAATTGTGAAATAATGAATATATAATCTGGAACTCGTAATTCGTAACTCGTAATTGAAATTGAAGTAAAAACCCGGCTTTTTTCCGACTTTTTGAAATATATAAAATTACTGATGTTGTTTTTACAATGTTGAGGGAAATAAAATCCGACCTATTGGAATTCAGAGTACAGAATACAGAGAGCAGATTTAAGATGAATTTGGAACTCGAAATTTGGAAATTGTAATTGAAACAAGAATCCGACTTTTTTCCGACTTTTTGAAAAATAAAAAATTACTGATGTTGTTTTTACAATACCGGTGGGAATAAAATCCGACCTTTTTCCGACTTTTTACATAGTAAATTTTTTACTCAATACACAATACTAACTACTCAATACTAAATAAAGAAAATGAAAATTTACTCTTGGAATGTTAACGGTATAAGAGCTATCCAGAACAAAGGCTTTATGGACTGGTTTACAAAATGTAAAGGCGATATTATCTGTCTGCAGGAAACTAAGGCTCATGCCGAGCAGCTTACTGATGAAGTTAAGAACATTGGCAAATATAAATCATACTGGTTCTCCGCAGAAAAAAAGGGATACTCAAGCGTTGCAACGTATTGCCTGCAGCCGCCTATAGATGTTAAACTGGGATTCAACCATTCCATTTTTGATAATGAAGGCAGAGTGATAATTACAGAATATAAAAAATTTGTGCTCGCAAATGTGTACTTTCCTAACGGCGGACGCGGACCGGAAAGAGTAAAATATAAACTCGATTTCTATGATGCGCTTTTTTATTACCTGCAAAAAAATTACAGGGAAAGAAAAGGTGTTATCGTTACGGGAGATTTCAATACCGCTCATAAAGAAATTGATATTGCCCGTCCTAAAGAGAATGTAAAAAATTCAGGCTTCATGCCGATTGAAAGAGAATGGATTGATAAACTTTTAAATCTCGGCTATGTAGATATATTCAGAACGTTTAATCAGGAACCTGAGCAGTATACTTACTGGGATCAGTTCACAAAAGCTCGCGATAGAAATGTCGGCTGGCGTATCGATTATTTTATGGTGAGCGAAGATATTGTAAAACATGTGAAGGCAGCGGAAATTCATGCCGATGTTTACGGAAGCGACCACTGCCCTATTTCAATTACAATTGACTTAAATTAAAATGAGAGCATTAGTATTAGAGAGAATTGGAAAGCCTGAAGACTTAAAAGAAAATTTAGTCGTTAAAGAAATCGAAAAACCTCTTCCGAAAGAAAATGAAGTTTTAGTAAATGTAAAATATGCTGCGCTTAATCACCGCGATTTATTTATCACTCAGGGATTATATGCAGGAATAAAAGCTCCGATTATATTAGGTTCAGACGGCGCAGGAGTTATTGCAGATGATAACGGTTCTGTTTTTAAAGAAGGTGATGAAGTTATAATTAACCCGACTATTGACTGGGCAAGTGGTAATGATAAAAGTGAGGATTTTCAAAATAAAAATTTTAAAATACTCGGTCTGCCTGATAACGGAACTTTAGCTGAATATGTTTGCATCCCTGCAAAAAATGTTTATAAAAAACCGGTTCATTTAAGTTTTAGAGAAGCAGCAGCAATTCCTCTTGCCGGACTCACGGCTTACAGAGCATGTTTTGTTAAAGGCAATATCTCTAAAGGTGATAATGTTTTGATTACCGGAATCGGCGGAGGAGTCGCAACGTTCGCTTTGATATATTCTCTTGCTGCCGGAGCAAATGTATTCGTTGTTTCAGGCACACAAGAAAAAATAGAATTTGCCATAAGACACGGTGCTATCGGGGGCATCAATTATAATGATGATAATTGGGAGAAACGGTTCAAAGAAATTCATCCTAAGATAAATATAGTTATTGATGGTGCAGGCGGAGAAACATTGGCTAAATGTCTTGATATATGTACTGAAGGCGGTACGATTGTTTCTTACGGTGCAACATCAGGAGCTGTTAAAAATTTTGAAATGAGAAGAATATTCTGGAAGCAGTTAAAGTTGTTTGGGACTACCATGGGCTCCGATAAAGATTTTTTAGTTATGTTAACTTTTATAGAACAGAATAAAATCATTCCAATTATTGATAAAGAATTTGATTTAGAAAACGGAGCAGATGCATTCTTTCGAATGAATAGAAGAGAACAGACAGGGAAAATAATTGTGAAAATTTAAAGACAAATGTCTTGATTATTTGGACAAATGTCTTTATATTGAATTGTGGAAAAGGAAAAGAACAAATATCAAAAGGAAAAAATAATAACAGAGTACAGCCTTGAAACTTCAGACTTACCCAGCATTGTTGCAGAATCAGGGGCAGGGGTTTATGCCTCTACCTTCTTCGATTTCGCCGACGCTTCAGGGTACTCAAAAGATATACTGGCTAATATGTTAAATATCTCTGTTAAAACTTTAATGCGCTACCGAAATAGCCGAACCCGAATGAATCCTCAAAACAGCGAACATCTCATAAAGTTGTTTGCATTATATCGAAAAGGTATTCAGGTTTTTAATAGTATTGTTTCCTTTAATAGATGGCTTGAAAAACCAGCTTACGGCTTAGGCGGAAATACTCCATTTAACTACTTAAATACTATCTCAGGAATTGATTTAATACTCGAAGAGCTTACAAAAATTGAGTACGGAGATTTAGCTTAAATAATGCTTGTCTACAGAATTTGTCTGGAAAAATGGTCGAAGGAATTAACGGCTTTGGGAGCAGGAGGAAGATGGAATTCTAAAGGAAGATTTGTAATCTATACAGCTGCTACAAGAGCATTAGCTTGTCTTGAAAATATTGTTCACAGAAGCGGCGAAGGACTTAATAATAATTTTAAAGTACTGACAATTGAGATTCCGCCCCCAGTAAAAATAAGTGAAATCCGTGTTAACAGTCTTTCCAAAGATTGGTATGAATTTGCAAAATATAGTTACTGCCGAAATATTGGAGATGAATGGATTACAAAAAATGAAACAGCGATTCTGAAAGTACCGTCAGCTATAATTCCTGCTGAAAGTAATTACCTGATTAACCCTTCTCATAAAGATTTTAAAAAGATAAAAATCTTAAGATGTGAAGATTTTAATTTTGATCCAAGAATTAAATCTTAACTTATGATTTCTGCTTTTGTATCAAATAATAATTCATCCTTTCTCATAGCAAAATCTTTGCTGGAAAAAGAAAATATTCCGTTTATTCCTAAAGGGGAAAATTTAGCAGGACTTGAATATACTTCTTTTGAAATTTTTGTTAGAGAGGAAGATTTTGAACGAGCTAAGATTCTAGTCTCAGAGATTGAGGAGAGTAATGTTCATTTGCATGAAAAATACAATAAAACACACAATCCGTTTTTCGGAGTATTAGTTATAGCCGGTATTCTAATTTCAGTTGCGCTTCTGTTTGTTTTATGATTATGGTTAAGAGGTGGTGATTAATTATAGTGTTTTGTGCTTTCCCAAATTTCTTTTAAATTTACCTTTGGTTTCCTTGCTATAAAAATTGGCATGTTATCTTCATAAGGCATTGAATATTTATTTGATGTTGTATCTACCTGAACTATCTCATCAAATATCTGTTTATTTTCTTCGTAATCCCCACCCACTATAATTAAAGTAATTAAGGAATCTCTTCGTTCTTTTCCCCATATATAATGGTTATTATGTCCGCATAAAACCTCGGGTAAATTATATTTTTTCCCATAGTAATTTATTGCACCGGCTTCTCCATAATTTTGTACAAAGATACCAGTATATTTTTTTTCATTTTCAGGAATAGAATTATATGCTTTTATAACTTTATCCGTCATATCTTCCCAGCCAAATCTATCAGCGTAGAACTGGGGAAGAATACCTTGTTTATGTTTTTCGGAACTACCGGGTTTTACACCTAGAAAATTTTGGTAAGCAATAAAATTATCCGGACTTAAAACCGGAACTACCATTGGTATTATTATAAGTCCTAAAAGAAAAATTACTACCGGGATTGCAAACTGAGTTCTGCTCAGATTTTTACGCTCAAAAAATTTTGTTACAACAACTGAACCGATTGTAATTAATACCGGATAAAGCCCCTCTAGATAATATGGCTTAGCTTTATTTACCGAGAATAATATAAAACTTATCAAAAAAATAAATGCAATCATCCTGTATTTTTTCATAAAGAAAAATAGGAGGGATATAAGTGCAGTTACCCTTAAAATAAAATTTATCGGACCGAAATCCGTTATCTGAGATATTACAAATGCAGGGAAAGAAAAATCTGCATTTTTATATTTTGCAGCATTTGTAATAAACAATTGTGTAGCAAAGTCATTTTGAATATTCCAAAGGAGATAGGGTATAAATGATAAGAATATTATGGCAGCTCCTGACCAAAAATATTTTGATTTGAAAATCACACGTTCTTTTGAAATCAACATTGCAGCAAAAACTGAAACGAGAAATATTATTATGCCTACTTTATTATTAAAACCTACTCCTGCAATGATTCCGAAATAAATCCAGAGTTTATTGTTTGATGAGTTTATAATCCGAAGTAAAATATAGAATAGCAAAGTCCATATAATAATCTCCCAGGAATTCATTGAGTAATATCCAAAGTTTGCCAGATTTACGGGAATGAAAATTATACAAACTAAAGCTAAATATAATGAATATTTATTGCCGCCAACTTCATTATTAATTAATGCGCAAATGTAAAACAAAGAAGCACCGAGAAATGCAGGTATTATTCTTATCGATAACTGAGAATCACCGAAAATTAAGGTCCATATTTTGAGAATTAAGACAGAAAAGGCTGGATGATCAACATAGCCAAAAGATAAATGCCTGGCGCAATCTAAATAATAAAATTCATCTCTGAAGATGGGATAATTTAAGCCTGCGATTAGTTGAAACAAAAAATATATTGTGGAGAAAACGTAAACTTCTTTGGGAATTTCTGAAAGAAGTTTTTTCATATCTCTTGTTTAATTGGTGAAAGTATTAATCTTCCATTTGAATTTTTCTTCTGAGTTCATTAAGCTCGGCATTGATATTATCAAGCTCGGAATATTCAGAAGTATTTTGCGGTGTGTATTTTTTGTGTTTTGATAAATAGCTTGTATCATAATCAATGTCATATTCATCGTTTTCTTTGCTATCATGCTTTACTGTTGTTCTGTTTTTTATTGCATCGATAAAAACTTTAACGCCTTTAACAATTCCATTGTATGAAGCCACAGTTTCAAGTACAGGCGCGCCGACTTTTACTCTTACATCATCAACCAGATCTGTTACTCTCTGAACTGTATCTTTTACATTATCAGCGGTGTTGGTAAGTGTATTCGTTACAGTATCTAAAGTTTTTGTAACTGTATCCATATTTTTATCAACAGAATCTGCTATTCTGTTTGCAGTGCTCAGAAACTTGTCAGCATCAACAATTAATGGTTCTGCCTTTTTCTTTAAATCTACTACATCGTCAGAAAGCGCTTCTATTTTTTCTGCAAGAGCTTTTATAAGTTTTATTAGAACTGCAACAAATCCTATTAATACACCAATGGTGAGGATTTGCAAAATTACTGATATTATTATGAATGTATCTGCCACTGTGAGGTAAGTTTAATTTGCCTGATTACACTATGCAATCAGGCAGATTAATTAAAAAATATTAAGCTTGCTGCTGTTTTGTTTTTTCGTCTTTGTATGCATCAACTCCGGCTTTAACTGCATCTTTTAAATGCTGTGTTTCATTGGAAATTTTTTCTTTTGTTGATTCCAATGTTGAAGATGCCTTTGATTTTGCATCATTAAGAATCTGATTGGCATCGTCAATCAAAGAACTTGCTCTTTGCTTAGCTTGAGAAATTACATCCTGAGCCTTTACTTTTGCTTCGTTCATGTAATCATTTGCTTTAGTTCTTGTAACTTCCCAGTACTCCGAAGCGTCATCAACTAACTCATCTTTTTTGATTTTGATATCGGCACGTAATTCTTTACCGCTTTTTGGTGCATAAAGCAAAGCAATTGCTGCTCCGATTGCGCTTCCGGCTAAGAAACCTACCATTAAACCTTTAGCCATTTTGTTGTCTTCCATTGTATTTCTCCTTAGTTAAGTTTACGTTCACTGCCCATTTCAGATAATAATCTAAAATAAGTATTGAACCTTGTTTAAAAATAGTGATATAAATAGCTTAAATCAATTTATATTACTGTTATTTGTTATACGTTTTTTGATACTTTTAGTTCAATTTACCGTACATATTTGTGTTTTACTCCAATTGGGAAATACTCTGAATCCCCTGCTCTTCGTAATTCTATGAGCGGCATTTGATGTTCGGCCGGTACATAGTTTTTATACTCACTGTTTATATGCAAGATTGATGCCAAGATAGACTCTCCAATGGCACCACTTTTTTCATCAGTAACTTCACCTTCCGGAACTAACTCCACAGTGATTTTGAACCTCAGATTTTTATCATCAGTCTCTATAATCTCCATAACATATTTTCCTGTTACAAAGTTTTTCACCCTCGCTGACTCCAATCCAATTGCTACATTTTCAGGATAAATATTCGCTCCAAAATACGATAAAGTGAACATACTTCTGCCAAAAACGTACACAAACGGCATATTTCGAATCACTAAATCCGGATACTCATTTTGCAATTCTTTCAGAACATCAAACCCATTCTTATTTAAAATCTCAATCAACTCATCAAAAGAATAAATTCCGCCATCGTCGTTTATGTGATATCTTATCAAAGGAATTCCGTTATCTCCTGTAAAAAGCAGTGTGTTTTCATGCTGCTCAAAAAATCTGCTGAACGGGTCATACTGACATAAGCTTGACAAACGTGACTGACCGAAGACCTCTTTTGTCAGTTCCGGACGCTTTGAAAAGAACTTTCTTATCTTAATGCTTAGCGGAGTTTCATTTGCAAGCACTCCTGCATCAGCAGTACCATACAATGATGAGAAAGAGGTTAGTTCGTCTTTTATCCCTAATCTATCACTCATCAAACTTCGCCATTCCTCAGAAAAACTTTCCCCTGCCATTACTAATTTATTGTCAAATTTCTTCCAGTCAATTCCTCTTGAAATTCCTGTATCAACTACATCTTTCAAGAAAGGAGGATAGCCAAACAGAATTACTCTTTCAAAATTTCCTGCAAAGTCTTTTATTACTCTTAATATCTCTTCCTTATTATTTCCCGGAGTTACAAGTGTTAGCTTATATCCCTTCATTGATAAATGCCTCACACAATTAGTTGTGAACATTCCGCCTACCCAAGTTCCTAACGGAAAACATATAACGCACAGATTTGAATCTGCCATCGGAACAAAACACTCGGTCAATATCTGTTCAAATCTTTCCGATATATTTATCTCATCCTGAGCATCTCTCATCCAGAATGTCGGCACTCCGGTTGAGCCGGAAGACACTGAAATGAAATCAAGATTTGAAATGTCTCCCCCTCTGCAAGTCTCAGGTATTGGATATTTCTTTATATAATTCTCTTTATTTATTAATGGAAGTTTCTGGAAATCACTTAGTGACTGAATTGAGGAAATGTCAACATTGTTTTCAGCTAAAAATTCTTTGTAGGCAGGAACTGTCAGCGCTGTTTTATAAAATAAGTCCAATACATGCTGCTCAAGATTATCTGTATTGATTCTATTGAGATGTGTATTTAAATCAGCAGATAGAATTGAATTTAAATCAATTTTTTTCACTATACTTCTTTTATTGTAATGAAAATTGCAATGAAAATAAAAAACGGCATCCTACTATATATAAGATGCCGTTTATAAATTTAGAAAATACAAATTAAATGTTAATTGCTTCGCCATAAGCAACGCCTGCTGCTTCAAGTACTGATTCGCTTAAGCTCGGGTGAGCATGGATGGTTCTGATAATTGATTCGCCTGTTCCTTCCAATGATTTCACCATTACAAGCTCGGCTATCAATTCCGTAGCTTCGTTACCTACAATATGCGCGCCTAAAAGCTCATCATACTTTGCATCGAATACTAACTTCACCATACCGACTGTCTCCCCTGCTGCGCGTGATTTTCCGTTTGCAGAGAATGGAAACTTACCAATCTTCACTTCGTATCCGGCTTCCTTAGCTTTTGCTTCTGTCATACCGACTGAACCTACTTGCGGCTGGCAGTAAGTATTTCCGGGAACGTTATCATAATTTATATCAGGAGCATGAAGTCCCTTTATTTTCTCAATACAGTTAACTGCTTCTGATGATGCAACGTGAGCGAGCGCAGGTTTCATTGTTTCATTTATGCAGGATACATCACCTATAGAGTAAATTCCATCTACATTTGTTTTGTAATTTGAATCTGTGTTGATTCTGTCTTTGAATGTCTTAACTCCGATTTCTTCGAGTCCCAGATTTTCAATATTTCCTTTTATTCCGATAGCAACCAATACTACATCTGATTCAATTTCTTCATTTGCCTTACCTGAGATTTTCGTAATAACTTTATCACCTTTTACTGTCACAGATTCTGTTTTCGTTTCAGTGAATATTTTTATACCGCTTTTCTTGAACTCTCTCGCAACCACATCTGAAATTTCTTTATCTTCAACAGGTAAAATTGTTGGCATCATTTCAATGATTGTTACTTCCGTTCCGAAGCTTCTGTAGAAATATGCAAACTCGCAGCCGATTGCTCCGCTTCCCACGATTGTCATTCTCTTAGGTAATGATTTTGTAATCATCGCTCCTGTAGATGACATTACTTTTTCTTCATCGAATTTTAAATCACCTAAACTTCTTGCTCTTGCGCCTGTTGCGATAATTGTATGTTTGGATTTTATCTGTTCGCTCTTGCCTTCTTTATTGGTAATGGTTATCGTTTTATCTTTATTAAATTTTGCAGAGCCTTCAAGTACGGTAATCTTATTTTTCTTCATTAAATATTTTACACCTTTTTCAGATGTATCTGCAACACCACGTGATCTTTGAATGATTGCAGGAAAATCGAAGCTTGAGTTTTCTACATTCAGTCCGTATTCTTTTAAGTGTCCTATTTTATTTTGCAATTCAGCGCTTTTAAGTAATGCCTTTGTAGGGATGCATCCCCAGTTTAAGCACACTCCGCCGAGCCTGTCTCGTTCTACAATGGCAGTTTTAAAACCAAGCTGCGAAGCTCTTATTGCAGCTGTGTAGCCGCCGGGTCCGCTGCCTATAACAGTTACGTCAAATTCTTGCATGATATATTTTTATTGTATTAAATTATTGGATTTAAATATTAGAACAATTAATTTACGAATATCGTTTTTCACATTAAAGGAATAAGAAAATATATAATATGAAAGAATGTAAATTCTGTAAGATAGCTGAGGGGCAACTTCCTTCATACAATTTATACGAAGATGAAAAATTTTTCGCATTTCTGGATAGAAGTCCGATACAGGAAGGGCATTTTATAATAATTCCTAAAAAGCACTCCGAATACATTTTTGATTTGGAAGAACCTGATTACACGGAACTCATGAAGCTTGCCAAAAAACTTTCCGCAAAATTAAAGGAAGCAACAAAGACAAAGAAAATCGGACTTGCAGTAGAAGGCTTCGGTGAAGACCACTTACACATTCACTTGGTGCCTTTGCAGCAATTGGGAGACTTAGATCCTTGCAAACATAAAAGAGCAATGGATGACCATTTACAGATGCTTCATAAAAAGCTGCTGCCTTTCTTCAATTCATGAAATTCAATATGTAAAAATTTCTAACGTTCATATAATTTTGTAATGTATTATTATTAACCATACCCCAAGTGTATGGTTAACTCTGTACTGAATAAGATTTTTTCATTCAACCGCCTGAGACGCAACTCCCGCTTAAGATTTTTTTATTTCAAACGAGTACTGCTTGCCATTCTTTTAATCGCAATTAATTTTTTTATAGGAGTTATAGGGTTTATCGTTATTGAGAACTACTCACTACTCGATTCATTCTACATGACTTCGATAACTATAACGACAACAGGGTTTCAGGAAGTGCACCCGCTCTCTCCTATCGGAAGAGTTTTCACATCATTGCTTTTAATTTCATCAGTCGGTACTGTATTGTATGGAATTTCGACTATCACATCATTTCTTGTTGACGGTGAAATATTAAAACTTTTAAAAAATTATAATATGAATAAGCAAATAAACGAGCTGAAGAATCACGTGATAGTCTGCGGCTTCGGAAGGAACGGCAAACAGGTATGCGAAGAGCTTGTAAAAGAAAACCGTTCTTTCATAATTATCGAAAGTAACGAAGAAAGGCTTGAATATATAAAAGAATTTAAAAACTATTTATTCATAGATGGAGATGCAACTAATGATGACATTCTTATAAAAGCAAATATAAAGGATGCGAAGGCGTTGATAACAACTTTACCTACTGACCCTGACAATGTATATGTTGTTTTGACTGCACGAGAAATGAATCCAACCATTACTATCATCAGCCGTGCCTCAGACGAATCATCGGAGTCAAAACTTAAACGCGCCGGAGCAAATAATGTTATCATGCCGGAAAGAATTGGTGGAACGCACATGGCAACTCTTGTAACAAAGCCGGACATAATGGAATTTATTGCGTTGATTACCGGACAGGCAGGAGTATCGTTTTCATTCGAAGAATTTCAGCATCAGGATATAAAGCCTGAATATAAAAACAAAACAATAAAAGAAATTTCAATAAAGAAACAAACGGGAGCAACGATAATAGGTTTAAAATCTGAGGATGGAAAGTTTCATGTAAATCCTGATTTGGGAACTATAGTTCAGGAAAGAACGAACATTATTGCATTGGGAACTAAGGAACAATTGGAGAAACTTAAATCAGTTCTACTGGTAGAGAAACCGGCATAGTGCTATTTCCACCAGAAAGAAAGCGGTCCGCCTGTATTTACATACTGTGAAATTTCGCTTTTGGGAATAGTAACTCTTTGCTCGCCCACTGCATACGGTCCTGCCTGATACGGATTAAATATTATTGTGATACCCTTTTCATCCACTACAAAGTTTTTATAATTATCTGCAACCGGTTTTGTACCGTCATCTATCATATCAGTTGTAGGTTCTGCTCCGGCATTTTTCTGCTGCTCAATCAAACTGTTACGACAGTAATCTGAAACAAATTTCATATAGCCCGAATCTTTGATAAATAAATCTGCAAAGCTTAAAACACTTTCGCCAAAATCATAATTATATGTTTGTGTAAAATAACTGGGATGAGCAGTGCCTGCAATAAATTCAAAGCAGGAGAGTTCAATACTGACGAATGAATTCATGGCATAAGCTATTTTATAATCAGTGACTATCTCTGAAGTCATATCCTTAAACGCTGTATCGTAAGTGAACGAATTCAGATTCTCTTTAAATCCCCTTACCCATCCTTTTTCAAGAGTATCAATATATGTGTTCATATCCCCTGCAATGCCTCGTACCCCCATTAACGCATCAGGACCAAAGTTAAAGCTGGGATATTTTAAACTTACTCTGTACGGATATTTATTCAGAACTCCCTCTTCCTTGCTGAAGGCAGAATCAACTTGTAAAGTTTGACCAAAAGTAAATGAAGTTATGAATAAAAAAAGAAGGGAAAATAGACGGATTGTGGTTTTCATAATTATATATATTTTTTTAAAGCTTTTAACATTGCAAGATTTTCTTCTTCAAGCCCGACGGTAATTCTCAGGCAATGCCCCAAACCAAACGGCTTAAGCGGTCTGATTATAATTCCTTCGCGCAGCATACTCTCATTAATATTTGTAACTTTATCTTCATCACCAAAATCTATCATCACAAAATTTGCATAAGAAGGAATCCAGTTCAACCCCATTTTAGTAAACTCATCTGTTATCAATTTATATCCTTCCTTATTCACAGCCAATGACTTTGCTAAAAATTCTTCATCTTCTATCGAAGCTACCGCTCCGACCTGCGCCGGCAATGACGGCTCGAAAGGCATCTTTACTTTCATAATGCTCTCTATAAAATCCTTCTGCCCGAAGCCGTATCCGATACGGACTGCAGCTATACCGTAAACTTTTGAAAACGTTCTGAGAGTAATTACGTTATCATGCCTGTAATGAAGTGAATCGGGATACTCAGGCTTATCCTGCGCAAATTCAAAATATGCTTCATCGAGAATTACAATTATATCATCAGGGACTTTATCAACAAAGCTTTCAAACTCCTTTCTTGTAAATATCGTTCCTGTTGGATTATTAGGATTACACAGATAAATTATTTTTGTCTTATCATTTATTGTATTAAGAATAGCATCCAAATCAAATTTATAGCCCTTCTTCATTGGGACTTCAGTAAATTTCTTCCCGCTGGATTTTGCAAGTACCTGAAAGCCTATGAACGTGCCTGCTGATGTTAACAACTCGTCATCATCCTGCAGAAAACATCTTAGTATATAAGATATAATCCCTTCGCTGCCGCTGCCGACAGCAACGTTATCGATATGCAGATCATATTTTTTGGCAATAAGAGTTCGCAGTTCGATTGCGCCAACATCCTGGTAACGGTGCACATCTTCCATGCATTTTATCATAGCAGCTACTGCATTCGGTGAAGGTCCTAACGGATTTTCATTGGATGCAAGCTTGCAAACTTTTTCAAGATTAAACTCTTTTTGAATTTCTTCAATTGTTCTGCCCGGAACGTAAGGTCTTAAACTTTTTATATGGGAAGGTATTAGGGACATTTTACTTTTTATTTAAAGCAAAATAGCTTTATTAATTTTAAGTGAAAATGTATTATTTACAACTGAAAAAAACTTAACAATTTGAAAACTTTCTCCCCTGTTACATTTTATAAAATTCTTTAAATTGTTTTAAATAAAAAGTATGAATCTTAAAATTGCGCTTGCGCAAATCAAAGTAATTAATTCCCAACCATTAGAGAACTTACAAAAAGCCGAAAAATTTATCTTAGATGCAGCATCTCAAAATGTTGAGCTCATCTGCTTTCCTGAAATGTTTCTTACTGGATTCAACTGGGATTTTCTCAATTCAGATAAAAATAATTTTAGCAGCTATATAAATACTCTTGCCTCGCTTGCAAAAAAATATAAAATATGGATTAACGGCTCAATGCCGGAGTTAAACGAGGAAGGAAATATCTGCAACACTTCAATATTGTTTAATTCAAAAGGTGAGCGAGCTGCGACCTACAGAAAAATTCATCTATTCAGCTACATGAAAGAAAACGAGCATCTTGCTGCAGGAACTAAACTTGCATTCTCAAATTCACCATGGGGGAAAACGGGACTTTCAGTTTGTTATGATTTACGTTTTCCGGGTATGTTTCAAACTTATGCAATTAACGGCGTAAAACTTCAGCTTCATCCTGCTGCATGGCCTTATCCACGGCTTGAGCACTGGCAAACTCTTACAAAGGCAAGAGCAATTGAAAATCAAATGTTTGTGGCTGCGGTAAATCAAGTGGGAGATGAAGACTTTGGCTCAAACGGAGCTGTGACTTACTTCGGAAACTCAATGGTTATTGATCCCTGGGGAAAAGTTCTAGTGCAGGGAAATGACAAGGATGAAACTTTGCTGACTGCCGAAATTGATTTAGATACTGTAGATGAAATAAGAAATACGATAACTGTTTTTGAAGACAGAAATCCTGAGGTGTGCGATGTTATAAATCCGCTTAACTAAATTTGATTACCTCAAAACTAAAATCTATGATACCTTCGCAACGTATTTTTTCTTTGCTTTCAGCTCATTAATTTTTCGTGTGAACCAGCCGCCAGGTCTTAATTTAAAGCCGGGTGTAGTATTCATTTCAACAACTAACTCTTCAAGTCCATCATTCGTAGTACTTGCAGCTACTTTAGTAAGCTTTCTGAATAAAATAGCTGTAATGTATGCCCTGCTGTGATTCGACTCTTTCGGATTTGTGTATTTACGTTTAAGTTCCATCATGAACGCATCATTGACAGATAAGGCAGTTTCGAAATTTCCGAGTTCATAATGTGTTTGGGCTAGCTCAACCTTCATCTGCCATTGAGAAATGAAATTGCTTTTTGTAATTCCCGAAAAGTATTTCAATGCATCGTGAAATTCTCCCCTCTTAAAACAAATTCCACCTAATGGATAATACATCAGATTAATCCTGTGTTCCTCAGGAAGCTCAGGACCGTATTTTCTGACAAAACTTTCGCACCAGTCAAGTCTTAAAGCTTCTATTGCAACATCACAGATATTGCGGAAATAAAATGGCGGGAAATTACTCTCCTCAAGTTTATAGAGTTTATTTTTTAAAACCGTGTCAAAATTTTCAATAATTCTATCCACAACTATAGGGGTATGATTTCCATTTGCAATATTAAACTGATAAATGTAAGCGCCATCTAGAGTAACTAATATATTATATAAGTATTTTTTATCCAGTCTGGATTTTAATCCCGAAAAGATTTCCTGAAATTTCTTTAGATTATTTTCGTAGTTTTCTCCGAGAAAGACCTTGTGCAGATAGTATTCAAGCTCAATCAGTTTAAATCCCATTGAAGAATTATCTTTTGCAGCTTTGAAAAATTTATCAAAATCTATACTATCAAACAAAGCAGCATTTAAATTATTTTCATCAATATTATAATTATGCTTGTTTATCATAGATGCTTGTTTGCTTGCAATAGCTTTTTTTATTGCTGCTGCCGCAGCGTATTCATTTCGTTTAGTTATTAAATCAGCATGCTTATGAATCTTAAAATCTTCTCTGTAATCTGCAATTTTCATATCGAATAATTTTATAATCTTTGCATAATTTTCCGGAAGCGGAGTATTCATTTTATCTGCATCCGATATATTTTTATCCAGCAGCTTCGTGTATAACTTTTCAATTTTTCTTTTTCTGAATTCGTCAATTTTGAAAAAATCGATTTCAAATTCATTATTTTCAAATGCCTGTATTGCAATAAATCTTTCTGCTAACTGACCTAAATCGGAAATTACGTTCCTTATTTTGCCCTCGTGATACTTCTGCCCCGGATAAACTTTTTTGAAAACATTTACTAATTCAAATGCTTTATTCTCGAAATCAGGAAAATACTTTTTAATAATTTCAAGAAGCTTAACAACATCTTTAGAAGAATTATAATACGGAGATTCAGCAAATTTGCCGAAGCTCTTAAGTTCTTCTTTAGTAAAAGTTTTTACAATCTGTAAAACTTTCGTTTCTTTCATTTGGGATTAAAAATTGAAAGTGCATAAATTCCTATTCATAATAAATTCAAAACAAGGCGAAATTCATGCACAATAAACCAATCATATATTGTGTGTTTTCATTATTTCACTTAATTTCAGCGCATGAAGACCGGTATTTTCAAAAGCTCGGATAAGCTGAAAAAAGATTCCGCTCTCCCACAGAATGTTAGCTATTCCTCCCCGGGCGCTATTCTTTTTTTTGTTCCATTTTCTATGCTTCTTTTGAATTTAATAATAATTTTCTTATCTGTCTTCTGTGGCGATAGATATGCATTATTGCATGCTCCATTATCTGGTCGTAATCAAATATTTGTCCCCAGCCGGAATCCATTCGACCCTTGGCATAATTCCACATATCACTCTCTTTTATTTTACCCAGAGATTGTTCATTAAATTTAAACATTTCATCTAATGCTTTGTTGTATTCTTTTATAGATTTGAAATGAGTTATAGCAGGCAGAGAAAATTCTTTACCGGGAAATTTATTTCTCAGAATTAAAGTGGGATAAAAGTATCCGCATTTAACAATATGAGTTAATATTGTTTGCACGGATTTGCAATTCGGATTTCTTGTCTTTGCATCGACAACTTTTACTAAATCTGCCTCTGATATTTTTCTTATTGTTTTCTTTAAATCTGCAACTGCAATTTCATATTCGTCTAGAATTGCGCCGATGCTGCCTTTGCGGAATGTTTGATTCATTGAAAAATTTAAATAATTTGAAATTTTAAACAATTTAATCCTTGATTGATTTCATAGCAATACCTTTTTATATAAAATTTTAAAAATTCTAACATTGTTAATTGTAAATAACGTTCAAAATCACTAATTTTAAATATTATTTCAAACCTACCTTCATTTAATGTCTCAAAATAATTACTCGAAAATCAAAACTTTTGATCAAAGAGGATGGGTAAAGGAAAATTTATCTTATAAAAAAGATCCGGGAAGCTGGGCTTGGATTCTTCACAGAATTACAGGTATAGCATTAATCGGTTACTTATTTCTTCATATATATTCACTTAGCCCATTAACTCAGGGTGAAGCTGCATTTAATGATAAGATGAAAAGTTTTACTTCTCCGTTCTTTATGTTCATAGAGTGGCTTTTATTCGCATTTGTGTTATTCCATTCTTTAAACGGAATAAGAATTGTTTTAGTTGACTGGGCTGACGG
This sequence comes from uncultured Ignavibacteria bacterium, assembly GCA_937974175.1. Classification (GTDB taxonomy): domain Bacteria; phylum Bacteroidota; class Ignavibacteria; order Tepidaquicellales; family Tepidaquicellaceae; genus JAFDZO01. The sequence continues at coordinate 33,222 of CALJIG010000035.1, forward strand.
AGCAAAATATCAGAAGTCATTATATGTATGGTCATGGATTGTTGGTGTTGTATTATTTATAATGATGGGAATAGTAATGTTTTCTTACGAAATCGGCTTATTAGCCAAATAAAATAAAATTTTCATTTAATGTTTAAGTATCAAAGCACTAAATCTACAGGTTCAAAAAGCTGGGTAATACAAAGAGTAACAGGGGTTGCTCTCGTTATTTTGATGATAGGACATTATATTCTGATGCATTATAATCCCGATTCAGGACATACTTACGGAGCTGTTTTAAACAGAATGTCGTATTCCTGGTACAGAATAATTGATATCAGTTTTTTAATTTTGGGTATGTATCACGGTCTTAACGGCGTTTGGGGAATTTTCCGTGATTACAAATTAAAAACATGGCAAAACTACACTGTTATTGCGCTTTTATTAATATTCGGTTTAGCTTTTGTAGCCTGGGGAATAAGCATTATATTTTCAATCCCCTATATCCATACAACAAGTGCACATTAATTTACAATTGACTTTTTAACACAATTTTATAATTTTTGCTAAATTAACCAAAAATCTAAACCAAGGAAAACTCCACATGGAAAAATTCAGTGATCTGCAAAAAAAGCTTGACGACATGAAGACTGATATTGAGAAGTTTTATTCAAAAGGTCAAAATGCCGCAGGAACCAGATTAAGAAAGAGTTTAAACGAATTAAAGAAGGTTGCTTCTGATATCCGTAAAGAAATTCAGGATACCAGAGCATCAAGAAAAACTGAAGGTTAATTTTTTCTTGTTCTTTACTTCCGGAGGTGGAATCTAAATTAGGGTTATTGCAGTTATACTTTGTGAAAGACCTTAATTTAGAATCCACTTTTTTTTTATAAAAGAAGTATTTTTTTAACCACAGAGTGCACAGATTAAATACACAGAGAACACAGAGTTTAATTAATCTGTACTCTATACTTAGTTTCTGTAAGAATTCAGATGATTTATATTCTGTGTTCTTTGTGAATTTCTCTGTGCCCTCTGTGGTTAGATTTTTATTACTTATCTTTATAGAACATATATTTACAAATTTAACCATTGCCATAATTGAGCACATCACGAATAAGAAATTTTTGCATCATTGCCCACATAGATCACGGCAAATCCACTTTAGCTGACCGCTTACTTGAAAAAACCAAAACTGTTGCCGAGCGCGATATGGTCAAGCAGATACTTGACGATATGGAGCTTGAACAGGAACGCGGCATCACAATAAAGCTTCATGCTATTCAGATGAAGTATAAGTCTAAATCCGGCGAAGATTTTATATTTAATTTAATTGATACGCCCGGTCACGTAGATTTTTCATATGAAGTTTCACGTTCCCTCGCAGCATGCGAAGGCGCATTGCTCGTAGTGGATTCCACTCAGGGCATCGAAGCGCAAACAATCAGCAACCTGTATCTTGCAATAGATAACGGACTTGAGATAATCCCTGTAATTAATAAAATAGACCTTCCCAACGCAATGCCTGATGTTGTAGCAGATCAGATTGTAGATTTGATCGGCTGCAAAAAGGAAGACATAATTTTAGCATCTGCCAAGGCAGATATCGGAACAGATGATATTCTTGAAGCAATAGTATCAAGAATTCCTGCTGCTCCTATCAATAACGAGAAGCCATTACGCGCATTAATATTCGATTCGAAATTTGATATCTACAGAGGCGTTATTATTTACCTTAGAGTTTTCGATGGTATTTTAAAAGAAGGACAGAAAGTAAGATTTTACTTTAATAATAAAGAGTTTGTAGCAGAAGAAGTCGGTACGCTGAAGATGGATAGAGTTCGCACTAAAGAGCTTGAGTCCGGTCAGGTAGGCTATATGATTTGCGGAATAAAAGATGTTAACGACTCTAAAGTCGGCGATACTGTGTTCAATGCAGAAGACCCGATAACCGAGCCTCTTCCCGGCTATAAAGAAGTTTTGCCGATGGTATTCAGCGGAATATATCCTTCGCAGGCAGAAGATTTTGAAATACTGAGAGATTCGCTATCAAAACTGAAACTGAATGACGCAGCTTTATCCTTCGTCCCCGAAAGTTCGTTGGCGCTCGGCTTTGGTTTCAGATGCGGATTTCTCGGAATGCTCCACATGGAGATTGTTCAGGAACGTCTTGAACGCGAATACAATCTCAACATTGTTACAACCGTACCTAACGTAGAGTATAAAATTTACAAAACAAACGGCGATGTTCTTGTAGTTGATAATCCGTCTTCAATGCCGGAGCCTCAGCTTATAGATTATATCGAAGAGCCTTATATCTCTGCAAATATTATTACTCCGACTGAATACATGGGCAACCTGATGAAGCTTGCAAATGAAAGACGCGGTGTATTTGTAAACAGCCATTATGTTGATGCAAAAAGAGTTGATTTGCACTTTGAACTGCCGCTTAGTGAAATCGTTTATGATTTTTACGATAAGCTAAAATCATACTCACGCGGCTATGCATCGTTTGATTACGAATTAAAGGATTACAGAAAATCGGACTTAGTAAAGCTTGATATTTTACTGAATGGTGACCCTGTTGATGCATTATCAACCGTTGTTCATAGGTCAAAAGCGCATGACTGGGGCAAAAGATTATGTTCCAAACTAAGAAAGCTTATACCGAGACAGATGTATGAAGTTGCTATTCAGGCAGCTATCGGAGCGAAGATTGTTGCAAGAGAAACAATCTCAGCAATGAGAAAGAATGTTATTGCAAAGTGTTACGGTGGTGATATTTCAAGAAAAAGAAAACTTCTTGAAAAGCAGAAAGAAGGAAAGAAGAGAATGAAGCAGGTCGGTTCAGTTGAAATTCCGCAGGAAGCATTCCATGCAGTGCTTTCGCTGGATGACTAAAATTTAGAATTATAAATTTAGTTTATTGAGCACTCGCAAAACTATAAAATTCCTCCCTTGAGGCAGGTGCCGAGCAAAGCGAGGCGGTGGGTGTTCGCCAAAACACCCCTCCCCGACTTCGTCGGGACTCCCCTCAAGGGGAGAATTTAATAGCAATCAAAGTGCTTCAATTGAACATTTTTCAAATTATTACGTTTCACATTATAACATAGTTTTTAACACATAACACATTTAATGTCATTATTAAAAAAGAACCCTAAGACTACTAATAAAAAAGATGTAAAGAAGAACAAACCGAAAGAGTTTTTTGATGCATTAGTTTACGCAGCAGTTGTAGCATTTATCATAAAAATATTTTTGTTTGAAGCATATAGAATCCCCACTGGCTCGATGGAAAAAACACTGCTTGTCGGAGATTTTCTTCTTGTGACTAAATTCACTTACGGAGCAACTACTCCGCGCAACGTACCTTTCACTGACTGGAGACTTCCCTACTGGAAACTTCCCGGATTTAAAGATCCTGAAAGAGGCGATATTATTGTATTCGATTTTCCCGGAGATAAAGATGAGCTTCAATCAAAAGAAGTTGTGAACTATATAAAGAGATGCGTTGGTTTACCCGGTGATACAATTCATGTTGTAAACAAAAAGCTTTTTGTAAACAGCGCTCCTTTTCCTGAGCCGCCCGGTGAACAGTTTGATAAAGTGACACGTGAACCCGGCTTTATGAATCCGAGAATTTATCCTAAAGGCGCGCAATGGAATGAGGATAATTACGGACCTATCCGTGTCCCTAAAAAAGGCGATAAAATAAAGCTTGATGATAAAAATTTTGATGCTTGGAGAATGTTTGCTTTAAAAGAAGGACATAAGATACAGATGAATCCGGGCGGAGTTATTTCTTCAGACGGAAATCCGTTACCTAATAACGAATATACAGTCGAAAGAAATTATCTTTTCATGATGGGTGATAACAGAAACAACTCACTCGATAGCCGTTTCTGGGGATTTATGCCGGAAGAAAATATTGTAGGTCAGGCATTTATGCTTTACTGGTCATGGGATGCAAACATCCCTTTCTCGAATCTGTTTGACTTATTAGGGTCTATAAGATGGGAAAGAATAGGAACACTGATAAAATAATTTAATCAACGACAATTATTATTTTTGAGAACTCTGATTTTTTTAATGTAAAGGTCAGAGTTTTTTTTATCTAAAAATATGTTTTATTTCGCACAAAAAAGTTGAAACCAATACTTCAAACTCTTTGTTGCTCTTAATAATACTAAAATTAAAACGGAGTTTCTTATTGGATACTGGCTTACACTGGATTCTTTTTAACATATTTGTAATCGGAATGCTCGCCCTGGATTTGGGGGTATTCCATAAAAAATCACACAAGGTTGAGCTGAAAGAAGCACTTGCATGGAGCGGCGTATGGATAGGCTTTGCATTAATTTTTGCATTAATGCTATGGCTGGGATGGATATATCAGGGTCCTTACGACCACTCAGATGTTACGATGAAATTTTTAACGGGATACCTTATTGAAAAATCGCTGAGCGTAGATAACGTATTTGTATTCGTGCTGCTCTTCGGATATTTCAAAGTGCCAAGCGAGTACCAGCATAAAGTTTTATTCTGGGGAATTCTCGGCGCTTTAATTATGCGTGTTATTTTTATCTTCGCAGGTGTTGCTTTAATTCACAAGTTTGAATGGATAATATATGTGTTCGGCGCGTTCCTTATTTTCACCGGAATAAAAATTGCCGTGCAGAAAGATAAAGAAATGCATCCTGAAGATAACCCTGTGCTGAAGCTTACGAAAAAATTCTTCAGAATGACTCCTAATTTTGAGGGAGATAAATTTTTTGTTACGAAAGATAAAGTAAGATATGCTACACCGCTTTTTGCTGTACTGGTTCTTATTGAAACAACGGATTTGATTTTCGCCGTAGATTCTATCCCTGCAGTCCTTTCGATTTCAAGTGACCCTTTTATTGTTTATACTTCGAACGTATTTGCAATATTAGGATTAAGAGCTTTGTATTTTGCACTGGCAGGTATAATGCACTTATTCCATTATTTGAATTACGGTCTGGCTGTTATACTTGTATTTGTAGGTACTAAAATGTTATTAGGTAAGGGAGTTATCCCTACTGAAATATCACTGCTGGTAATTGCAAGCGTATTACTGCTTTCGGTAATGCTCTCCTTGATGTTTCCAAAAAAAGGAGCGAAAGAAAAACAAATCGAAGAACAAATAGAAAAGGATACTGAGAATAAATTATAGCGTTACGAAGCAGGAGCTTCGTAACAAATTCAGATTAAAGCTGTGTGCAGAAATGCGCATAGCTTTTTTTATATCCTTTGCATTTTAAAATAAATATTATGACTAAACTTTAATAAACATTGTCTGGACTTTACATACATATTCCATTCTGCAGAAGAAAATGCACATACTGTGATTTTTATCTCGTAACAAATCTGAATATAGTAGAAAAATTTGTTTCTAATTTACTAAAAGAGATAGAGCTTACCGCTCCGCTTTATAAAACTGAAAAATACGATACAATATTTTTCGGCGGCGGCACTCCTTCCCTATTGCCTCCTGCAAGATTAAAAGATATTATAGATGCTTTAAAAAATAATTTTACTGTTTCTGATATTTCTGAGGTTACTATTGAAGCAAACCCGGAAGATTTTTTCGAAGCAAATTTTGAGGAATATAAAGATGCGGGAATAAATCGTTTCAGCTTTGGTGTGCAGTCATTTATAGATGAAGAGCTAAAATTTTTAACACGTATGCATACGGCTGAGCAGGCTGAAAATGTAATTAGAGAATGCCGTAGAATTTTTGATAATGTTAGCTGCGATATAATCTATTCCCTGCCGGATCAAACAAAAGAAAATTTAGAGTATTCACTCAATAAAGTAATCGAGCTGAACATTCCTCACGTTTCAGCTTACACTTTAATTTTCGAAGAACAGACAAAGCTTTATACTCTGCTGCAGAAAAAAATTGTTATTCAGAATGAAGATTCAGTTGAGTCCGATTTGTATTCTTACGTTTCAAATTTTTTAATGAAGAATGGATTTATTCATTACGAAGTATCGAATTATGCGAAGCCCGGTTATGAATCAAAACACAATCTGAAATACTGGAGCTATGAAAATTACATTGGCTTTGGTCCTTCGGCGCACTCACTTCATAACGACAGGCGCTGGAATAATTTCCGTGATATAATAAAATATAATATATATCTGCAGGATGGAAAACTGCCTGTAGAAAATGAAATTATCCTTGATGAAAAAATGATGAAGATGGAATTTATTATGCTGGCATTGAGAAGTACGGGAGTAAATTACGAACGGTATAAAAAATTCTTCAATACAAATTTTTATGAGGAGTTTGAATATTCAATAAATGAATTACAGCAAAACCGTCTAGGAATAATTTTAGCAGAGGATTTTAAACTTACTGAAAAAGGTTATAAACTAACAGATGAGATTGTAGCTAAATACTTCTGAAGTTTATATTTTTCTTTTTGTAAATATGATTTGATATAAAAATTGCTGCGAGGATAAATGGAATTGCTCCGAGCAAATCTGCAACATAATGATAACGAAGATACACCGTCGAAAAAATCATAAGGCATGCATACGGAAGATAAAAGTAAAAAGTATTTGAACGGATTTTTCTTGAAAGATAAGCGATAAGCACTATCATAATAGTATGTCCCGAAGGAAAGGCATCGCGCTGCGCATAATTTTCGGGGTCGGGTACTCCCACCGGAATCGACTCGCCAAAATCAATCACCTGTCTTAATAACTTAGTAAAAAATATTCCAGGCAGTTCAGTATCAATTGATTGAAAAGTGTGAATTGTAAACCGCGGACCTATAGCCGGTACCATCAAATACCCGAGGAATGAAAGATAAAATCCGAGAAAGATAACAAGCATCGCATATTTAAGCTCTTCATATCTGTGCCACAGATACAGCTCCATTGCAAAGATAACAGGCATCAGGTAAAATATTCCGTAAATGATCTGTATGAACTCAGTGAACCATGGGTTATTAAAATAAAGTGAAATGGTTGTCGGGTCAGTTCCGAATATTGCCCTGTCTATCCCGGCAAGATAGCTGTCATACAGCACCGGACTTGAATACACCATCAGATAATAAATCTGCTTGAAACAAAAGAGCACCATTAGTATCGGATAAAAAAATCTTATGAAACGCGCTACTCCGGGTTTGCGTTTTGCGAAGTCATCTTTTTTTTCATAGATGCTTACGCAATAAACAATTGCAATGCCAAGAAATAAATTCAAGGCAATCATCACAAACTTTCCCATGATGGGAAGAAGGAATAATCCGATTAAACTGAGTACGAGAAGGAAAATCTGATTTGTTATATCGGGAGCTTCTAAGTATCGTAACCTATTTTTAAAATCCTCAATCAATAATATAATTTACAAGTGGGTTAATAGGTATGTTGCGAGTGTTAAAAATATTGTAATGCCTACTACATCCTGAAATGCAGTTTCAAAGGGACCCGATGTAATGGCAGGATCAAAACCAAGTTTTTTGGAGAGAAAAGGAAACACTGTGCCGACTACTCCTGAAAGATTGATAGAAATGAACATAGATATACCAACAGTAAACGAAAATAAAAACTTATTGGTATCCTCCCATATGTAACCCATAAATGCAACAATCAATCCGACTACAAGACCTATAATAATAGTAGTCTGCAATTGTCTTTTAACAGGCTCAAACCATCTGTCTAAACTTATTAAACCAGTATCAAGCGCGCGCACAACTATAGCTGCAGATTGCAAGCCGGTATTGCCTGCTATAGCAGAAATTATGGGCATGAACGATGCAAGAAGAATTACTTTTCTTAAAGTCTCATCAAACGATGCTATCACAAAACCTCCGACAAATTCTATTCCAAGTGTTATCAATACCCATGGAAGACGAAGCTTAGCAATCTGGAACGGTGATTTTTTTTCAAGCTCTTCGGAATCGGAACCAACCATCTTTGCAACATCTTCGGAATATTCCTCTTCCATAACATCCATAATATCATCGGAAGAAATTTTTCCTATTACTCTACCGTTTAGATCGACTACGGGCAATGACACAAGGTCATAGCTTCTGAAAATATTTGCAACTTCCTGCTGGTCAACATCGGCACGGACTGAAATTACATCGGGATTCATTACATCAATAATTTTTTTATGCGCCTCTTTCATCAGAATAATAATTCTTTTCAAAGAAATTATTCCTACCAGTTTGTATTCATTATCTACAACCCATACGTTATAAAGCTGGTCAACTTCATCAGCCTGGTCCTGAATTTCCTGAATCGCTTCGGCAACGGTTTTATCGCAATGAATTACGACGTATTCCTTCGCCATAATACCGCCGGCAGTATTCTCGTCATATTGAAGAAGCTCACGGACTTCCTGCGAATCTTCTTTGTCGATCGTATCAAGGTTTTGCAGCACTTCATGCTTCTCTTCGTCATCAAGGTCGCTTACAAAGTCAGCGGCGTCATCGGAATACATCTCGCTTACGATGGAGCTAAGCTTCGTGCCTTCAAGTCTTTCTACTATTTCATCTTTTCTTTCATCTGAAAGTTCGAGCAGAACGTTACTGGCAGTTTCATGCTCAAGCAATGAAAAAAGATAAAATGCATCATCATCATCATCTAAGTTTTCAATAATAACTGCAATATCAAAATCATATAAATCGGCGATGATATTTCGAAGCGCACCGTCCGACTTATCGTGAATAAGCCCGGTGATATTTTCTAATATCTCTTTATCAACTTCAAGAACTGATTTATATGTATTTTCTTTTGACAATTTTATAAAACGCTATTGATTGGAAAAAAAAAATGAAGTCTTGCAAGTTATCTATTACAAGACGCAGTTTCAATTTAAAACGGTAAATGAATTATTAAATTTTGAGAGGAGGATTAAATGCGTAAATTATTTTTGCGGGCAAATTCTTCACAGTATTGTTTTGCTTCGGCTAATCCGCCACCTGATGCTTCACGGTATAATTTAATTGCAGTAATGAAATTTCCGTTTTCAATAAGCACTTTCATTTTTTTTTCAAGCATGGAATCATTGCTTTCAAATACATCTTTTTTCTCTTCGCCATTGCCTTCAGATTTAAATAGTCCCGGCATTTTTTTCATTATTTCTTCAGCCTGCTCAACTACTGCTTTTGCATCGGCAAGAGGTATGTTTTCTTTTTGCTGAACATGTTTTATGGCTTCAAGCTTTTTTCCCTGCTCCATAAATTCCACAATTTCACCAATCAATTTAAAATCTTTAGCGGCAGCTCTTATATTCTTTTTAGTTTGAAGTGAAGGGTCGTACATTTCAGTAGACTGAGCGAATATCTGCTGGTCTCTTGGAATAGAATATACTTTCGATTTCTTCTCCCTTCCTGAAAATAATTTTACAAGAACAAAGAAAAGGAATGCTATCCCGGCACCGATTAATCCATATATAAATGTATCAGGCATAATTTTAATTTACTAAATTCGAATTATTTTTACTATGTAGAGAAACAGCATCAAAATAGATTTTAAATAATATATTGATTATCTTGCAGAAAAATAAATCCCAAAATGAAAACTCTCCTTATTTTACTATTATCAATTATAAGTTTAAATTTATTTGCTCAGGATTGGGACGATGATATACACGAAAAAAAGCACAATAAAAAACACGAACATTATTACCACAACTACTTTACAATAGGATTGTATACAGGAACATATATGGGAAAAAAACCTGTCTACTCCGGTAATTTTTTCTTTAACTCAATTTCTACTGAAATCGAATATTTCAAATTCAGCGATCTCTCAGTATTTATAAAAGGTACATATCAATTTTCAGAAACATCTTTGTATACTTTGACAGGAAACTATGAATCCCCCAATTTAATTTTTAACGAACCATATACCAACCGGATAGTTTTTACATTTGGAGGGAGATATTATCTCGGCAAAAAACATAACAAGGTTAACCCTTATCTTCAGACCGGAATAACACAGGAAGGCAGCTTCGTTGATAAATACTCTGTTACTTTTGATGGCGGCCCGGGAAATCAATTTACACAAAATTACAACAAATTTTATAAACTGCGTTTCTCATTTAATCTTGGCGTTGGTTTCACGGTTAAATTAAATAAAAGACTCAACTTTGATATGAAATACGATTTAATGAAATCACTTGAGAGGGAGTCGAGAGATAGACGCTATTTTGATTATGAAAACGATGACACAGGAAGTATAAACGCTTTTTCAGTTTTCGCAGGTATAAAATATAATCTATAACCCCTATGAAAAAAATATTATTAATTATTTTAATTTTAATCAGCAGTAATTTATTTGCACAGGAAAATAACGAAGATTATTTTCAAATCGGTTTATATGGAGGTGAGTATCAGAGTTTTGCTTCCCCTTTCTATGAGCCTTCTTATGTTATAAATACAATTGGAATTGAATTGGAAAATATAAAAACTGAGCATTTCAGTTTTTATATAAAAGCTAATTATCAGAATACATATAACGAAATACAAAAGTTACTAGATTTACCGCCCTTTACTTATGACTATAAAAATCCCAAAATGTACAGATTTATTTTAAATTTTGGTGTTAAATATTATACAAGAATTAAATCACCACAAATTTATTTTAATTTAGGATTATCTCATGAAAATCTTTCTGTAGGCGAGTATTCATATACAGTCAGCGATCCTATGAGTGGTGCTGTTTATGGGAGAAGTTCAGGCTCACATCAATATAATAAATTATTTATTGATTGCGGTACAGGATTGAAATTTAAGCTCAGTAATAAAATTAGCTTAGATCTGCAATATTCATTTGGTATAAACTTCGAGAAAAGATATAATACAATCTCTTCTAATACTATTTTAGCAGGAATAAAGTATACCCTATAACTTCTATTCCAAATGCAGCTTCATGCCTTCATGGGTAGCTTTGAAGCCAAGCTTCTCATAAAAGCGGTGAGCATCTTTTCGTTGCTTATCTGTAGTAAGCTGAACAATGCGGCATTTTTTTTTCTTTGCTCTTTCTATTGCATACTCCATCATCTTTGTGCCGATTCCCTTCCCTGTCATAGTATCTTTCACTCTTACACTTTCAATCATCATTCTCATACTTCCGCAGTAAGTCAGGTTAGGAATAAAAGTAAGCTGCATCGTACCGATGATTTCACCATCCAGCTCAAGAACAGTCAGCTCCTGATTTGAGTCAGCATCTATACGATAAAAAAAATCATAGTAAGATGAAGGAAGCGGCATTTCAAATCTTTCCCTTGTCTTCCCGAGGAAATCATTTGCCAGCATTTCTACAATTGCCGGCACATCTTCTTTAACAGCCTTTCTGAAAATCATGTATATCTCTGTAAAATTTTGTAAAGCACAAAACACATTACAATTATTAAGGCTATAAGAAATGAAAAAACATAAACAGGATTCAGCCTCGGCTTTTTAATTCCCTTCTCCTCAGCTTTTTTCTTCTTTCTTTTTTCTTCGTCGTCTTCTGCAAGAATTTTTTCCATCCATAGCTTTGTATCTGTAAAATTTTCGTTCACTTCAAGAAAGAGCGGCGAGTTCACCTGCTTAAGATTTGCCTCTGCATAAGATTTTAAATTCAATATGCTCTCCGGAATTTCGTATCTGTGCTTTAAATCATTCAGATAAACCTTATTGCAATACTCAACAATCAACCTGCTTACATTAGCGTTGCTGCCGAAAACCATGCCGTCAAGCTCGAGTAAATAGTTCAAGTCATTTCTGAACAGCCTCATCATGCCTGCTTTTTCAATCTTCACAAATAATTCATTGCGGTCTTTCTCGTTTGAAATCTGAAAATATGTTTTAGCATAGTACATGCTCTGGTTTCGCATATCGGCTATTTTTTTTGCATTAGGCGTCAGGTCGTAGTCAATATCATAGCCTTCGCTTGAAGCGATATGCGGTTCGACTTTAAAATCGGTGCAGATAATATCGAGATAATATTTATAAGGAATTAAGATTCGCTGCCATAGCGCTTCTTTATGGGTGGGATGTAACTCAAGAATTTCATCAATGTACTCAATCGCGCTTTCGAAGTTTTTTAAAGCAACTTCTTCCTGAGCCAGAGTGAGCTTGTTTTCGATATTGAGCATGTTCTAAAGGGAATTAATCAAAATAAGATAAAAGTCTCTTATTAGAAATATAATTCTTAATCTTAACATTGCTTTTTGAATTGAAGCACTTACTAAAAGCAGCAATTTTTGAATATACTTTTTTTAAATCAAACTAATATGATGAGAACAAAAATTATACTTTTGTTTCTTTTTGCTGCAAATTTTTCCTTTGCGCAATTTGATGATATACTGAAAAAAACCATAGGAAGTAAAGATGCATGGATACCGGGAAAATCTATTACTTCCTCTATTAATGATGCACTTCCTACTGTTAGCATGCTGGATTTTTTAAACGGTGTAGAACCTGAAGCCTTGCCTGACCTTACCGATATGAAACCCGGCTACTACCGCGGCGATATTCAATCTTACTGTTTGCATGCCGGGACTTACGGTCCTACAAAAGGCAATGGTTATTTAATAGGGCCTTTGCTTGGTAAAAATGCCGACATAGTTGAAAGTGTTCTGAATAAATCAGTGTCACATCCGGAAATAAAGCAGCGTGATATACAGCTGTTACTATGGGCAATCGAATCCGGTACAAAATTTGATGACCTTCAGATGGAATTAAAACTTAGAGTAAAACCGCTTCTGAGTACCTCAGATTTAGTTAGACTTAATGCAGATATTAATGATGCTCTCGATCTATTGCCTGGTGAACTTGTTTCCCTTGCAAAATTCTACAGTGGAATGCGCGATGTTATAAAAAATCCTAAATCTTCCTATGAAGATGTTGAAAGACTTGCTGTAAATACAACCGGAGTTGAAGTCGATTTAAAGGAAAATATAGATGAAGGTAAATGGGCTTATATTGGTGATAACTATTTCATAAGAACTTTTCCTGTTTCCTACCCGACAACAACTTTAGAAATTCTATGCCTGCCGCTGGTAAAAATATTGCGCGACAGCAAAAATAGAATTATAAACATAACAGGAAACGGTTATACGACTGAAATTGAATATGATGATGCACCAGGCAGAGATATATTATCAACATCCGGCAATCCTGATATGCCGATTTGGAGATTCAAAAAACTGACTTTCACGAATGATGGAGACCAGGTTATAATTGAAAACAGAGGCTGGATTATTCGCGATAGCGGAAAGCCGATATCAGGAAGTACCGGTCAGGGTATAACAATGGAAACAGATAATGAACTCAACACTCCAACATACGATAGATACATGCGCAGATACAATTCTAATCTTTCAGGAAATGATGAATTAAAAAAATCAATAAGCTCATTAAAGAAAAATAAAGGTCAGGGAGAAAAAGAAAGCATAAGTGATTTTAATCCGGATAAAGATATTCATGACGGGTTGAAAGCTGCAACAAATCCAACCGATTTTAAAAATAAAAGTAAGTGGTTTCATAATAATCTGAGCAATACACTTGCTGCATGGAAATGCTCGATAGCTGCTTTAGGAGGAGGAAGCTGCGAACCAACTCCGCCAAAGCCGCCGCTCCCAAAGTTTCCATCATTGCCGTCAAATCCCGGAAAGCAAAGGCTTGCAAACTCAAACAGAGCTGCGCAATAAATTAGTCTTTAGAACTTAGTATAATATTAATCCCGTTTAGTAATAACTAAGCGGGATTTTTTTTTCCTATTACTACTAATAGGGAACATCATCTTTTTTTTCTTGACATGACTTGTTATATTAGATGAGTATGTTTTTGTGAATGAAGAAATGCAGCGGGCGGGCTCAGAATGTTACAATAATGTTACAGCTCAGAATTTATAATTCAGAATTTATAATTCAGAATTCAGAATCTATAAAAAATCCGTCAAAAATTCATCAAAAATCCTGAATGACGAAAAAACAAAATTTCGGCACCGAAGGTTCGCCTTGGCGAATTGTTTTTACAACACAATTGGAAAGAAAACCCGACTTTTTTCCGACCAAATTCAATTAAGATTTTAGATCTAAGATTTGAATTTTGTGTTAATTTTGTGTTTTTGTGTTTTAGTGGCAAATAAAACCCGACCAAAATCCGACCAAATTCATTTAAGATTTTTGATTTAAGATTAAAATTTTGTTCAATTTTGTGTTTTTGTGTTTTAGTGGCAAATAAAACCCGACCATTATCCGACCAAATTCATTTATGATCTTTGATTTAAGGTTTCAATTTTGTGTTATTTTTGAGGTTTTATGTTTTAGTGGAAAATAAAACCCGACCAAAATCCGACCAAAATCAAATTTGAAATTTGGAATTTGGAATTCGTAATTGAAAAAGAATCCGACTTTTTACAATTTTTAAATAGAAAGAAGGTTAAAAAGAAAAATGTTACAATAATGTTACATATGAAATCTGAAATCTGAAATCTGAAATCTGAAGAATGTGACAATAATGTTACTCTTACCTTCTACTTTATACTTGCTACTTTATACTTTAAAAATTAATGATGTATAGGATGAGCTAACGCTGCGCTATTTTTATTCCGCTGATAGATGCTCCACCCGGCTCCGGCAAGGACAACAACTGCTCCGATAATCTGCAGATGATGAACTCCCTGACCAAGGAAAACAATACTGTAAAAAATAGTAAGAGGAACGCTGAAGAAAGTATAGACCATAGCCGATGATGCGCCGACCTCACTGATGCATTTATAATATGAGCCGAATACAACTGCTCCGCCGATAACGCCGACAAATGCAAGCATCATATAATTATTAAGACCGAGCGAAGCCCATGGAGTGGACTGAATACTTGCAAATGAAAATGGAATGAGGACAACTAAACCGAAGAATGCAAGCAATGCCGTGAAAGCTGCCGGATGGTATTTTTTGCTGATATCACTTACAAGCACAGAGCTGAATGAAATAAGTACGGCAGATATAATCATTAGTGTATCGCCGGATAAGCTGCCGCTGCCGTGATGCATACCGCCGAGCGTAGAAATTACAACTCCGGCAATTGCAACCAGTGCACCGGCAAAAGCAGGCCATGACCATTTTTCCAGGCGGAATATAACGGCAAAAATCATTGAGAATATAGGAGCGGTGTTGAAAATTATTGAGCCTTGCGTAGCTGAAGTTTCCTGAAGTCCTGTTGCGATAGTGTATGAATAGAGACCGAAGTTAAGTCCGCCTGCAAGCGCGATGATAAGTAGTTCTTTGACAGGTATCTTCTTCCATTTTTTCCAGAATGTTGCCAGCAGAGCCATCGATATTATAATAAGAAGAACACGAACAGATGCAACTACACCGCTTTCAATACCTTTAAGCATATGCAGAAAAAGATAATTGAAGCTTACCAGAACGGCAAACAATAGTCCGTACTTATTCAGGAATTTGCTCAAAGTTATCCCCCGATAATTATTTGAATGATTTCAAAGATGAAATGAAGTTTGAGCAATTTAGTGTTTTGAAATCAATAATACAAAATAAAAACCCGCTGACAATATTTACTTTATCAACGGGTCTAAGGAAAGGAAAAGGAATGAAAAAAAATTGTTACCGGGTTATTATATTTTAATATACCAGGCCGCCCGGAGCAGCACTCATATAGAATAAAGGATTAGTTGCTATTATATCGTTGAACTCTCTTAACTGAGAAAAATTTACATTGGAGCATTTGAAAGAAAGCAGTTCGTTATTATCTTCGTATAAAATTACCATTACTTCGTTGTCGTTCACTTTCTGAAATGTGAATTTCATTTCTGTACCTTTAGATGACTTTTTTGTAATCTTTATAAAGGGTTTTTCGAGTTTGTTGAATTCTACTGACATGGTATTTGAGTTTATAGGGTTAATTAATTTGCTTCTAATTCCCTTATATTCACTTTCCGTGCCAAAAAAAATCGATAAAATAAGCCATATTAGAAAGATTTTATATAGGATGGATAAAATAAAGAGTAGTGAGATTACTGTGTTGGGAAACAAAAAACCCGCTTAAGATTATTCTCAAACGGGTCTTTATTAATATATATGTTATCTGAAACCTGAAACCTGAAATCTGGGTTATCCGATTCTTTTTTCAAGTGCATGGTACTCATCCCACATTTCCTTAGGAAGAGCATCACCGACTTTTTCAAAGAATTCTTTCATACCGGGAAGTTCGCCTTTCCAGTTTTCATTTTTAACTTCGAGTGCTTTTTCAACTTGTTCTTTTGTCATATCAAGACCTGTGGTATCAAGTCCGCCAGTTGTCGGTACGTTACCTATTGCAGTTTTAACTGCTTCGGTTTTGCCATTTAGTCTTTCGTAAACCCATTTAAGAACTCTGGCGTTCTCGCCGAATCCGGGCCATAAGAACTTGCCGTTCTCATCTGTTCTGAACCAGTTAATGTGGAAAATCTTTGGAGCTTTATCTCCGAGCTTCTTGCCCATATCGAGCCAGTGCTGGAAGTAATCTCCTGCATTGTAACCTATGAAAGGAAGCATTGCAAACGGGTCGCGTCTTATTACACCAACTGCTCCTGTTGCTGCTGCTGTTGTTTCAGATGACATTGTTGCGCCGACGAATACACCATGCTGCCAGTCGAATGATTCATATACAAGCGGAACGTTTGTGGCTCTTCTTGCTCCGAATAAAATTGCATCGATTGGAACTCCCATAGGGTTTTCGAATTCAGATGAAATACACGGACATTGAGCTGCAGGTGCTGTGAAGCGTGAGTTCGGGTGAGCGGCATTGCCTTCACCTGTATAATCTCTTCCCTGCCAGTCTTTCATTCCTTCAGGTTTCTCTTTTGTGAATCCTTCCCACCATGGTTCATTCTCTTTTGTAAGAGCAACGTTGGTAAAGATTGCATTCTTATGAAGTGATGCAATTGCATTCGGATTTGTCTTTGGGTTTGTGCCGGGAGCTACGCCGAAGAATCCTGCTTCAGGATTAATAGCATATAATCTGCCGTCTTCGCCGATATACATCCATGCGATATCATCGCCGACTGTTTTTACTTTATAGCCCTGATCTTCAAGAGCTGATACCATCATAGCAAGATTGGTCTTTCCGCATGCAGAAGGTAAAGCAGCGGTGATGTATGATTTCTTACCGTCAGGAGTTTCAAGTTCAAGGATAAGCATGTGCTCAGCCATCCAGCCTTCCTGCTTAGCAAGCCATGAAGCAATACGAAGAGCAAAGCATTTCTTACCAAGTAATGCATTACCGCCGTAACCTGAACCAACAGACCATATCAAATACTCTTCAGGGAAATGAGCAATATATCTTCTATCAGGATTACAGTCTGCGACTGAATGAAGACCTGCAACGTAATCGTATTCATCTTTCATCTGGTCTAGAGCTTTCTGCCCCATTCTCGTCATGATTTTCATATTGGCAACTACATATGGTGAGTCGGTAAGTTCAACGCCTACTTTAGAAGCAGGAGCGCCAAGCGGACCCATTACGTAAGGCACAACGTACATAGTACGTCCCTTCATGCAGCCGTCATAAATTCCTTTCATTATTTCTTTCATCTCTTCAGGCGATTTCCAATTATTTGTGACACCGGCATCCTTTTTATCTTTAGTACAAATAAATGTACAGTGTTCTACACGTGCTACGTCGTTTGGATTTGAATATGATAAATAACTGTTCGGATAAGTTTCCTCATTGAGTTTATGGAAAGTACCATCTTCAAGCATTTTATTTACGAGCATTTGATATTCTTCATCTGAACCGTTGCACCAATAAATGGCATCGGGTTTACAAAGATCAGCGCATTCCTGCACCCAATCTTTCAACTTCATTGAGTAAGGCATTTTTTCTCCTGTGGTTTTATATGTTTTAGTGAATAAAAAATTTTAATGTATTATTATGAATAAACTGCACTTGCTAAACATCATCTTTCTTAACTTTTTTCTTAGGTGTTAATATCTTCTTTATCTTATGCGTATATAAGTTTTCTTTTTTAATATCTGTTAT
Source organism: uncultured Ignavibacteria bacterium (assembly GCA_937974175.1). Lineage (GTDB taxonomy): Bacteria > Bacteroidota > Ignavibacteria > Tepidaquicellales > Tepidaquicellaceae > JAFDZO01. Next base: position 51,213 of record CALJIG010000035.1, read on the forward strand.
TGAACTCTGATTATAACTCATTAATATCGCTACCGGCCGCGTGGATTCAAAATTCATAAGGACAATTTTTATCATGCTCATTATCGGAATAGAAAGTATCATACCCATTACTCCCCATACATAACCCCACATTATCAAAGATAATAATAATAATATTGGACTTAAATCCAATTTATCCCCCAAAACCTGAGGCTCTATAATATTGCCGACAACGTTTGCCAGTACAATTAAAATGATAAGTATCACAATTGCAGTTCCAAAGCTATCGAATTGCACCAGCGCTGTCATGAACGGCAGTATAGTTGCAATCATAGAACCAATCGTAGGAATGTAATGCATCAGAAAAGACAGGAATGCCCATACAATATAAAAATCAACATCGAATAACCAGAGAATTATACCTATTAGAATAGCGTGCAAAAGATTTATAACTGTCTTCCCAACGATATACCTTCGCACGTCAAGAAAAATATCGCCCATCGTATTAGCGATTCTTCTTGCGCGCTCTTCCGAGAAAGCTCTTAGCACTCTGCGTTTTAAACTTCCTAGCTCAGAAAGAATAAAAATTACATAAATAAGAATAAGCACAAAATCACCGAATATACTGGCAATGCCGGTGAATACCGAAGTTATCCATCCCTGAACTGAGCTATCCTGAATTATATTTTTCAGATTCATCGATTCCCTTAGAGCTATAGCATCTATTCCGTAATTTTTGAGATTATCTGCAGCATATTGCAGTAACAAGTTAAACTTATCCTGATATTTAGGAATTCCGGCAGTGAATGGGCCAACACTTGTAAGTATAAATACACTTACAATGTTTGCAATTATAACTATAGTAAGTATTACAATTACTATGGCTAAAAATGATGGTACTCTTTTCTTTTTTAGTAATTCAAAGAACGGTTCAAATATAAATGCTATAATGATTGCTATAAAAAACGGCAGCAGTATTGCCTGCAGCGTTTTTAATGCAAAAACGGATACACCCAGAATAAAAAGGACGGCGGCAACTTTCAGGACTTTACTATCTTTCATTAGACAAGTTTAGTTGTAAAATGGTCGTTTCTTATATGGAATGGGGTCTTCCTTTTTTGCTAGCTGAAATCCTCTGAGCCTCAATGCGCAGCTATCGCACTCACCGCAAGCCTCAGTATTACTTTTATAACAAGACCATGAGAGATGAACCGGTGATTTCATCTGCATGGATTTTAAAACAATATCTTTCTTGGATAAATTTATTATAGGTGTTTCTATTTTTATTTTTGTTGAAGGCTTCGTTCCCTTCTCTATCATTTTATTGTAAGCATCAAAAAAATCTTTTCTGCAGTCAGGATATCCGCTGGAATCTTCTTCCACTGCTCCTATATAAATATGCTTTGCGCCAATTACTTCTGCCCAGCTTGTCGCAATTGCAAGTATGTTAGCATTGCGGAAAGGGACATAAGAATTCGGAACATTTTTATTTTTAGAGCTGACCTTTTGCAAATTAGCTTTTTCGATTTTAATATGCGTGTCAGTTAGTGATGAACCTCCGATTTCTCTAAGGTATCTTATATCAACAACTAATCTTTTTTTGACATGATAATATCTTGCAATATCCTTGAAAGCTTTCAGTTCTCTTTTCTCTGTTTTCTGCCCATAGTTTATGTGCAGAAAGGCAAGTTCATATTTTTTTGAAGCATAGGCAGCGGTTAGTGCGCTGTCCATTCCGCCGCTTACAAGTACAATTGCCAGTTCTTTTTTACTCAAATTTTCAAATACGGAAATTAATTCAAATAATTTAATTCTTTTGCTCTTTGCGTTAATTCATCTCTGAAATTAGGATGAGCAATATTTATCAATAACTCAGCTCTTTGTCTTAATGTCTTGCCGAATAAATCTGCAATACCAAATTCAGTAATCACAAAATGAACATCTCCTCTTGAAGTTGTAACACCTGCGCCCGGAGTTAAGAACGGCTTAATCTTGGAAATTGTATCACCTTTTGCAGTTGATGCAAATGCCATAATAGGTTTGCCGTTTTTGCTTCTTGCCGAACCGCGGATAAAATCAACCTGTCCGCCGAATCCCGAATAAATTTTATGTCCGATTGAATCTGCGCAAACTTGTCCCGTGATATCTACTTCTATACATGAATTTATTGAAATCATATTATCGTTTCTTGCAATTGTAAACGGATCGTTAACAAACTTAGACGTTCTGAATTCAATCAGAGAATTATCATCAATATAATCGAATATTTTTTTCGTTCCGATGACAAAGCTGGAAACTACTTTTCCCGGCAGTAATGTCTTTCTGTCACCGTTAACTACTCCAAGTTCTATCAAATCTATTAAGCTGTCTGAGAACATTTCAGTATGAATTCCTAAGTCATTCTTTTCTCTCAAATAAGGAAGAACTGCATCGGGAATAGCGCCGATTCCCATTTGTAAAGTATCGCCGTCTTTAATTAAAGTAGAAATATTTTCAGCTATTTTTCTGTAAACAGCTTTTTCTTCTTTGCCCATATTCGGGTCAACCATAGGGAGTTCAGGCAATGCGATATCACACTCAACTATATAATCAATTTTATCTATGTGAATAAAGTTGTCTCCAAGCACTCTCGGCATCTGCTTATTCAACTGTGCAACTATAACCTTTGAATTTTCCGCAGCTACTTTTGAGCATTCGTTGCTTACACCAAATGAACAATATCCGTGCGCATCAGGCATCGAGAGATGTAAAAAGCACACATCAATCGGAAACCTGCCGCTTTCAAACAATATTGGAATTTCAGATAAGAATATCGGGGTGAAATCTGCTTTGCCGGCTTGTACTGCTTTTCTAACGTTGTTGCCTGTAAAAAGTGCATTATGACGGAAATGGCCTTCCATATGTGGCTCGACATAAGGTGCGGTTGTAAATGATGTTAAATGGCAAATTTCTACATTGTTAAGCTCATTATATCTGTTGCAAAGTGCTTTTACGAGTAATTCGGGATAACAGCTATTAGCGTGCAAATATACTCTATCGCCTGATTTTACAATTTCAACGGCTTTTTCGGGATTTACAATTCTGTTTGCGAAGTCGTGTATCATGGGATTTATGAATTTATGTTATTAAAATACCTCATATATATTAAAGATTAAATGAAGTTTAAAAGGATGATTATTTAAGTTTTATTTCTATGTAAAAATCGATAAAATTAGTGGCATAAAAAATGATTTATATCACATTTTTTTATGAACTTTATTAGTTATAAAATGTTATTAAGATAAATCTTTAAAACAACCAAGGAGAAATAAAAATGTCAAAGTTAAAATCAGTAATTTTCTTAGTGCTGCTTACATTCGCCGTAACTTCAATTTCCTATTCAGCAGGAAATCCTTCTGATTTAAAAATCGGAGATAAAGTATCTGATTTCACTATCACAAATTACGATGGTAACTCTTATACCCTTTCACAAAACACAAACGGTTACACAGTAGTAATGTTCTGGTCATGCGAATGCCCTTTCGTTCAGCCTTACACAGAAAGAATTACAAAACTGGCAAATGATTATTCCGCGCAGGGAGTAACTTTCTGGGCAGTTAACTCAAATAATACCGAATCAACTGACAGAGTAAAAGAACATTCTGCAGAAAAAGGATATCCTTTCCCTGTCTTGAAAGATGATGGAAATGTTGTTGCAGATCAGTTCGGCGCGCTAAGAACTCCGGAAGTATTTGTAATCGATAAAAATATGACATTAGTTTATCACGGAAGAATCGATGATGATAAGGACGCTTCAAAAGTAACTACATCCGATTTAAAAAATGCTTTAGACGAATTAATTGCAGGCAAGCCTGTATCAAAATCAACAACAGTATCATTCGGCTGCGGTGTTAAAAGAAAATAATTTACTTAAAATTATAAATGAAAATATTAAAAAATTTAGTCCTTCTCTCAACAATATTTATATCACTCAATTTTGCAAATGCGCAGGATTTAAAACCGCTTAAGGAAGATATTCTTAAGGAAATATTAAAAGAGAGTGATGATAAAGTAGTCGTAATAAACTTATGGGCTTACTGGTGCGGTCCTTGTAAGGAAGAGTTTCCTGACTTAGTTAAATTCGGCAAAGAAAACTCAGATGATTCAAAGCTGATTTTAATTTCGCTCGATGAAACCGGAGATCTTGAGTCTAAAACAAAACCGTTCCTTGCAAAAAACAACGTTGATTTTGTTTCCTACTATAATGCATTCGATAAAGATGAAAAACTTATCAATATGCTTGATAAAAACTGGGAGGGAGCAATTCCTTCAACTTTCTTTTTTAAAGACGGTAAGTTAGTAAAAAGCTTAGTTGGTAAACAAACAGAAAGCCAATTTAAAAAAGCTTTCGATGAAGTGAATCAATAGAATTTAATTTAGTCGATATACAAAAAAAAATCCTGCTGTGAATTTTCATAGCAGGATTTCTTGTTTTATTACAAAATATTTTATGTGTATTAAGCCGATTGCATTTTCTGTTTAGCAATTCTGTCTAATCTTCTGCTTCTCTCTCTTCTGGCTTTTGGAGTTAATGGACCTATGAAATATGTCTTTATAATATACCACCAGAAACTTCTTTGATTTAACTCAGGGTCAATCTTATGAGCAATTTTCGCATGCGCTGCCGGAGCTTCGCTCCAGTGTAATCCTGCTCTGTCATGATGAACTGTGTGGAATCCGTTATTAAACAAAAAGAAATTCAAGCCGCCTACAAAATTTCTTGAGTGGTCGGTTTCAGATTCTTCATCTGCGTGTACATGCTGCAAGTAGTTGAAAATCAAAACACTGAATAAGGAAAACTGCTGCGGAATAACTACATACAGTAAAGCTTTTTTCCAGTCAAGAATTAAGAATGCAGCTATAAATACAGCCAGTACAAAATACTGAGCAATGCAAAGCCAGAATTTTTCTTTATTCGTTTTCTTTAAATCGCTAAGATGGTCTTTGATTGCCTTTTGCTGATAAAATCCGCTGATGGTAGGATATGAAATAAGAGTAAAGAAATTATTCTTCTCGCTGAATCTGTATGTTATAGTATAATCACCTTCTTTGTTATTAAGTCTGTGATGGTTTTTGTTATGAGTAGGTATCCATGCAAAGACCGGAAAACCGTAAAAGCAGGTCAGCCACCAGTCAGTAAGAATGTTCAGGTATTTATTTTTCCACATAGGGAGGTGGTTGTGATTGTGTGTCATTGTAGCTACTGAAACTGCCATGAACATTGCCCAAATGAACAGGAAGATATTGAGAGCGCTAAAGTTTCCCTGATCAAGACTACCAAAATTCCACTGTATAATTAACAGTGAAGTTGTAATGAACATGAAAATTAGAGTTTTTCTGTCTGCTTTAAATCTTAGCATTAATATATTTTATATTGTTTAAAATAAGTTATAGTAATTCTTACTGTGTAGATATTCATTTAAATTTCCCTATACCATAACCTACCTATAAAGGAATACTTAAGTTTAAACGAAATGTTAACCTTATATGTTCCCTACCATTTTTTTCGGGTCAACTTTAGCAGTGAATTCAGCATCTGTCAACAAGCCTAATTCTATTGCTGCTTCTCTTAAAGTTTTATTTTCTTTATGCGCCTTCTTAGCAATCTTTGCAGCATTCTCATATCCAATATGAGTATTCAAAGCGGTTACAAGCATAAGTGAGTTTTCTAATTGCACATTTATTCTTGCATAATTCGGTTCAATGCCGATGGCACAATGCTTATCGAATGAATCGCATGCATCACCAAGCAGTCTTGCTGAATTTAAAAAATTAAAAATCATAACAGGCTTAAATACGTTCAGTTCAAAATGCCCCGTCATTCCACCAACGTTTATTGCCATATCGTTACCAACTACCTGCGCACATACCATCGTCATTGCCTCTGCCTGAGTGGGATTTACTTTTCCCGGCATAATAGAAGAACCCGGTTCGTTTTCAGGAATGATTATCTCCCCTATTCCGCTTCTCGGTCCTGATGCAAGTAATCTTACATCGTTTGCAATTTTCATTAAGCTGCATGCTAATGTTTTTAATGCTCCCGATGATTCTACAATGGCGTCATGCGCAGCTAATGCTTCAAATTTATTTTTTGCTGTTTTAAATGGCAGCCCTGTAAGCTCTGCAATATGTTTTGCAACAATCACATCATAGTTTTTAGGAACATTCAGTCCGGTACCAACAGCAGAGCCGCCTAAAGCAAGCTCAGATAAATGCTCAAGAGAATTTTTAATTGCTTTCATACCGTGCTCTAGCTGCGAAACATACCCTGAAAATTCCTGCCCCAGTGTTAGCGGAGTTGCATCCATTAAGTGTGTTCTACCGATTTTTACAACATTCATATACTTTTCTGATTTTTCATGCAAAGTATTTCTCAGCTTGTCGGTATTCGGTAACGTATTATCGATTAATATTTTATATGCTGCAATGTGCATTGCAGTCGGGAAAGTATCATTGGAGGATTGTGATTTATTTACATCATCGTTAGCATGTAAAATTTTCTTTTCATCTGATAACTTACCTCCGTTCAAAACATGCCCGCGATTTGCAATTACTTCATTCACATTCATATTTGACTGCGTGCCTGAACCCGTCTGCCATACAACTAAAGGAAACTCATCATCTAATTTCCCTTCCAGAATTTCATCGCACACTTGTCCTATCAGTTTCATTTTATCTTCAGCTAATACGCCGCACTCAAAGTTTGCCATAGCTGCCGCCTTTTTCAAAATTGCAAAAGCATATACAACTTCTTTGGGCATTAAATTACCGCCGATTGTAAAATTTTCTTTCGATCTCTGTGTCTGTGCTCCCCAATATTTATCAGCCGGTACTTTTACTTCGCCCATTGTATCGTGCTCTATTCTGTATTCCATTTTATTATTTGATGTTAGAATTTTATAGGAAAATTAATATTATTGAAAATTCATAACATTTTAAATTGCAATAAAAAGGTATTATTTATGTAAAATAATTGAAAAGTTGCTATTTTGAATACAACAAAAAAAGCCCGTGAGACTTTTTTTCTCAGGGGCTTTTATATAAGTTAAAATAATTTTCCTTCTATTTCAACAGCATCATTCTTTTTGTTTCAGAATACTTTCCTGCTGATATTCTATAAAAATATACTCCGCTTGAAAGCGCTGCGCCATCAAAAGAATAATTGTAGACTCCAGCATTCAAATTTTCATTAACAAGAGTTTGAATTTCTTTCCCGGATACATCAAAAACAGAAACATTCACAAACTCATTAACAGGAATTTCAAAATTAATATTTGTAACAGGATTAAAAGGATTTGGATAATTTTGTTTCAAAACAAAACTTGAAGGAAGATTTGAATTTACTATTCCAATTCCTACGGGATCATCTCCTGATACTTCACGCATAAACATAGATCTTCCATAAGTTGCCGCTACAATATAATACCTTCCTCGTGTTGACAAACTGTCTATTGCAACCATTTCAGTTACTATAGACGCCTCAGGCATTCCGTTATTCCATCTGTACCAGTTCACTCCGGCATTAGTTGTTTTATAACATCCCATTTCTGTGCCAACATAGATTAAGTTATCTGTAAGCGGATGAGGAATCAAATCACCCATAGGAACATTGGGCAAGTTTCCTGAAATATTTGTCCAGATTATTCCTTTATTAGTTGTTTTAAATACTTTATTCCCCGCGCTAAAGCCATTTAGCACTGCATAAGCCTTATTCACATCACTTGGGTGAGGTTTCACGCCTCTGACAGAAGCTGTAAAACCTTCAGAGCGCTCATTCCAGGAAGTACCATCGAAAACACGAAGCATTGCTCCTGTGCTCCACGAATCAAGAGCAGCATAAACAACAGCACCCGGGCTTTGAAATTTTGAAACATTTAAATTACTAACATTGAAAACAAATGATGAAGAATTTAATTTTTCCCAAAGTGCTCCATTATTCGTACTCTTATAAACAAAACCGCCGGAATTATGGTACAAATAAATAGGGGCAACTAAATCAGAACGGATTTTTGTGTACCACTGTTTGCTGTTGTCTATACCGTTATCAATGAACGACCAATCTAATCCGGTGTTAGTGCTTTTTAATCTTTTAAATGCCATAACGTTTGGGTCATACACGCCATCAGTTATAAAAACATTATTTGCATTTGTAGGGTCTATGGCAATTCCTCCCCCATCTCCTGGTCTAACCTGATTCCATGTAGTTCCACCATTAGTTGTTCTTGATATTCCATTATCCTGCGACCCTCCCATAATAAGATTTGTATTACTTACACCTACATCAATATTTACATACTGAGTTATAGGTAAAATGTTTTCGTAACTAGTCCAAGTTGCTCCGGCATCTAATGATGTAGATACTCCGCCATCATGTCCTACCCAAACCTGCGAACCGTCCGGTTTCCATAAGCAAGTATGCTGGTCTGCATGAATATCTTGATCGGATACAAAAGTCCAATTAGCTCCTCCATTTGTTGAACGCCATAAGAATACACCACCTGCAAGAACAATATTTGCATTTACAGGATTAACACTAATAACATTATCATACCACCCCTGATTTCCAAGAAATGTATTTGATGGTGTAACATTAACCCAGTTTACTCCGCTATTCGTAGAGCGGTATACACCCAGGGTAGTGTTACTGTCATTTTTTGCCATGCTGACATAAATATAATTTGAACTGAACTTTGGTATGGTAATATCTGTTCTGCCAACATTAGTAGAGGGAATTCCTCCGGTAGTTAATTTTGTCCATGTTACACCATAGTCATTTGATCTGAAAATCCCATTACCCCAAACAGCAGCATAAAGTATTGAGTTGTCACTAGGATGAACTTCAAAATCAGTTACATTTCCTGCTGATAAATAATTTGTCCAGGTGTTGCCACCGTCAATTGATTTATAAAAGCCTCTATCTGTAGCAATATAAACTACATTTGTATTAATTAAATCATACCTTACTTTATAAACAGCTCCAGGGTCGCCGGATGGAAAATTTAATTTTGTGAAAATTGTACCTCCTGTAACTGAACGGTAAACGCCGGTTCCGGTTCTTTGTCTTGGTTCGCCTGTTCCCACTATCAATACACTATTATCTCCGGGTTTAAAATCAAATGAACCGATAGCTAAACTTGATAATTGAGATGAAAGTGAATATGAAGTTAAAGAACTTAAATATAAAAAAGCCCATAAACCACCTGAAGCTGCTGCAACTCTTGGGTATTCATCGCCGCTTCTAATATTTAAATCAAGCACTCTGCCTGACCATCTTGCACCTGTACTTGTTACGTACATTGAAGTTGGTCCTATTTGAGTCCATGTGTTTATTGCTTCATTAAAACTATTTTCAGAGGGCATTCTGTTTATTTCTTCCCAAATATTTTTCATTCTATCAGCCGGAATCATATTGCCTATATCTTCTCCGTGCCATTTTTTGAAGTACTCTACTTCACGATTAGGACCACCTTCTTTTTTCTCTTCGGTTTCTTTTAATTGAAATCCATATAAGAAAAATGATGTAAAAAAAACTAATATTACTATGATAAGTCTTAGTGGTTTATTCATTTTTTATATTATGGTTTATAAAAAAGTTTTAAATAGAATTTTATTACTTCACCAAAATCATTTTTCTTACTTGAGAAAAATCACCGGCAGTGAGTTTATAATAATAAACTCCGCTTGAAAGATTTGCTCCGTTAAATTCTATTGAGTGCGCTCCCGTCTGTTTTTCTTCATTTATCAATTCAGCGATTTCTTTTCCGTTCACATCATATACTTTTATTGTTACAAAGCTCTTTACAGGAAGCGAGAAATTTATTATTGTTGAAGGATTAAAAGGGTTTGGATAATTCTGCGATAAACTATATCCTTCAGCTATTGAACTATTAGTGCCTATTCCAATAAAAGGACCTGAACATCCGCCTGTAACATAGGAACCGGTGCCATTAATTCCGCCCCAAATTACCAAACATGAGTCGTTATTAACATTTCTGAAACTCGCATCAGGCGAGCCCCATAGTTGCGTTCCGGGTATTCCGCTCGGATTTGCTTGAACAAGCGTCTCCAGTCCGCCGTTTCTAAATTGCCTAGTAAAAATTGCACTTGTAGAAGAACTTCTTCTATTGTTAAAAGCAAAAAGATAAGTGTCGTTTGAGCGATACAAAGCCGCAACAGAAACGCCTAATGTTGTATCAGAGGAAGCATTAACATATCCGCTTGTAAATACAGGTGTTGCTGCGGAAATATCAGCGGAATAGAAATAAATCGGGTCCCAGTCGCCGCCGCCAAATAATCTTCTGGTTACAACCATAGCAGAGTTATTTAGATATCCCGAGGCAGCAAATCTCGGGCTTTCTTTTAATTTATCATCAGAGCGATTATCAAATAGTGATGGCTCAGTGCTGCCATAAGTAGTACTTTTGGTAAAACACAAATATGTTCCGTTTCCAAACAAGCCGGGAATTCCTCTTACTATCGTAACGGTATATAGATGGTCACTACCTCCAACCGTACTTACAAATGCAATATCGGTTTCTAACTTAGCAGAATCCGGCGCAATGATTCCTGGGGAATATCCATAAGCTCCTTGGAAACTAGCATTTTGATAACCGGATATTAGATTAAAGTTAGGGGCAAATGGCGCTTCGCTTTTGAACAATTTTTGTATAAGTCTTCTTCCGCCTGCAACTGTGGAATCTAATGTAAGTGATAAATATACATAAGTATTGTATGTAAAAGCAGCATTATCGCTTGTTATTCGCCCGTTGATATATTTCCTTGAACCGGCTGACCCCAAAGGTCCGGATGAGGCGAGCATTCCGCCATCCTGACGAATTCTTATTATTTCACATGCATAATTGCCTGCATATGTATAGTTCATTGCAATAAAAGCATAAGAAGAATCTCCCTTAGAAACAGCTTCAATATCTAATCCATTATTAGTGATTCTCAGATCAAGAAACGCAAGTGTTAAAATTAAATTGAAACTAATTCCATTGTTTGTTGAGCGATAAACTTTAAGAGTATCGCGATTTCCGCCGCCGCCATACAACCCGACTGCAGCATATATATCACCGGTAACGCGCTCTCTTGAGATTGCATTTGCCTGAATACCTGTTACAGTTAATGTTGTAACGTTTAACGCTTCAACTTGGCTTTGCTGTTCATTAGTTTTTATCACTTTGAAAGCATTAGTATTACCTTCAATAACCTGCGGCTTAGTTATTTCGTTTAGTTTACCTTCCCAATATCTTTGATTTGTAATATCTCCGCTTTTCCTTGCTTGTGTTATATTTTTTACAATTTGCTCTACAACAGGGTCAGATGGAGGAGTATAAATTACTTCTGAAGTAGAAGTAGTTGTAGTTGTAATTTTTTGGGATTGCGAAAAAACTGAATCAGATACAACAATTAGTAGAAATAGTGCAATAATTTTTTTCATTAGAGAGCTGCTTAATTTATTAAACAAATTTGACTTCGAATTATTATTCTGAACAAATTTTAGCAACGTGAAATAAATAATAATATATTTGAGTTTAAAATTAATTATTTTACTAGAACCATTTTCTTAGTTTCTGTAAACGCTTCTGATTTGAGAGTATAAAAATAAACTCCGCTGGATAATTCAGCTCCGTTAAATTCTGCTTCATAACTTGCTGCCGGTAAATTTTTATTTACCAATTCTGAGACTTCTCTTCCTGCAATATCAAAAACTTTCAATGAAACTATCCCGGCTTTGCTTAGACTAAAATTAATTTTAGTTGAAGGATTAAACGGGTTCGGATAGTTCTGGCTCAAATTATATTTTGATGGTATCTCTGATGAAATATTTTTAACATCAACTGAATTATTAATTCTCAATCCCCATGAATACAACATGCCGGAATTTGAATTTGCTAAATCAGTTACTTGAAGTCTCCACTTCCCCTGCGGATTTCTTCCTGCAAATTTGCCGTTTAATGAATTCAACGGTTTTATTGTCGGAGAAAACGAAACATATTTTCCGTTCACTAATGGCTTTTCCGCTGCATCATTAAAGATAGTATTTATATTATCTGCAAAGCCGCTTTGGTTTGTATTTTGGTCGAATACAATTAATGAATCGCCTTGAGGAGAATATAACTTAATCCTCAATTCGTTATTTTTAACATGACCAATATTTATATATAATTTTAAATCGGTTATAGGGTTTGAAGTTGAAACGTTAAGTGTATCGTAAGTGTATCCTGCAGTTCCGATTTCAGGAACTTTTTTTGCAGGGTATTTTAGTAAATAAGCGTTTGGAAATAAAGAATTATAAGTTCCTAGTACAGGAGATGCCTGTATATTGAAGGGACTACCGGATGAAACATAAGTTGCATACCCGCTGAAAGAAAAGTTAGCGGCTATATTTGTTGAGGAATAAGTTTGATATTCAAAGTCATAGCTTGCAGTAGTTTGCGGCAGCTCTGGCATAGATACTAAATCAACAAAACTAATCATACTTTTTCTCACTTCATCCTGACTTTTTACAAAATTTGAAATTTTAACTGCATCCATATTTCCGTAAAATTGACCGCCAATTACCAAAGGCGAGGTTCCGGGAGTAGGCCTGCTTCCAAAGTTCCTTGTTGCAATTAGAAGACCATTGAGGTATAGATTCGAAGCTCCGTTTTCATCGCAAGTAGCAGCTACATGAGACCACTGATTAAGTTGAATAACATTAGTTGTTGTAGCGGTAATACCATTCCCGAATGAATAACTTAAGGTACCGTTCAAATTAAGATTTATGTTATAATCAGAGCCCTTAGTAATCAAATTGGCAATACCGGAAAAAGAATATGGATTTATCCAGGTCTCAACTGTAACCGGACCATTCAAGTTAATATTTGAGTTTTGTTGTACTGAAACATACCCATCGACAATACCACCTAGCGCATGATTTGTGGAATTTGTTTCAGATGGATTCATTCCAATATTAACAGCGACAACTCCTCCTCTATTTATAAATTGATGATTATAGTCGCTAAAATACAAACCAGTGGAATACCCTGAACTGGGATGCTCGAAAGTTGCTGAAAGCATAATAGGTACAGTAGCATACTGGAATCCAGAAGAATAGAAGGAAAATACAAATGGGTTACGAAAATTATTCGAGATACTTGTAGGAACAAGATAGCCATCCCAAATTCTTATATCATCTATCATCCCTTTGTAAGCTCCATATACACTGTTACCGATAAATAATGAATCCGCACTTGGTCGTGGACCTATATTTGCGTCTGCAACTTCAACATCTAAAACGGCATTTTTGAAAATTCGAAGTTTGCCTCCCGGCGTTGAATCATAAGTTACTGCCAGATGATTCCATTCATTCTTTTTAAATGCATTTGTATAGCTGCCGAATAGTCGAGGTGAACCGTTGGTTTGGACAGAAATTGTTACATAATCTGTTCCATAGGGTTCTAAAACAATCCTGAAAGCATATTTCCCAAATACAGTTGCAGATGATGTTATATCGCCAGGATTTAACCAGCACTCAGCTGTAAAACTTCCGCTAAGATTATTAAGGCGTGAAGATGGAGGTACTGCAATATAATTGGAACCGTTAAACTGCGCTGCCATATTCCAATATCTTTGCGCAGAAGAATTTTGGAAGAAAAATGTACTTAATAATAAAAGTGAATAAATTATTTTTCCCATAAAAATATTTATATTTAAACTATATTTTTTATTTAACCAGAACCATTTTCTTAGTTTCTGTAAATGCTTCTGATTTGAGAGTATAAAAATAAACTCCGCTTGATAAATCAGTTCCGTTAAATTCAGCTTCATAACTTCCTGCAGATAAATTATTATTTAATAATTCTGCTACTTCTTTACCTGCAATATCAAATACTTTTAAAGAGACAATTCCTGCTTTGCTGAGACTAAAATTAATTTTAGTTGAAGGATTAAAAGGGTTTGGATAATTCTGGCTTAAATTATAATCTGACGGTATTTCTGATGAAATATTTTTTACATCCACTGAATTATTAATTCTTAAGCCCCAGGTATATAACACGCCGGAATTTCCGTTTAGAAAATCCGTTATCTCCAATCTCCATTTTCCCTGCGGATTTCTGCCTGCAAAAACGCTGTTGAGAGTATTTACAGGTTTTATTGTGGGAGAAAATGAAACATACTTTCCTGTTTCAAAATCACTTTCTGCATTATCAGTAAACACAGTTATTAGATGAGAAGAATAAATATTATTGCCAAAATGCCTGTCATAAACAATTACTTCGTCACCCTGAGGTGAAATAAGTTTGATCTGAAGTTCTGCATTTCTCGGATGATTTAAATCTATGAAAAGTTTTAAATCTGTTACAGGTGCAGATGTGGTAACATTAATAGTGTCATAAGTATAACCTGCTGTTCCCGCCTCAGGTATGGTTTTAGGTGAGTATCTTAATAAATATCCTGAAGGGAAATTTGCATTGCTTAATCCCATAACGGGTGAAATTGGCACTCCGTCATTGTAGCCGTTAGCGCAAGTATACACTGCGCTGCCCATTAAATCACAAGTCGATGCGTTACTTGTTGAGGACCACGACTGAAATTCAAAATCATAACTTACTGTGCTTTTGGGCTGCGGAGGCGTATTAGAAACATCAATCATGGAATACATATCTTTTCTTACTTCATCCTGAGACTTTGTATAATTCGAAATTTTTACTGCATCTATGTATCCTTTAAAACGCCCTACTCCATTTGAATTCGTGCCGATTAAAAGTGTATCCAGTCCTATTGGCGGTATTGCGCCTAAATTATATGCTGCATTCAGAGTGCCGTTCAGATATAACGTTCCTATTCCGTTTGGCTCGAACTTGACTGCTATATGTGTCCATTGATTAAGAGGCAGTGCCCTATTTGAGAGGCCGGCAGATGAGCCATAATAGTAATAAACGACCCCTGTTGGTGTTATCGAAATACTATAATTAGTTCCTTTTTTTAGAATGAATTGTTCTGCGGGACCGAATGATGTAGGATAGACCCATGCTTCGACTGTAAGTGGTGCGTTTAAATTAATGTTAGGACTTTGAATAGCTCTTCCGTAACCAAAGCCGTCTAACTTCAATGAATAATTTACTGCGAGAGTTTGCGACGGGTTCTTTCCTAAATTAACTGAAGCTGCCCCCCTGTTATAATACGAATTATAGCCATCGTAAAAATATAAACTCGTAAAAGGACCACTGGCAGGAAAATCAAATGAACATGCCAGAATTATTCCACTTTGGTAATTTGCTGCATTGTAAGTGTTCAAAGCACCATAGTAAGGATTTCTGAAGTTTGCAGTAACTTCCGCGTTCGTTAGCGCTCTTTCCCAAATTCTTATATCATCTATCATACCTTTATAAGCTCCGAATATTCCATTTCCAATAGTCAAAGAATCATTTCCAACCCTTGGTCCTATATTGGCTCCGGTTCTTGCTGTATCAAGATTTCCGTTATAATAAATACGCAATAAGCCCGTCGTAACTGAATCATAAGTTACAGCAACGTGATTCCATCTATTTTTTTGGAAATAGTTATAAGTACTACTGTACAAGTATGTTGAGCCATTAAGTTGAACCCTGACTCTTACAAAATCCGCACTGACAGATTCTAATAAAATTCTAAAAGATTCTTTTCCAAACAAGGTTGCAGTTGTATTGATGTTGCCGGAATTGAACCAGCACTCAGCTGAAAAACTTCCACTGAGTGTGTTCAGGTTAGCGGAAGGTGCAACCGAAATGTGATTTGTACCGTTAAACTGCGCTGCAGTATTCCAGTATCTTTGGGCAAAAATATTCTGCACGCAGATCAAACTGAAAACGAAAATTAAAAAAAGTGATTTTTTTCTCATAAAGGATTTTATTTGAATCAAATTATTATTCTACCTAATTTTAATCAAAGAGAAATAATTAATATTGTCAATAATAATATAGATATTTTTTGTGCGATGACATTTTAATTTACTAATTATTCATATATTTCTAATACTCCATTTGTCAAACATATAACCGCTTGGAAAACTCGAAGCTAATAGATTTAATTAGAACTTTCTCCATAGAGGAAATTAAAGATTTTGAAAAATTCCTTGCCTCTTCTTACTTTACTAACGGAAGAGATTTAACTTCTTATTAAATTTCCTAGTTAATCATCGTTAAGGCAGAATCAAAATTATTATTTTACTAAAATCATTTTTCTTACCTGAGAAAAATCTGCTGCGGTGAGTTTATAATAATAAACTCCGCTTGAAAGATTTGCGCCGTTAAACTCGATTGAATTTTCTCCTGCCTGCTTTTCCGCGTTTATCAATTCAGAAATTTCTTTTCCGTTCACATCATAAACTTTTATTGTTACAAAACTCTTTAAAGGAAGAGTGAAATTTATTACAGTTGATGGATTGAAAGGATTCGGATAATTCTGCGATAAACTATATCCATCGGCAAGAGAATTATTAGAACCTATTCCGGTAAAAGCTCCCGAACATCCTCCTGTTACATAAGTACCTACACCGGCATTTCTACCCCAGATTACTAAACATGAATCATTATTTACGTTTCTAAATCCTGCATCAGGGTTCCCGTATATCGTAGTTCCGGGTATTCCGCTTGGATTTGCCTGAACAAATGGTGCTAAAAAGCCGCCGTTAAATTTCGCAGTATAAACAGCAGCGGATGTACTGCTCCTTCTATTATTAAAAGCAAAAAGATACGTATTGTTTGAACGATACAATGCTGCAACTGAAACGCCGATGGTAGTATCATTTGAACTCTCAACATATCCGCTTGTAAATATAGGCGATAAGAAAGTTATATCACTGGAATAGTAATAAAACGGGTCCCAGTCTCCTCCGCCATATAATCTTCTGGTAACTAACATAACTGAATTATTCAAATATCCTGTAGCAGCAAATTTAGGTTTTTCTTTTAATTTATCATCTGGAATGGTAAAAAATGTTGTTGGAGCAGTACTTCCGAAATCACTACTTCGTGTAAAGTTTAAGTATGTACCGCCTCCATAAACACCGGGAATTCCCCTAACAATAGTTACGGTGTAAAGCTGGTCAACAAAGCCGGTAGTGTTTACATACGCAATATCTGATTCCATTTTTGCACTATCCGGCGCAGGACCTGATGTATATCCATAGAATCCCCCGACTGGTGTCCGATAACAAGTTGTAAGGGAGAAGTTATAGGCAAACGGAGCAGTACTTTTGAATAATTTCTGCTTAAGAATTCTTGTACTTCCGATTAAAGAGTCTACTGTAACAGTTAAATACACATAGGCACTTGTCGTATAAGTTGCATTATCGCTTGTTACGCGACCATTGAAATATCTATTTGTAGAAACTCCTAAGATTCCAACTGAACCGTACATACCTCCATCCTGACGAACTCTTATGATATCCGTTGAGCGAATTGATGCAAAAGTATGGTCCATTGAAATAAAAGCATATGAAGAATCTCCTTTAGAGACAGCTTCGACATCTAATCCGTTTTCAGTAATTACAAAATTAGGTGCAGATATTGTTTTAATTAAATTGAAATTCAGTCCATTATTTGTTGAGATGTAAACTTTAAGAGTATCTGAATTAAAACCGCCATATATTCCAACCACTGCATAAATATGACCGGTAACTCGCTCTCTTGATATTGAATTCGCCTCAATAGGTGAGGTAGTTAATGTTGTAACGTTTAACGCTTCAACAGGGCTTTGTTGTTCGTTATTTTTAATTACTTTGAACATATTGGGATTTCCTCCGAGAACCTGAGGCTTGGTTATCTTGTTTAGTTTACCTTCCCAATATCTTTGGTTTGTAATATCTCCGTTCACTCTTGCTTCATGAATGTTCTTCACAATTTGCTCTACAACCGGGTTAGACGGAGCATTATAAATTACTTCAGAAGTAGAAGTTGTTGTAACTTCTTTAGACTGCGAAAAAACTGACTGCGATACAAAAATTATAAGAAAAAGTACAATAATTTTTTTCATTGGAGCGCTGCTTAATTTAATAAATAAACTGCCTTCAATTTATCTTTTCAATCAGTTTCTTACAAAGAGAAAAAACTAATTTTGTCAATAATAATATCGATATTTTTTGTGCGATGACATTTTAATTTGCTATTTATTCATATATTTTTAATATTCTATTTGTCAAACATAAAGCCATTTGGAAAACTCGAAGCTAATAGATTTAATAAGAACTTTCTCCATAGAGGAAATTAAAGATTTTGAAAAATTCCTTGCCTCTCCTTACTTTACTAATGGAAGAGATTTAACTTCCTATTATAAAATTCTTATTAAATATTATCCGGA
This sequence comes from uncultured Ignavibacteria bacterium, assembly GCA_937974175.1. Lineage (GTDB taxonomy): Bacteria > Bacteroidota > Ignavibacteria > Tepidaquicellales > Tepidaquicellaceae > JAFDZO01. Next base: position 69,558 of record CALJIG010000035.1, read on the forward strand.
TTTTAATATTTCTAAATCTGAAATACTAAGAAAATTTTTTAAGAAATCAGATTTAACGGATTCAAAAAAGGATAATTTGATAAGGACTTACAATTGGGAGTTATTAAAACTGGGCGAAGAGTTTATCACCATAGACTCAATTAAAAAAAATAAAGGGGCTTATGATGATTTTTTTATAACGACGCTTTTAAGAAGACAATTAGGGAAAAGATCTGAGCAAGTATATGATGATATGGCAGAATTTCAGGACTCGATAAAAATGGATCACTATGCTTTTATAAATAAAATGTTCCTTCAGAATAACGGTGTTTCAGTTAAAAGACTTAACGGCAAAAGAAACGAAACACTTCCTTTGTTTCAGATGCAATCGGAAAATTTGTTAAATTTTTTCCTCCATCACGCTGAGCATTTGCTAATGACAATAAATACCCAAAATGGACTTTTCAAAACAAATAATACATCAAACAACATATTTGCATTTTTAAATAGTATTGATTTCGAAAAGTACTTTAATGAACGTGAAGGATTTGATGAAGACCTTGAGATACAAAAACTGGCTATTTATTCAATATTGATTTCGATTGATTTAAGCAATTTTGAAAAATATATTTACAAGCTGACCGATTCATTTAAGAATAATGTATCAAATTTCGGCAAAGAAGGTCTTCTTCACATTTCAAGCTCAATTATTAATTTATTAAGCAAAAAGAAAGAACCCGAATATTTGCGTTTAAAATTTGACGTAATAAATTATGCCCTTCAAAACGATTTTTACTTTGATAATCACTACAAGCCTATTAACACTTTTAAATTTAACAGAGCAATAAGAGTAGCAATGGACCTGAATGAAATTGAATGGGCTAAGAAATTTTCAGAAACATACACAGTAAAACTTCTGGATGAGCATCAGAACAATATGACAATTTTTGCTTCTGCTTTGATAGATTTTAATCTTGGAAACTTCGAAAGCTCGTTAAAGCACATTTCTCAATTTTCTTTGTTTGATTTACCGACTAATCTGCTCATAAAAGAACTTCAGATAAAGAACTTTTACAAACTCAGCCTGATAAACGAAGAATATTATGAAACGCTTAAATATTTTTTAGATGCCTATAAAAAATATTTGAAAGAAAACTGCAAGGTATCTGATACTTATTATGAGCAGGGATTCAATTTTTGTGAAGGGATTACAACTTTAGTAAATTACTTCTTTACAGAATCTAAAAGAAAAAAATCAGATTCAATTTACAAACTGGAGATATATGTAGAGACCACCTATCACAAGTGGCTAAGTGATGAAATAAACTCAGTACTTATGAATACTGTCAAAACCCAAAAGAAAACTGCTTAGGCTTTTACTCATATCTCAACGCATCAATTGGATTTAACTGAGCCGCTTTATAAGCAGGATACATTCCGAAGCCGATACCTACAGCGCTGCAGACAACAAGCCCGATAAGCACCCAGTCATAAGGAATTACTACAGGAGAATTTAAAAATATACCTACTGCATTTCCTACTGCAATTCCCAGTACAATACCGATAATTCCTCCAATGAGACATAACGTTACTGCCTCAATTAAAAACTGCCGGAGTATAACAACATTCTTTGCGCCAATTGCTTTGCGAATACCGATTTCTTTTGTACGTTCAGTTACCGATACTAACATGATGTTCATAATGCCAACGCCAGCTGCAAGAAGTGAAATAAATGAAATAACTCCTGCGCCGTATTTAAAATACTGTGTGAAACTATTCACTGTTCCCATCAAAGATTCGTTGGAGTAGATCTCAAAGTTATCTGCTTCACCGGGTTTAACTTTTCTGATTACTCTGAATACACTTATTACATTTTCCTGACACTCATTATAGGTTTCTTTACTCGGAGCTTGAATTGCAATGTTGCATGATTTTTCTCTTGAGCCCCATGCCTGCAAAAATCTTGTTATCGGCACAAATGCATAATTATCCTGTGTCTGGCCAAATCCCGCGCCTTTAGAAGCATAAATACCTATAATTGTAAATTGCCTTCCATCGAGGAGTATTTGTTTACCAATAGGGTTTATATTCTTGAATAATTTATCAACGGTTTCAAGACCTATTACACAAACAGGTGATGCGCTGAACACTTCCGTCTCTGTAAAAAATCTTCCTTCCTGAATGGAGAAATCATTACATGGGAGAAAATCAGGAATTACACCGCCAATTGTAAAATTTGGATTAGTAGACTCTGATTCGTACTTAAATGTTTTTGCAAACTCATAAAACTCCAGCGACATGTATTTGTAAACAGTTGCTCTCTCTTTTAATCGGACACCTTCATCATAAGTTATATCAGGGCGGTTGCGTAGTTTAGAATTACCGGGACCAAACTGAATTGCCGGGAATTTTTGAATCTGAAATGTATTGCTGCCTAACTGACTTAAACCTGTATCAATCCCTGCCTGCAAAGCGTTGAGCAAAGTCATAATTGCTATAATCGAAAAAACACCAATGACAATACCAAGCAGCGTAAGAATAGCACGAAGCTTATTTGTTCTCAGCGAGTTTAATGCAAGCAATATATTTTCAAAATATCCCATTGTTTTTAGTTGTCAGTTAATAGTTGCCGGTTTGCAGTCGTTATTAGTAATTCGTTTATTGTTATTCTTTTTATAATCGTAATTCGTAATTCGTAATTCGTAATTCGTAATTCGTAATTATTCATAACGAAGCGCATCTACAGGGTCCATTTTTGCAGCAGTCCATGCAGGGAAAAATCCTGAAAGCACTCCAAAAAATACCGATATAAAAATTGCAAGGAATACTATCCATAGCGGAATTGCAGTCGGTAATATAAACGCATCAATAATAAAACTTATTGGTAATGAAATCAGAAGTCCTATTACTCCGCCAAGAAGACAGATTGTAACCGATTCAATCAGGAACTGCATAAGTATATTACGCCGCTTTGCGCCGATTGCTTTTCGAATACCTATTTCCTTTGTACGCTCTTTTACAGTAACAAACATAATATTTGCAATACCGATAGAGCCTACAATCAAAGCAAGCATCGTTATCATCGTACCAATAATTTTTATAAGTCCTGTAAGTGATTCGTATGTACTCTTGAAAGCTTCCTGCTGGTTAACACCGAAGTCGTCTCTGCCGCCGTAAGAAATTTTTCTTGTCTTCTTCATCAAAGCAATTACCTCTTCTTTAGTCTCATCAAGGTTATTTAAGTCAGCTGCCTTTATATTGATAGATATGCTTCTTTTAGTTCCATATAATTTAAAGAATAGCTCAATAGGAATAATTACCTGACTATCAAAGCTCATTCCTAGCAGACTTCCCTGTTTTTCTATTACTCCAATTACTCGGAAATTATACGAACCGATTTTTATAGCTTTACCAATAGGATTTACATTTTCAAAAAAAGCTTTCTTTACATCTGCGCCTATCATTGCAACAGGATATCCCCCGTCAGACTCACGTTGTGTCATAAATCTTCCTTCACTCATATTAATTCCGAGTGTTGCCTGATAGTCAGCCGTTGTACCTATTGTCCGAACGTTCTCAAGGACTAAATCACCGTACTTCAGAGTTTTCATTGAGCCTACACTCGGGCAAAGAGCAGTTGCGCTCTGAATATTTCTTTCTACGAAAGTAAAATTGCCCATGTTAATATCTTTCCTGTTCTTATAAACATTCCAGTCTTCTTTTCCGAACCACTCGAATTTCTGAACATATAACACATCTGCGCCTACAGCTTCGATGCTTTTATTAAACGCTCTGTTAATGCCTTCAATAGCCGTCTGCATAATCGTTACGGCAGTGATGCCGATTATAATACCGAGGGCAGCAAGCACTGAACGTAGCTTATTCGCAGTGATTGCACTAATGGCAATTACGAAACTTTCCTTTAGTTCAAGAAAAAAATTCAAAGTGTTTTTATAATTTTATTCAACAGGTACTGCTGTCTTTTTTACTTTTGACGGATTAATCATATCCGATTCTATCTCACCGTCTCTAATTTTAATTATTCTGTGTGCATGCTTGGCAATATCTTCTTCGTGCGTTACAAGTATGATTGTATTTCCGTTTTCGTGAAGCGTTTCAAATAATGCCATTATTTCCTCACCCGTTCTTGTATCAAGATTTCCTGTCGGTTCATCGGCAAGAATAATTGCAGGGTTATTTACTAAAGCTCTCGCAATAGCAACTCTCTGTCTCTGTCCGCCGGAAAGTTCATTCGGTTTATGTGTCATTCTATCTTCAAGTCCTACATTAATTAAAGCATTCTCTGCTTTCTCTAATCTTTCTTCCTTACCCATTCCCGAGTACACCAATGGCAGCTCTACATTTCTTAACGCATCTATTCTCGCAAGAAGATTAAAGGTCTGAAATACAAATCCGATATCTTTATTTCTGACTTCAGCAAGTTCCTGGTCATCCATTTCACTTACATTCTGACCGCGTAAAATATAATCTCCCGATGTTGGAGTATCCAGACATCCTATGATATTCATAAGAGTAGACTTACCCGAACCTGAAGGACCCATGATTGCAACGTATTCATTCATGTGAATAGTAACATCGACACCTTTGAGCACTGTAAGATCTTCAGAGCCCATCACATAAGTCTTATATATGTTTTTTAATTCTATTACTGTTTCCATTTTTTGATTGGCAGTTTTAATAAATTATTCGCCGTCTTTCTTTTTCATTTTTACTTCGTTATCAACTTTAACTTTTGAGTTATCCTCTAAGTCTTTTGTAATTGCTTTGTAACTGCCTTTAACTACTTCAAGGTCATCCTGCAGACCTTCAGAAATTTCAATATAAGTATCATCGCTGATACCTGTCTTTACATTTCTCTTTTTAGCAACACCGTTCTCCACTATGAAAACGATTTCCTGCGGCTTAATCTTTTTATCTTTCTTGCCGTCCGTTTTTCTCTGTAGATTTTCATTTTCAGTATCCATCTGGTTATTATTCATAGTCATATCTTCTCTTACTGTAATACTTTGTATCGGTACGGCTATAACGTTATTTTTCTTTTCAACTTCCACATCAACTGTGCAGCTCATTCCGGGGCGGAGTTCATTATCTTTATCAATTATTCTTACTTTCACAATAAAGTTTACTACCTCTTCCTGTGTTCCAAGTCCTTTACTTGTTGCAGTATTTGCAATTTCATAAACATATCCTGTAAATGTTCTGTCAGGGAATGCATCAACTTTTATTCTTGCTGTATCACCGATATTTATTAAGCTTACATCAGTTTCACTTACATCTATCTGACATTCCATTGATGATAAATCAGAGATAGTCATAATTCCCGTTCCCTGGTTAAAGCTTGTACCCAGAACTTTTTCACCGACTTCATTATTAAGCTGTGTTACTGTTCCGCTCATCGGAGCATATATAGTAGTCTTAGATATATCATACTTAATTTTAGCAAGACCTGTCTTAGATAAATTGATATTCGCTCTGTTGCTGTTAAGCTGTGCCAGTGATTGTTCGTAGTTGAGTCTTGAGTTATCTAAATCAGATTGTGAAGCAAGACCTTTCTTTTGAAGTTCCTGTATTCTGTCATACTCAAGCTTATTCTTTTGTACAGTTACTTCATTTATTTTCAGATTGCTTTCAGCAACGTTCACCTGAGCATTCTGCTCCTGTATCTGCGGTGCATAAGCATCCTGCTTTATCTTAACAACCAAGTCGCCCTTTTTAACTTCTTCACCTTCTTTGAAAGGAAGCGCTACAAGTTCACCGCTGACTTCCGAGCTGATGACTACTTTTGTTTCTGCCTGAATTTTTCCTGTAGCCGTTACAACCTGAGTGATATTATGCTTCTTCACTTTCTCAGTCTGAACATCTACCATTTTTTCCTTTTTGCTCGATGCAATAACTGCAATCACAATAACAATCACTAAGAAAATAGCCCCAAGAACAATATATTTCTTTTTCTTGCTTTTTCTTTTTTTCTTTACCGGTACCGGCTTTACTTGTGGATTTGCTTCTGACATAGTCCGTATTGATTAATTAATTTTTTGTTTAATAGTTTAATTCGCCTGTGTAATAGTCTAATCTTGCTTTGGCGGTTATAAAATCGTATAAGGCAGTTATTCTGCTTATCAAGATAGAATTCAAATTGTTCTGAGCCGTCTGCACATCAAGCAATGTATTTAAACCTACTCTGTAACTTTCTTCAGATAATAGAACATCCTGCTGAGCCGAGACTAAACTTCTTTCTAAAATTTCGTACTGTTTAAAAGATGTTTCAAGGTCATAGCGCGCCTTCTTTACATCATTGGTTATCTGCTGAACAAGCTGATTTAAGTCTTCTCTTTTCTGTTTAATATTTACTTCTGCAATCTGCTCTCTTATTTTATAAGAATTTCCCTGGAAAATCGGATAGCTTAAATTAATGCCAAGTGTTAAAACACGGTTCGCATCCATATTGCCGACTGCATCACCGCTCCAGTTATAATTTCCTGAACCGGATATCGTCGGGAAGTATAAATTCTTCTTAGCAATATCTAAAGTAATCTCATTTACTTCGATTGACTGCAATGCAGATTTATATTCTGCGCGGTTTAGCTTTGCCTTGTTAACAAGCTCTGTTATATTTGAAGTTTTATCAACAACCGCTCTCAGGTCATTTACGGAATAATTTGTGTTTATATCATTCTGTCTTATATTATACTCACGGTTGATATTATCGTTCATCACAAATAATAAATCTACCTTTGCTTTGTTAACATCATTCTTTGATGCCTCCAGTTTGAATTCATTCTGGCTTACTAATACATCCTGCTTGTAAACATCGCTTAAGGTTTTTTTACCGACTTCCATAAATACTTTCACACTGTTCAATTGGTCGATGGAAACTTTAAGATTATCCTGATTAGCAACAACAATTTTTTGCTTTTTTAAAATATCAATATATGTTGAAGTTACATTCAACATTATATTTGTTTTTGCTGCCTCAAGGTTGTAAACTATTGAACTGAGATTTGCTTCCTCCAGATCAATGTTACGTGTATTTGCAAAACCATTATACAAAGTAACATTTGAATTCAGTCCCAGAGAAAATGTATTGTTACCGTTTGTAGATGCATCGACAGTTCTCGGTATACCGTTTTGATCAATTATAACTCCCCCCTTTGTAGAAGAGATATTTCTGGTGTAGCCGCCGGATAAAGACAAAGTTGGGAATAATGAGCCTTTCGCATTGTCAATTGAATAAAGCTGGTTCTGGTATGTGTTCTGCAAAGTGGTCACCTGACTGTTTCTGCTGAAAGCAATATTTATTGCCTGCTTCAAGCCAAGTGAATCCTGCGCAAAAATATTTCCAGAACATAGCATTACCACCAATGCGATAATGTGAATAGATCTTTTGTGTATTTGCATTTACTTAAAGATGGGATTTTAGGTTATGAAAATTAACGTAAAGAAATATAAATAGTTTCAGTCAACAGTTATATGTAAAAATTTGTTTTCTTACCCCTATTTGCAATTAGACCGGGAAAGGAAGGTTAAGGTTTCATGTCTAATATTGTGAACCAAATTAATTGAATATTAATTCTCTTTACATATTACAATATTATTAAATAATAATAAAGTAATAATAAGAATGGTTTACATTACCCGCAAAGAACATTTTTCATCATCACATAAACTTGAAAATCCTAATTTCTCGGACGAGAAAAATCTTGAGATTTTCGGCAAGTGCACAAACTTCCACGGACATAATTATTATATAGAGGTAACGCTCTGCGGCGAGCCGGATAAGGAAAGCGGCTACCTTATGGATTTAAAACTTCTGAAGAAAATTTTGCTGGAAGATATTGTAGATAAAGTTGACCATAAATTCCTTAATGAAGTAGAAATGTTCAAAGGAATTATTCCTACAACAGAACACATGGCTGAGAAATTCTGGGAAATATTACAGCCAAGGATAGAAGCAGAATCCCCGTTAGCAAAACTTTATTCAATAAAACTTTACGAAACCGATAAGAACTGGGTAGAGTACAGGGGATGATTTTTTCAATTACGAATTACGAGTTTCAAATTACGAGTTGTTCTTCTTCAGAAAAAAATAACTAATAACGAACAACGACTAACGAACAACTACCTTCCTCTTCATTAATATCTGCTTTATAGAAAACAAATGCATTGCATAAGCTACAGGCACTAACACAGCAGGCAAAAGCACAACGGGAAAATATGCAACGATTGTATTCGATGGCTCATTCATAAATACTCTCAAATTAGTAGGCATAGATAAAATTGCCGTGATTACAATATTTGCAAGAAGTATCAAACCTGCAAAATTCCATATTAACGCAATCGTATCACTCCATTTCTTTTTTGAGTAACAGAAGTATGCTATAACGGGAGCAGTAAGTCCGACCAGTATATCAAAATTTCTTCCTTCAAAAGACATCTGAACAGGCATTAAATTCAACAGCAGTAACATCCATAATAATATTTCGACAATTACTCTGAAGGACTGAATATAAATCAGCCACTGCCCGGGAACATTTAATAATATCCTGTTTATTTTTTTAGATACCAGGAAGTATATTATTACAATAAAGGGAATAATTACTACAATAAATATTTTCGGAGGCATCGATGAAAAGTCAAGAAAAATTCCTTTCACAGATAGTATATTAACTAAGATAAACCAAAGAAATGAAACTGATAAAAAAGAAGAACTGATTTTCTTCTGAGAATCAATTGAATAGCCCGCTTTCTCTGCACCAATTTTAAGTCCTCTGTAAATAATATAAATAAGGGTAACAGAAAGTAAAACAAAAAGTAACTGAATGAGTTTGAACTGTAAAGTATCCAATTGAGTTTAATTAAAATTATTTTTTCTTTACCTGCTCGTAATCATCGAGAACTTTATCAACCGGTTCCCACAATTCGATTTTATTCCCGTCAATATCCATTATCCAGCCAAACTTACCGTAATCATAATCTTCAGGAGTTCCTACTAAAATAACGCCGTCCGCTTTTAATTTATCAAGCAGCTTATGTAAATCTTTTACTCTGAAGTTCAGCATCGTTTCTTTAGTGCTTGGGTCAAAATACTTTGTCTTCTCACCAAAGATACCGAATGTTGTGCTGGCTTTGGAGCTTGCGTTTCCTCTTTCGCTCCACTCGAACATCATATACGATTCTTTACCGAAGCTTGTACCGAGATTCTTATTGTACCATTCGCCTAATGCCTTCGGGTCTTTTGATTTTAGAAACACTCCGCCAAAGCCCTGTACTTTCAATTCGTCAGTAGAACTTTCAGAAGAAGTCTTCGAAGAATATTTATTTATAATAACTTCAGGCATTTTAGTATCAGCATATATTTGCCATGATTTCACTTTTGCATTATCAATTTCGGCTCTCCATGCTGCCGGGATTTTAAAATAGTTATCGCCGGAAACACTTTTCGTTCCGCCGTAAGTACCCTCAGCAGTTCCTGATGCAAGAAAAACAGTGGCATTCTCCATTGAGTTAAGAATAGTAATTTTATAATCAGGAAACATTTTAAAATATGCTGTCCATCCTGCTTTCAGATTATCTTTCCCCTCAAAATGAATTCCCTGCGCATCAGTGAAAACATGGTCATCGCTGATTAGCGAAATTATTCCATCTACATTATGGTCATTTATTTGCAAAACGAAATTTTCAAAAACTGCCTGGTTCGACATAATATTTTGTGATTTTAATAATGGAGTTAATACAAGAAAAAATAAAACTACTAAAATTGATTTCATGATAATATAAAGATTGAATGATATTTTGTATAGTTTTGAAATATTCGGATTACATTAACCCCACCCTTTAGGGTGGGGTATAGAATACCCAAAAGTTGCCCTTCAGGGCAAAACTACAGTTTGAATATTTAACCCTAAAGGGTAACTTATATAATTCCTATTGCCCCAGCCTGAAGGCTGGGGTTACTGTACAATAAATTATTTTACAACCGCACCGCAACAATATAAATCATTCTGCTAAGCACTTCATTCGATTCAATTTCAAATCCTGTATCTCTCAAATATTTTTCAATCTCTTCCGGCAGCACTCTTATCTTTTTATACGAGCTTACAAACTGCATCCACTCGCCGTTCATTTTTTCATAAAGTAAATCAGTTACATTTATATATTCATCTGAATATTCCAGAAAGCATGTCATTACTCTTGTATCATCAGATTTCACAGGAATAAATCTTGCATCACCTTTTAACTCATTCGTATAATCCCGGAAAGATAAAATTAACTTCCCGCCCTCTTCTAAATTTTCATAGCATAGCTTTATAAATTCACGGACCCATTCCCTGCTTTCAAGATGGAGTAACGTATCTCCCATGCAGGTAATAAGCGAGAACTTTTTATTTACCGAGTTTAAATAATTTATAATGTCGCTGTTAATAACTTCAATCCCGTGATGATTTTTATGCTCATTCAGTTCATCTAAAAGCTGCGCGTTAAAATCCACTGCCTTTACTTTGTAGCCGAGCTTTGCAAGCGCAACCGATTGTATGCCGTTCCCGCAGCCGAGGTCTAATGCTGTCTGATTCGTCTGTGATGCAATGCCATGCGCAGCGAAAAACTCGCGCATTCTTTCTTCGTTTGAATCAAAGTGCCCCAGCATCCAGCTGTAAAAATTACCTAAGTGGTTATCGTAATGTTCTTTTACTGTCATATTGTTTTATCTTAATTCCGGTCTCCTCATTCCGAAACCCCTGTTTCGGAATGTCCCGTCCCAAACAAGGTTTGGGACGGAGTACAAGAATGTTCTCGTTCCTATGCTCCCGTGTCGCAACGTAAGTTACTTATGCGACCACCCCCTGCCCCCTCCTTAGAAAAAGGAGGGGGCTATAGAAGTGTAACTCAATAACTCGTTTCGTCCATCTTAACTTTGCCTCTGAAAGTCCAGAATACAAACGTTGTATATGTGGCTACAATTGGCATTCCAATTGCCGCCATGAGTAACATTATTTTTAAAGATTTTGCCGATGAAGCTCCGTTGTAAATATTTATTGTATAAGCAGGATCAATGGAGGAAATTAAAACATTCGGATATAAATTCAAAGCAACTGTTATTAACAGCAGCATCGCCGTTAATGATGAAAGTATAAATGCCATAAAATATTTTCTTCGCTTTACAAGCAGCTTCAAACCCACTACACATCCTATTGTAAGAAACGGCACTATATAAAGCACAGGCTCATCATGAAATTTCTTAGCCATATACGGAACGTGATACAATGTGTATCCCGTCAATATCAGATATAAAACTATGAATGCATTCGTAGTGTTTTTTACCATTACAGTCAACTTGGCATACAAACGATTTTCCGTTTTCATAACGAGATAAATACAGCCGTGCATCATAAACAATGAAAGCGTTGTAACTCCGACAACTAAAGCATAAGGATTTAGCAAATCCAGAAAAGTCCCCTGATAAACAAAGCCCTCGCCGATTTTTATTCCCTGAATTATATTACCAAGCAAAACTCCGAGCAGCAGCGTAATTACAATACTTGCTATGCTGTAGCTTCTATCCCATAAATTTCTCCACCATTTCATTTTTTCTTTGCTGCGGAACTCAATTGAAATAGCTCTGAAAATCAGCCCGACTAAAAACAGCATGAACGGAATATAGAACGCCGAGAAAAGCGAAGCATACACTTCCGGAAAGCCCGCAAACAAGGCTCCCCCGCCTATGACAAGCCATACTTCGTTGCCGTCCCATACGGGACCGATGGCATTAAGAGCAACGCGTCTGCTCTCTTCTTTATTGAAGAACAGATGCACTGCTCCCGCGCCTAAATCGAAGCCGTCAAGTATTGTGTAGCCGGTAAACACTGCTCCGATTACAAGATACCACCACGTTGGTAAGTCTATGCCGAGAATTGTTTCCATTTAGTTTTACTGTTCTCATTCCCAAACTCCTGTTTGGGAATGTATTATTGTGCGAAACTCTGTTTCGCATTAATTTAGTGAAACAGAGTTTCACAAACTATTTCCGTCCCAAACTGGAGTTTGGGACGTAGTACAGCGGATATTTTAAATTTTTCTGACAACGAATAACTGACAACGAGCAACGGACAACGAACAACTAAAGATCCTCCTTACTCATTATCGGATTATCTCTTTTCAAACTCGGCAAGTCATCTTCAAAATCATCAAAGCCATGCTGGATTTTTTTATTCAGTAAATAAATAAACAGCACAAAGAGCAAAGTATAAACTAACATAAAAAGTATAAGGGAAAATAAAACATGCTCGGCAGTCACCGATTTTGATAGCGCATCGGAAGTCCTTAGTAATTTATATACTACCCACGGCTGCCTTCCCATCTCTGCGGCATACCATCCTGCCTGGTTTGCAATCTGCGGCAGCAGAACTGAAAAAGAAAATATCAGCATCAGCCATTTTTTATCAAACAGTTTTCCGCGCCACCACAAAAATACAGCATACAAGGATAAGCCGATTAACGTCATACCGATTGCAATCATAATATGATAGAACTGAAATATCATATTTACCTGCGAAGGCACTTCGTCCTTCGGAAAATAATTTAAGCCTCTTACAGGTGCGTTAAAATCTTTATGAATCAAAAATGATAAGCCGTTAGGAATTTTAAGTCCGTAAACTTTCTGAGCTTCCTTATCCACCCAGCCGAATAAATACATATCCGCTGTCTTCAAACTATCGAAATGCCCTTCAAGCGCTGCCAGTTTCTCAGGCTGATTTCTTGCAACTCCCTCCGCTGAAATGCTGCCGACTATCAACTGCGCTACGGAAGATAAAGCGGCAATAACAAGCGCAACTTTGAATCCCTTCTTCGAAATCTCTACAAACTTACCTCTGTAAATATAATATGCGTGAACGCTCATTACCAAAAACGAGCCGGCAAGAAACGCTCCGATAATAACATGCGAGAGCCTCTCCATCGATGACGGATTAAAGACCATTGCCCAGAAGTCAGTTATCTCTGCGCGCGCCCACATGCCCTCGCCGACTATATGAAATCCCGCGGGAGTCTGCTGCCATGAGTTTGCAACTACTATCCATATTGCCGAAAAAATCGAGCCGAGCGCAACCATTACTGTCGAGAAAAAATGAACTTTACGGCTGACCTTATTCCATCCGAAGATAAGTATTCCAAGAAAGCCGGACTCAAGTGCAAAGGCAAAGATTCCTTCCGCTGCCAATGCGCTGCCGAAGATATCTCCCACATAGCGGGAGTAAACTGCCCAGTTAGTGCCGAACTCAAACTCCATTACAATGCCCGTTGCTACTCCGATACCGAATATAAGCGCAAATATCTTAATCCAGAATCTGGTAAGTACTTCGTATTCTTTATTATTTGTTTTTAAATATAGGCCTTCCATAACTGCCATAGTTACGCCGAGGCCGATGCTTAGAGGCGGATATATATAGTGGAATGAAATGGTGAATGCGAACTGAAGTCTCGCAAGAATTTCGACATCCATATTTTTACAAGCTTATACAAAAATGGCGAAGATTTTTTTATAATAGAATACCAAATGATTTCCTTTTTCGCGAGTTGAATTTACCCACGAAAACACCAAAGCCACAAAATTACACGAAACTATTCAGATGAAAGTTTATCTGATTTATAATCTAGTTTTTATTTTTGTGTCTTTTGTGAGTTTAGAGTTTTTGTGTTGAGTCACCAGTGCGAAATAAGAAAATATCAACAATATTCATCTAAACATTTTAACTGAAAGAACTTACAAAGATTGATTAAAGCAAATAAAAAGCAATGTGTAAGTTTTGGTAAATCAATCTAGTATGCAATAAAATATATAAGTTATATTAAGGGGCTTGATAAATTGTATAGGGTTTCATAAATTTGTTTCAGGATTAATACCTGATTAATAAATATACTCTTATGGCTGTTAAAAAGAACTTTCAGATGAAGAAGCTTTACTACTCGATTAGTGAAGTTTCAAAAATAACCGAACTCGAACAGTACGTACTCCGCTACTGGGAGACTGAATTTGAACAGCTAAAGCCCGCGAAAAACCTATCCGGAAACAGGATATACACCAACAAAGATATTCAGTTAATCCTTAAGATAAAGAAGCTTCTCCGCGATGAGAAATACACCGTAGAAGGCGCTAAAAAAATGCTCAAGACCTTTGCAAGCGATGAAGCTATCGAAGCCGAGCGCAGCGAAGCAGCGGCATCAAATCTTAAATCGGTCAAATCCCCTGCCCAGGGTGAGCTCAGTCTTTTTGACACGTCCTCTCAACATACGACACCTGAGTCAGACGAAGAGAAAGAACAGCTTAAGAGTGACTTAAAGGAATTGAAGACTTTCCTTAATAATTTGCTGGAAGATATTTAGTCATAAGCTAATTTCACCACCAAAACTCAAAAAGCTCTAAAAACCGCCAAACTTCCATTTATTTCATTTATAAATTGCTGAAGTTTTTTATCTAATTTTTACAAAATTTTAGTGTACTTTTGTGTTTTGTGTGCTTTAGTGGTAAATTATTTTAACAAAGTAAAAATCTTCTTACTATCTTTTTATAACCGAGCATTAGATCTCAGTCATCTCTAATTCTGCAAAATAGTTCAATTCCATTCTTAAATCACCTGATTCAGCGCATTTTTCAAGTTAGGCACGCCCTTTGATGTATTTATACGTAGTTCTTTGGAATTAGAATTCACAACATGCATTAATTTTTTTGCCTGTATAATTTAGGGTATTTATTTTTCTCTTTTGTTCAAAGAATAATTACCATAATTTAATAGGTAATGGAACAACATTTAATATATCGACCTATAAGTAGTATGAACTTTTTTAGCACAATATTAACTGATATAGTAAAGTACGAATTCAACTATAAACTTTCTGATGACTGCATTGTCATATTTGCAGAGGGACGTGAGATAATCTCCTACAGGCAGGAAAACCTGAGGAATGATTTCCTGAATTATCTTGTTAATAATTTTAGCAGGTAGTATCAGAGAGATGCCAAGAAAAAATTCTCATTGAAAAAATTCTCATTGAAAAAATTCTCATGAAATGAGAATATACGCTTAGTTGAAATGAGTAAATTTGTATTAATGAAATCAAATACAAACAATATGAAAAACTTAAAACAAAATCCGGTTCTTCTGATGCAATTAAGAAGAAAAGCTGCTATCCTGAATTTTATTTCTGAATTAGCTTTTAATGCAGAAGTAAAAGAGATATCATACGATTTTAATGACAGGAAAAACTTCTTTACAGTATCTTGTAATGGAATCGTAAAAGCATTTCCTCTTAATACTCCTCTCATCAATATAAAAAGAGAAGTAAGCAAATGCCTTACAGCGGATTACAGTTCAAAGTTCAGATACAGCGATTCGCTTAATTCAATGAATGAGCTTATACACAGAAGCGAAGAGAATCAGCTTAACTACAGATTAGCTATCTAAAATTTTATATATACAAAAATGCCATTGGTGTTTCATGGGTTGGAACATCAATGGCATAGATTTTTCGTTAATAGTTGGTCGTTGCTCGTTATTACGTTATTAATTCTTAACCCTGTCACTCACTCCTTATGTACACAATATATACACAATTTCTTTCTACTTAATACTTGCTACTTTATACTCAGCAATCACTTCGTCAAAGAAATATTTCCCGCAGATGTAACGCATTTCAAAGCGCTGCCGCCGTTATTCAATCTTACTTTTAATTTAGCCGACATCGATTCTCTATCGACTTTAGCAAAATCAGAATTTATATTTCCGAGCGAAGTATATAAATCTGCATCTGCATCAAAATCCTCAGGAACTCTTACATTTATATTTCCTGCTGATGTATTCAGATCGATTCCCATATTTTTCCCTGCATAAGTCAGCTTAATATTGCCGCCGCTTGTTGATGCATCTACTGTTCCGTTCATTCCTTCAAGCTCCATATTACCGCCTGAAGTTGAAACGTTTACATTGCCGTTGAAGTAAGTGATTTTAACGTTACCGCCCGATGTTGAGCTGTTAATATTTCCCAGCACGTTATCATATTTTAAGTTGCCGCCTGATGTTGTTGCGTTTACATCACCGACAATTTTTGAAAGTTTTATTCCGCCGCCTGATGTATTGAGAGATACGTTACCGGTAAGATTTATAACTGAAATTCCGCCGCCGCCTGTTACAACGTCAACGCTGTATCGCGCAGGTACATAAATTTTAAATTCTGTATTAAGATTGAAGTTTTTCTTATGAGAGAAATCTGACTTCACTTCACTTTTTACAACTACACCTTCATAATCACTTTTTGCAGAATATGTAAAATACTCTTCGGCATTATCGTTGCCGAATACTTCTACTTTTACTTCATCTTTATTCCATGTTTCAATTTTCACTCCGCCGGCATAGGCATTAACTTTAAGTTTTTTACCTGACTCCGTATTAACACTAAAATTGGCAATTAATTTTCCGTCATCAGTTGCTAAAGAGTCTTTTACAAATAACATAATTACAAAAAGAGGGATGAAATTTAATAAAATAAATCTCATAAGGATATTTAGTTAAGGTTTAAAAATGTTTTATAAACTTACGAACGCAAACTAAAAAAGTTCAGGTCAATACAGAAAACCTCCCTATTACTACTAATAGGGAAGATTTTATTGTGATTAGAAATAAGTAATATTATATTTGAAAGTTATAATTATGAATTATGAATTATGAATTATGAATTCACTTTTCAATTATAATCAAAATTTAAAAAATTCGTCAAAAATTCGTCATTGGTGAGAAATTATAAGGAATCAAATCCCGACGAAGACGGGACTAAATTTCGTTCAGAAATCAATCATTAACACAAAAACTTGAAACTCGTAACTTGAAATTTGAAAATGAATTATAGAATCCGTCAAAAATCCGTCAATAAGAGAGAAAATACTGAACACAAGCTTCCCCCTCCTTGATAAGGAGGGGGACTGAGGGGGCGGTCTAAAATGTGACAATAATGTTACTTTTATCTGTGTCATCATAATAATCATATAAATCTGTGTTCCAAAATGTGACAATAATGCGACTATTATATCTAGACCTGACAGGTTTTCAATCCTGTCAGGTCTGCTGTAAAATGTTACAATAATGCGTATGAACCAATAAGCTTCCCCCTCCTTGATAAGGAGGGGGACTGAGGGGGCGGTCTAAAATGTGACAATAATGTTACTTTTATCTGTGTCATCATAATAATCATATAAATCTGTGTTCCAAAATGTGACAATAATGCGACTATTTCTTAAATCTTAAATCTGAATTCTTAAATACCTTGATTTCCATATTTATTTAAGGTACTTTTAAAATATGGATTTATTTGATAGTGCCCAAAACAGTGAAAATTTCCCCTTAGCGGAGCGGCTCCGCCCTTCTTTGATAGAAGATTACGTAGGTCAAAAGCATCTCATAGGACCCGGAAAACCGATTCGTATAATGATTGAGAAGAATGATATCTCCTCCATGATATTATGGGGACCGCCCGGAACGGGAAAGACTACTCTCGCTCTTTTAATATCGTACCTTGTGAATCTTGATTTCCGCCAGCTCTCTGCCGTATCATCGGGAGTAAAAGATGTCCGCGCAGTTCTTGAAGAAGCTGAGAAGAATCTGAAATACTCGCGTAAGAAGACGATACTTTTTATAGATGAAATTCACAGGTTTAACAAAGCGCAGCAGGACTCGCTCCTGCACAGCGTAGAGAAAGGCAGCATAATTTTAATAGGAGCAACGACTGAGAACCCTTCGTTTGAAGTCATCTCTCCCCTGCTTTCGCGAAGCAGAGTGTATGTTCTCGAAGAGCTTTCGAAGAATGACCTGATGCAGATGATAGATACAGCTTTAACTAAGGATGAATACCTTAGCAAGATGAATATTGAAATCCCTGATAAAGACTTTCTCATTAAACTTTCAGGTGGAGACGGTCGTCGTTTATTAAACGGACTTGAACTTGCAGTGAAGCTGACTTATCCCGATGAAAGCGGAAAGATAATTCTTACCAATGAAATTCTTAAAGAGACTTATCAGACCAATTATATAAAGTACGATAAGAATGCCGAAGAGCATTACAACGTTATATCTGCGTTCATCAAAAGTATGCGCGGAAGTGACCCCGATGCTGCTTTATACTGGATGGCAAAGATGCTTAAAGGCGGTGAAGACGCGAAGTTTATCTGCAGAAGAATGGTCATACTTGCCAGTGAAGATGTCGGAAATGCCGACCCTTATGCGCTTACGATGGCAATGAATTGCTTCAATGCAATCAATGTAATCGGAATGCCTGAAGGACGGATTATCATGGGGCAGACTGCAGTTTATCTTGCCTGCGCTCCAAAGAGTAATGCATCTTATATGGCAATTTCGCAAGCGCTTGAAGATGCAGATAAATATCCCGATACAATGGTTCCCCTGCACTTACGAAACGCGCCAACGAAATTAATGAAGGAACTTAACTACGGAAAAGAATACAACTATGCGCATAGCTTCGATAATCATTTTATAGATGACCAGTATTTACCCGATGAAGTGAAAGATAAAATTTATTATAAGCCGGGTGAGCTTGGCAAAGAAAAAGAAATTAAGGAGAGGCTTGAAGCCCTCTGGAAAGATTCAAAACATAAAAATTACAATAAGACAGATAAGGACGGAAATTGAAGAAATTATTAAAGCATAGGTACACACCGTACTTTATGCTCGTTTTTTTAGCAGTTGTTTGGGGAAGTTCGTTTTTACTAATAAAAAAAGGACTGGTACAATTTAACCCAATTGAAGTAGCTTCACTCAGAGTTTTTTTCGCAGCGGTATTTTTACTGCCGATTGCAATGAAAAGAATTGGCAGGCTTCCAAAAATTGAATACATCAAAGTAACTTACCTTGGTTTAGTC
The DNA here is from genome assembly GCA_937974175.1 of uncultured Ignavibacteria bacterium. Lineage (GTDB taxonomy): Bacteria > Bacteroidota > Ignavibacteria > Tepidaquicellales > Tepidaquicellaceae > JAFDZO01. The sequence goes on from CALJIG010000035.1 coordinate 88,474, forward strand.
GGTAACTTTATACCCGCGCTTTTATTTGCAATAGCGCAGACACAAATCACAAGTTCCCTCTCGGGAATACTTAACGCATTGAGTCCGTTGTTTACATTACTCATAGCAAGATTGTTCTTTAAGCATAGAATTGTACTTGCTCAAACGGTGGGATTGATAATCGGATTTGTAGGTTCGCTGGGACTTAGCTTTATTAATAAGGACGGCAATCTGGGGGCGATGAACTTCTATGTTTTATTTGTAGTAGGAGCAACGTTTTGTTATGCACTTAACGGTAACTTTATCAAACATAAATTTGATAAATACACAGCGCTTACACTTACATCAGTTTCGTTTTTCTTTATAGGATTGATTGCGCTTGCAATAATTATTTACATAGGTCTTCCCGGTAAAATTATCGGACATATAGGAGAGTATTCAGAATCTCTTATTGCTATCGTAGCTTTGGCTTTTCTGGGAACATCAGTAGCTCTATTAATTTATAATAAGCTCATCATGATGACTTCTCCAATTTTTGCAAGCTCGGTAACTTATCTTGTTCCTATCGTTGCAGTGTTCTTTGGCTTGCTTGATAACGAGAACTTAACCTGGTGGCACATTGGCGGAATGGTAATGATTATCATAGGTGTTTATATTACAAACAGGGCGAGTAAGTAAAATTTATCAGTAAGGATTGATATAAAAATATTTTTTAGAGTAGGAAAATGCTACATTGAAAAATTCGAAAAAACCAATTTGTCCCAGCAATACTCCGAAATTATTTGAATTAATAACACCAATTTCGATTGTTCTATTGCTATTTTGCAATCCTGTTATTTCCAAACTAATTTTGTTTATATAAATTGTAGCAGGCTGCCCCGTAATTCCGATTGTTTTGAAAGGTATCCCTTTTTCCCAATCAATCTTTAATATTTTTTCGGCAATATCACTATTTAAAATTGTTATCGATGCACCACTGTCAATTAAGGCTCTGGTCCGAAATTCTCTAAATCCATTTTTTAACGTAATGTTAAGATATGGCATAAATATTTTTCGCAGTCCTGTAGGAAGTCTCTGCGTTATTGAGGAATAAGGTACTTTCATATTCCACCGGAAAAAAAGCTGTCCTTAGGGGGTAAATAAATTAATACACCTTGAGAAACATAGTCTAATAATTCATCAAGTGTATTTCCATAAGCTATAAGTTTAGAATTATCTTCGCTAACAACTATTATTTTAGCATCGATATTTTTTAACAAAGAAGTATAGTCTACAACTTTATCGGAGCAATTCTCTGAATTAAGTATTTCGTCCCAGTTTTCCATAGATAATAATTATACTATATACCAAACAGAAATTCTATCTAAAAATTTTATTTTATATTTGAGTTTACCCATTTATCCCACTCATCTAAAAAGTATTTCATAGCTGTATCTTTTTCTGATTGAGATAATGCAGAGTACACAAGAGAGTTCAATGCAAGTTTTTTTATTTGCTTTAGGTCAAGCTCCCATGCCATGTATGCAGTCCAGAAATCGTAACTCAATCCTTTGTAATTAAATATCTGCGGGTCATCTGAACTTATTGCAACAGGTATACCTTTATTAATGTATCCCGATGCAGGGTGCATTCTGAGATTTTGCACATAGCCTAGAATCTGATTGCTTAAAGGAGATACTTCAAGACAAATTCCTTCCTGCTTTGCAATTTGCTCAAGAGTTGGAAATCTGAATAAATTTACTCCGTGACCTATACGTTTTGTTTTAAGAAGTATTGCATCATATAAATTTAAGTCGCTTGGTAGAGTGCTTTCCCCATCGTGAAAATAAAACGGAAGCGATAAATTATAAACTTTCTCCAGTGAATCTTTCTTAAAAAACTCATTGAGGAAATAATCGGTTGTATGCCCTGCATCTTCTTCGCCGACTAAGTCAAAACCGACTAACAGGTTGGGATATTCTTTCTTAATAGCAAAAGCAGTTTCAATATACTTCATTACTCCGCCGGGTGTATTGCCTCTCCACCCTGCAAAGATTATCTTGCTGGTAAAATGAGGATACTGAACCTGCAATACAGATATAACTTCACTGTACATTTTTGCAAAATCAAGATAGCTGTATTCTTTATCTAAGTCATAAATTCCGTGCATGCCGGATCTTAACTCAACATGCTGCACATTATCTTTTAAAAGTAATTCCAACGCATTTTTTTTATACTCTTTATAAACAGGAAGGTATTCAATAAGTCCCGACATACGGTCAAAGATTTTTTCAAAATCTTCCCATATAACTGCGCTCCCTTCATCGGCTTCGCTGAATGTTAAAAGTTTTAAAAGCTTGTTATCAAAATCAGAGTCTTTATCTCTTAGCTCTTTTACCAATACCCAGTTTGCAGGTGCTTTATCCTTCGCATAAAAATGTAAAGTGCCATATGTTTCTTTTCCGTCATCGGAATTATAGAAGTAACAGTTATCCATATATGAAGCATTTTTCACAAGCCACTCTGCATCTCCCATTGCAGTTGAATGAATATGAAGCATTGCTCCTTTAGGCATTTTTTGAAACATCTTATATATTAAAGATGTATCAATCATATTTCTGCACTTGTAAAAATAGTTTGCAGGCGGAAATTTTGCGCCGGAATATTTTATATAATCTCTTTGCAGTTCTTTTAAATAGCTGTCAAGCTGCTGTTCTTTTTCATTCAATACGATATCATATCCAAGCCGTGTTAAACTATCGGCAGAAAATAATATACCTCTTGACTTATAATAGCCATCACGGTCATTATTTAAATCATTGAGATTAATGTCCTGAGAAAAAACAAAAGCAGGAATAAGAATAGCTAAAAAAAGTAAGAGAGATTTCATGGGGTGTTGTAAGTTTCCGATTATTTTAATTGTAAGCCGTAATTTATGAAAATTATATCAAAGTTTCTGTATTAATTCTCCCATATAAATACACTATATTAATTGTTCATTTCTAAATGTTAAACAATAAATGGCTGATAATAAAATAATATTTTCCATGGTGGGGGTTAGCAAAACTTTTCCGCCTCAAAAAAAAGTTTTAAATAATATTTATCTCTCGTTTTTCTATGGAGCGAAGATTGGAATCATTGGTCTTAACGGTTCAGGAAAATCTACTCTCCTGAAAATAATCGCAGGGATTGAAACCAATTTCATGGGTGAAGTTCACTTCACTAAAAATTATAAAATCGGTTACCTTTCACAGGAACCTGAGCTTGATGATACAAAGACAGTAAAAGAAATCGTAATGGAAGGCGTTAGCGAAGTTGCAAATATCCTGAAAGAATACGAAGAGCTTAACATGAAATTTGCCGAGCCTATGGATGACGATACTATGACTAAGCTTATTGAAAGACAAGGTGAGCTTACTGAAATGATAGAGCATAAAAACGGATGGGAGCTGGATTCAAAACTGGAGAGAGCTATGGATGCATTAAGATGCCCCGATGAAGATAGAATTGTAGGAACGCTTTCCGGAGGAGAAAGAAGAAGAGTTGCATTGTGCAGATTGCTTCTTCAGGAACCCGAAATACTTTTACTCGATGAGCCTACAAACCATCTTGATGCGGAATCAGTTGACTGGCTTGAGCAGCACTTAAAACAATATCCCGGAACCGTTATTGCTATCACTCACGATAGGTACTTCCTTGATAATGTTGCAGGATGGATTTTGGAATTAGACAGAGGCGAAGGAATTCCATGGGAAGGAAACTACTCATCCTGGCTTGAACAGAAATCAAATCGTTTAGCATTAGAAGAGAAACAAGAAAGCAAGAGAAGAAAAACACTTGAGCGTGAGCTTGAGTGGGTGAAAATGTCTCCGCGAGCAAGACAGGCGAAATCAAAAGCACGTCTGCAATCTTACGATAAATTATTGAATGAAGATGTTAAACAGAAAGAAGAAAAACTTGAGTTGTTCATTCCTAACGGCCCTAGACTCGGTAATAAAGTTATAGAAGCAATTGGCGTATCAAAATCTTACGGTGATAAGTTGTTATTTGAAAATCTGAATTTCAATCTTCCTCCAAATGGAATCGTCGGAATAATCGGACCGAACGGCGCGGGTAAAACTACTTTGTTCAAGCTTATTCAGGGTATGGAGCATGCAGATGCAGGAACTTTTGAAGTCGGCGATACAGTGAAGACTGCTTACGTTGACCAGAGCCACGATGATATCGACCCGAATAAAACTGTATGGGAAGTTATTTCAGGGGGTGATGAAAATATTTCTATTGCAGGAAAGCTTTTTAATTCAAGAGCATACGTTGCTAAGTTTAATTTCAGCGGTGCTGACCAGGGCAAACTTTGCGGAACACTTTCCGGTGGTGAAAGAAACCGTCTGCATTTGGCAATCGCATTGAAACAGGAAGGAAACGTTCTCTTACTCGATGAACCTACCAATGATATTGACGTGAATACATTGAGAGCTTTGGAAGAAGCTTTAGAAGATTTTGCCGGCTGCGCAGTAATAATATCGCATGACAGGTGGTTCCTGGATAGAGTTGCAACACATATTCTCTCCTATGAAGGTGACGGAGTTGTATATTATTTTGAAGGCGGCTACAGTGACTATGAAGAAAGCAAGAAGAAGAGACTTGGTAATTTAGAACCTAAAAAATTCCGCTACAAAAAACTTGTAAAGTAATTTTTTACAATGAAAATTGTAAATGATATAGTTGATTTTTTGTATCCAAGAGTTTGTTTGGTATCAGAGAGTAATCTGCCCGAAAATAATACGAACAGGTTTGTTTTGGATTCAACTCTTGCAAATCTTGAGAGAGTTTCTAAAAGTCAATTAAATGAGTTAAGAGGAAAAGTTAAATCCGATTTCGCATTTTCATTGTATGATTTTGCACAGAAGTCGGATTTTGAAAAAATAATTCATCACCTGAAATACAGCGGGATGAAAGACCTGGGAGTTTTTCTTGGAGAACATCTTGCAGGATATGTGAAGCTTGAAATTGAAGAACAGAAAGAAAGTTACGATTATATAATTCCTGTTCCGCTTCATAAAACTAAGGTAAGAGAAAGAGGTTATAACCAGTCCGAGTATATAGTAAAAGGACTGAGCGGGACATTAAATATTCCTTTTTTATTCGATGTAATAAACCGAAAGCTTTACACAAAATCACAGACAAAATTAACGCTGCTAGAAAGGCAAAAGAATATTTTAGGAGCTTTTGCTTTTAACAATTCTTATAATGAAAAATTGAAAGATAAAAATATAATTCTGCTTGATGATGTTGTCACAACGGGAGCAACGGTAAATGAATGTATAAAAGTCGTGCGCGAAGCTGGAGTAAATAAAATTTTTACCGTTTCACTTGCAATGGCAGAATAAAATTAATACGCTTTCAAAGCTTCAGTAAGTTTTAAAATATCTTCTTCGTTGTTAAATAAATGAGCAGATAGTCTCAGATACCCTTCTCTTAGTGCCACATAAATTTTCTTCTGCTCTAAATCCTTCTGTATCTTTTCATTTTTTGAAGAATCTTTGTGAGAAAATATCAGGATGTTTGAACGTTGTACCGGGTTCAAATCACATTCAATTGTGAAATTACTTCCATCAACTTCTTCTATGAAAATATCCTGTAATTTTAAAATGTGATTAAAAATATTCTCAACTCCGATCTTCAAAAATAACTCGACTGCGCATTCCATACCTATCATACCAAGGCAATTCAATGTTGAGTTTTCATAAACAACTGCATCGTTTCTGAAATTCAAATTGTAGTTTAGAAAATTTTTGAAGTCGTAATTTATACTTGTTGTTGCTACATAGCTTGGTTTAACTTTCTCTCTTATATTCGCAGGAATATAAGCGAAGCCTACTCCTGAAGGAGACATCATCCATTTCTGTGAACCGGCTGAAAGGAAATCTATGTTGTATTCATCTACATAAGTGGGGCAAGCTCCAACGGCTTGTATGGCATCTACAACTAAATAACATCCGTTATCGCGGCAGATTTTGCTTATAGTTTTTAAATCATTTCTGAAGCCTAAAAACTCAACTGAACTTATGGTAAGAACTTTTGCATTAGTTCTCTTAATGGTAGCTTCAATATCAGAAATTTTTATTTTACCTTTATCGGATGGAATCATTTCATATTTTATTCCTCTCATCTTTTCCTGATTCATCCATGGGTAAGGCACAGCGGGAAATTCCGAATCGGCAAATATAACTGTATCTCCTGCATTCAAATCAATACCATTTGCAAAAACATTTAGACCGTGAGTTGTGCTTGATGTCAGAAAGATATCTTCCGCTTTAGCATGTATAAGCTCTCCACATTTCTTTCTCAGACGTTCTGCAGTCTGATAATTTATAAGACTTAAGTTTTCATTGGTAAAAGTAAATCCATCCACTGCTTCTATCAATCTTCTTCTTGTCTCTAATGAGTAATGAGAGTAGTGCGCATTATCAAGATAAGTGCAATGCTCTGTTACAGGAAAAAGTTTTCTTGCATCTTCGCAAGTTTTTATGTGCTCAAACTCTTTTTGAATATCTGTCATAAATTATTTTAAATTTATTTCTTTTTCTTTTTTGATTTTTTAGTTGTTACTTTCTTTTCTTCAGGAAGATTTGACTCGTAATACTTTTTATACTCAGTATAATAAAACCAAATTGCATCTACATAATTATAAGGCTCTTTCCAGTTATCCAATGTCCCGTATGTTGGTTTTTTTCTATCGGGCCAAACCAGAGCATGAATAGAGTCACTCTTTGATGATAGATAAGGATAAGACTCCTTCACATTATCCCAAAGCTTATAATCTTTTTCAAGAAAAGCTGTAATTGTTAAAGCATCAATTACTCTTCCCAGTCCGGCATTGTATGCTGCGAGAGCAAACTTATATCTTTCATCACCGAACTCAGAGAACTGCGATGCTAGCGATGCATAATAATATATACCTGCTATTAAATTATTCTGTGGCGTGCGTGTATCTTCGAGTGAAAGCTGATTCTGCAAGCCTTGTCCCGTACGCGGCATAATCTGCATAAAGCCAAGTGCTCCTGCATGCGAGACTGCATCAGGATTGAAATAAGATTCCTGCCTTATGATTGCAAGCACAAGTCTCCAATCAAGCTTGTAAAAATTGCACTCGCGCTTAATCATTTCACCGTATTCATCAACTAAAGCCTGAACATTTCCCGGACTGAATGAACGTGTTTTCTTTATCTCCCCGGAAACTTTTTCTAATCCGCCGGCATCTATACCTTTTATTGTCTGCCTGAAATTCGAGTTTGAAGTAAATAAGTCGAGCAATCTTGGCCAGTTGCGGAGCAAGCCTTCAACATAGTTTTCAGTTTCAAAAGAGTTGTATGTTACAAATTCGTTAAAGTCAGTTTTGTTTTGTTTCTTCTCTTCGGTAGGTGTTACTATTTCACCGTTTGACTTAGGAATATTTTCTTTTACCGGCAAACTATTATTGTGCGGCACTGAACTTCCTGTAGCATAGATTAAAAATCCGACTACCAATACCGACTGAAAAATTATAGAAATATGTTTTGATTTAAGGACTTTAATAATTTTATCCTTATCAAACTTTATAAGCTTGTTCTTATATATTAATATTTGTGCTTTATTAATTTTCAATTGTTATTCTTTACGTAAACAGTGAAGTGTTTGTTTTCAAGCTCTGCTTTTTTGTAACCAAGAATGTTGTGGATTTTATCAAAATAAAAATACGGAAGTTCATTGTTTCTTAAAACTACAAAAGGAGCTTTACCTTTATTCGTAATTTTATTCATGAAGCCTATATTAAGAAACATAGAATTATCGGGAATAATTCTATGTGGTTTATTACCATATATCTGATGAATGTAGTTGAACTCAGTTATATAATGAGAGGAGTTTTTTACAATCCCTTTTTGATTTATTTCATTCCATAAATCATGCTCCCAGGCATAATGGATATTTATATTCGTTTCAATTTCTTTTACGAATGCAGAATTGGCAATAAACAATATCAACGGCAAAGCTAAAATACAATATTTTACTATAGGTTTCTTTGCAAATGCAAAGTCTGTCAAAATTTTTAAGGATATAAAAAATAAAAGGAAGCACAATATATAAACGGGAGCAAGCAGTCTGCTTTCAAGGTAATCGAATGAGCTGACTAATGATAAGAAGTATATTCCGGAAAAGTTTATAATTATTCCTATGAAAACCACTTGCCAGATTTTGAAATCTATGTTGTTTGTTATTTTTTTCCTGTATTGAAACCATGTAGGACTTAACCCTACAACTAAAAGCAAAATAGCCCATACATTTGCAAGCTTGTTATTACCGAGCAGGAACAATGTCCATTTGAACGGTCTCAATATATTGGAGGAATTAAACTGCTGAAATATTTTATGCGATGATGTAAAGTATCCGTAGATAATTTCATTCCTCAAATACCATATTACGACAAATACACCTGATGTAAATACGAATAAAGCTAACTTTGCAAAACTCTTCCTATGTAAAACGAAAGGTATTAAGAAAAAAGTGCAGTTAAATACTCCGTACATTTTTATAAATGCAGATAACGATACTGCTATACAGCCAAGTATCCAGTATTTTTTATTATCCTCTTTCAATAATTTTACTGCAAAGTAAAATGAAAGAAGTGACCAGAAGATAAAAAATGTCTCTGTCCAGAAATGACTGAATATAAATCTGAATGGCTCGAAAAAAATAAGGAACAATAAAAATATTATTTTCAAATAATCATTAAGCTTTAACTCGTACAAAATCATCAGCACAATTAAATATACAAGTACGATACATACAGAGTTCATCATAAGCATTACCGTATCAGGATTATCGGTAAATAAAAAAAATGCAGATGCGAAAAGAGGAAGACCGGGCATGTATTCTGTATAGGGTTCAATCTTTGGCTCAAATGATTTTGACGGCCAGTTTGAATAGACAAAAAGAGAACCGTGCTTAACAAGATTTTCAGAAGCTGTTATATAATTAGTGGAGTCCGGTGATAACGAGAAATGATTTAGCCAGTGAACTATAGAAATAAATGAGCCTATGGCAAATAATATGGCGATGATATATTTCAATCCTCAAAAATAGCTTTCTTATCTCAAACTAAAAATTCATATGTTCACTTATAAATAAAAAAGCCCATCCCGATTTTCTCAGGATGAGCTTATAAAAATACATCTGTTAATTGTTAATTGCTAATTGCTAATTGTTATTTGATCAGCATCATTCGTTTTGTTTCAACAAATCCTGTTGTTTCAATTCTGTAGAAGTAAACACCGCTTGAAAGAGCAGAAGCGTTGAAATCAACAGAGTAATATCCTGCAGGTTTCACTTCGTTAACAAGCTTGGCAACTTCTTTACCTACAACATCATAAATTTTCAATGTAACAAAGCCTTGCTTTGGCAATGAGAAATTTATTTTTGTTGAAGGATTGAAAGGATTCGGATAGTTCTGAGACAATTCGAATTTTTCAGGTGTAAGTGAAATATTATTTCCTGTTCCTGTAGCTCCGCCTGCTGTAATATCATCAACAAAGAAGTTATTACCGAATGCTGATAATGCAGTGAACCTTACCATATTTGTTCCGACAGGCATTGCAAATAACTTTGTACCCCACTCATTATTAGCAGGTGTCATGTACTCAGTATTGTTTCCGATTGCCCCTGTTGTAGATAAGTTATTTGTTGAGTTATAACCTGTTGCAGGTGTATTTGTAGCTCTTAAAGTTATCAACCTGTTCCATGTTGTACCGCCATTAGTTGAAGTATAAATTGCTAATGAATCTGCTGATAATGTTGTTGTCGGCTGATAGAATTTATGAGCATAGTTAAATCTTAAATAATTCGCTCCTGAAAGTACAGGTGGGAATTGATTACTTGACAATGACTGTGTTGTACCGCCTGATGCTGAATAATAATCGAACATCGCAGAACCGACTGTTGCTCCGTAGCCGCCCGGTGTTTGTCTTGTCCAGTACTGTGTTCCTGTACCTGTATAAGCCCACTCTGCAGGTGGGAATGTTGTTCCGACAAAGCTTTCATTCAACGGTAATGAACCAACTCTTCTTAGCGTAATATTTCTTGTTTCACTTGATGCAAGTGAGTCTGTTGAACTTCTGTAAGCATATACTCTCCACTGACCGACTAATGAATCACCTCTTGCAACACCTAAGCCTGCAAGTATTCCGTCAAGCGCGGAGTTTACAATTGAAAGCGATGTATCTAATCCGCTGTTGTTTGCAGGAAGAACGATTGTTGCAGGTCCTGAGAATGTCGGATTATCAAACATAAATTTATACGTAGCGCCTGTACCTGATTTTCTCCAGTTAATATTTACAACTGAGTTATCATTTCCTGCAGTAATCACTGTAGTATTTGTAGGTGGAGTATTTAATGCAAATGGCGCTAAAGTAATTTGTGTTCTTCTGAATGTAATTGAACGTGGTCCGCTTGTTGCCTTTAAAGAATCAGGTCCGGGTGCATTCGGTGCTCTGAATGCCCATACATCCCATTGACCTACTGATGAATCGCTTGCGCTTCCGTTTGCTGTCCATCCGTTAGCTGCTAAGATAGCATCTAACTGACCTAATGTTGTTGTATAGCTGTTTGTTGCTGAATTTAATGTTAATTTTCTTGTTGATGTTGTAGGGCTTCCGAATATAAATTTATAGCTTGCTCCGGTTGCTGATGTATCCCATGTAATTGTTACAGGTGTTGTTGAACCCGGTACAGTTACAATTCTTGTGCTTGCAGGAGGTGTTTGTAAGTTAAATGCGCTTAGCGGATATGATGCAAGCTGTCTGTAAGCTGCTGCTAAGTTTATTAATCCTTTACCGTAATTGTTATCTTCACCTGCTGCGCCTAAATCTGTGCATGTTGAAAATATTACTGCTTTAATTTGTTTACCTGTCATAAATGGTGCTACGCTTTTTAATAAAGCAATTGCGCCGCCAACGTGCGGAGATGCCATTGATGTTCCGCTGATTGTATAATATGAATTTCCTGAACCGCATGAGCTGATGTTTACACCCGGTGCTGAGATTTCAGGTTTGATTGCCAATGTACCAACACCGCCGCAAATAGAAGGACCACGGCTGGAGAATGAAGCAATAGGATATCCTGCTGTGTTACCGTCAACTGCGCCTGTACAGAATACGTTGATTGAATCTAAGTTAATGTTCTTCGGTGGTGTAACTGTTGATGCGCCCGGTCCTGAGTTACCTGCAGAGAATACGATACCGATACCGACTGCTTCAATATTTACAAGTAATGTTCTGTAAATTGATGTAGCGCACTGGTCGCCTGCATTCGGGTCCTGCCATGAGCAGCTGATAGCATCAGGATAATCCATTGTTGCTATGTTACTGTCAGGGTTTGCAGCCCACTGGAATGCTGTTATATTATTTGTAGGATATACTGCTCCGGGGCAATCTGTTACCGCTGCTGCCATCCATCTTGCATCAGGAGCAACACCGATTGTATCACCGCCTGCTGTTCGTCCTGTCATAATACCCATTGTATGAGAGCCGTGATAGTCTGTTCCGCAAGGAGCAGGAAAATTCACGTTTGGAGTTTGAACGTTAAGCCATGAGTGATACCAAGCTCTTCCGTTATTTCCCCACCATCTTGAATTCAAAGCGGCGTGGTTTCCGTTTACTCCGTTATCAATATTCATAACGGTTCTTCCCTGTCCTGTAAATCCTTTTGCCCATACAGAATCTGCTTTGATAACTCTTAAGCCGATTTGTGTAGCTTCAGTATTTTCTGAAAATTCAGTAGAAGGATTTAACGGTTTATCCATTGTAAGCTCATCGTCTAAATCCATAAATTCAACATCAGGTCTTAATGCAATCATGTTGATAATTTCATTTGTTGTCTTCATGTAAATCATGTTGACAATCCAGTAAGCGCTGTATTCGCTTACCTTTCCGATATTTTTTTGTGAGTTAAGATATTCAAGAATCGGTCCCTGAGTTTCTCTTGCATTATTCATCAAGGTTGTAATAACCGTTTGATATCTGAACTCAAGACTTGCGTTCATCCTGTAAAGGTCAGCGTCCATTTGTTCCATATTGACTCTGTTCTTCATAAGAACCATAACGCGAGTGTATTGCAGAGGGTTTACTACCTGCATTTTATTCTGCAGACGCTCTGAAATTACTGCTCTTTGTGAAAATGCTTCTCCCGTAAGAAAAAACACGCACAAAATGAGAATAAATTTTTTCATATATAGTTTTTTTTGATTAATAGTTTTTTTGATTAAATAAGTATAGATTTTTATTTTGGAGATTTCATTTTTTTCCGGCTAAATTGTAAAAGAGGGAGGAAATTTCATTCTATGAGTTATATAAAAAAGCCGAAATTAATTTAATTCTAAAATTATGAATACATTTCAATTTGTGTAGGGACAAATTAAAATAAAACTATCAACTCTTTCTGAAGTATTTATAAAATAATTTGATTTATTTAAAATTACAAGTTAAGATTTAGTTAATTGTCAATTTCAGATGTAACTTGAATTTTGAAAACGATTATTGAATTTTTACCTATAA
>CALJIG010000036.1 GCA_937974175.1 uncultured Ignavibacteria bacterium
TTTGCAGAGGTTTCATAGGAGAAAAAATTTATTTTGCAAATCTTATAATTTTTTCTTGACAGTATAAAAAGGTTTTGGTAATATTAGTATGAAAATTTTAAACACACTCTTCTGTTAGAACTTTGTTAATAACTTTTTCATCACACCAAACAATTTCTAAATACTGTATTATGAATATATAATTATTAACAATCGTTGTTAATAACTTTTTATTCATTGTTTTAACCTGTAAAAATCAACTCTTTACGGGATTTAAAGGCTGTTAAAAGCTTTTATAAATATGGGGAATTTTTGGAGAAATCCAATGTAAGGACTTAAAGTAGTTTTTTAACCATTTTTCAATTGTTAATAATTTTACAAAAACAGATTTAAATGCACACATCCTCTACCCCAATTTTAGAACCAGAAAAACAGAAAGATTTAAAGACAAAACAAGAATTTACTGCTGAACACGAAGAGATTTGGAATAATTTTTTAGATTTACTTAAGCATAACATTCCGGAAAATGAAATAAGAACGTGGTTCTCGATTTTAAAACCAAAAAGTTTTGAGAACAGTATACTTACTATTACAGTCCCAAGCGAAGATTACTACGGCATCATTGAAAAAAGATATAACAAGTACATTTCAAATATTATTTCCAGCGGACTGCTTGGCGAGAACGGCAAGCTTCAATACGAAATAAAAAATACTGTTCAGGATTACTCTTCAGAAAACAAAGAAACAAAAAAAGAAGAACCGGCACAGGATAACAATGTTTATAATATCCGTCAGAATCTTTACAGGCACGATATACCGCAGCCTGTTCAGCAAACTGAAGAATACGAACACAATCTAAATCCGAAATACACATTTGAGCATCTTGTAAAAGGCGAGAGCAATGAGCTTGCAGTTGAAATTGCCTACGCAATTACAAATAATCCGGGTAAAGCATACAATCCGTTTTTTGTTTACGGCGGAGTAGGGTTAGGTAAAACTCATCTTATTCATGCAATCGGCAATGAAATAGTAAGAAAAGATCCGACTAAAAAAATATTCTATACAACTACACCTGACTTCACAAACCGATTTATAGACAGCATCAGTAAAAACCGCGCAGGCATTTCACAAAATGCAGGCAGCCCTTCACAGCTTGATTCGTTTTATAAATCATTAGATGTTTTAATAATTGATGATATACAAAATCTGAGCGGAAAAGATAAGACGCAGGATTTTATGTATCAGATTTTCAATTCTCTTTTCTCTGAAGGAAAGCATATTATTTTTTCGAGTGATAAGCCTATAAATCAGATTCAGGGAATTGAAGAAAGATTGATATCCAGATTTCAATGGGGACTTACAATCGATATCCAGCCGCCAAGCTGGGAAATGCGAGTAGCAATTATTAAAAAGAAACTTGATGAGTATCAGATGTTCGCTCCGGAAGATGTTATACATTACATAGCTACAAATGTAAAAGACAGCATAAGAACAATTGAAGGATGTATAGTCGGTATTACAAGCGAAAGTGTATTCAGCAAAAAAGGGGAGATTACTTTAGATATAGCAGAGAAGGTTATACACAGAGTTGTTGGCAGCGCAAAGAGAGTAAAGAACATTACAATCGAATCTATAATTTCTACTGCAGCAGCATACTTCAATATTTCCGAGAATCAAATTTTATCCAAGAAGAGAACTAAGGAAGTAGCGTATGCAAGGCAGACAGCTATGTTCCTGGCAAAAGAACTTACAACATATACATTGCAGTCAATCGGACTTAACTTTGGCGGCAAGGACCACGCCACAGTGCTTTATTCATACAACACAATATCGGAGCAGTGTAAAACTGATAAAAAAGTTTTGAGTGATGTAAATGAATTAAGGGAAAGAATAAGACAGCAATAGTCAATTAACAATTAGTAATTATCAATTAATAGTTTTGTAACAGTTTTGTATAAATTTTAAAAGGATGTGAATTTTATTTACATCCTTTTTTATTTTAAGGGTAAATATAACCTATATTAATTTCTCCCTATTAGTAGTAATAGGGAGAAATTAGCTCTAACATTTTGCGGACTAAAATCCGTCAAAAACCCGTCAAGATTATGAAAATCGTTCGAAAATTTTTTATGAGTATTGAAAAAACAATACGACAAACAGTAAAATCCGTCATTGATTAGCAATACGAATGAACAGAGCTCTAACAAATTACTAATATTTCTCTCCGTCCCAAACTCCTGTTTGGGACGGAATATATCCGCAAAACTCCGTTTTGCAATTAAACAGAGTTTAAAAGAATATTGCCTTACGAAACAGGAGTTTCGTAAGGAGAAAAAACACAAAAAAATTACCATAAAATGAGAAATAATGTTCATAACTTATTCATAATTTTTTAGTTGACGGCAGTTATTAGTTATAAAAGATGATTTAAAATATTTTTAAAATGTGAATGTTAATAATGTTTATAACACCGGTACTTACTGACAATCTTATTAGACTTACTTCTTTTAAAATTGATACAAAAAATAGATTTTAATACTTTACTGACAATGTTAACATCATTACTACTATTACTACTTCTTTTAAATAAATAATATAATGTAATAAGTGTTCGGTTGTTAAAACTTTTTGATTGTACTTTACTGATGTAAAATGATAGAAAAACTTTTCATAAAAAATTATCTGATAATAAAAGAGGCTGAAATTAATTTTTCATCCGGTCTTAATATATTAACAGGAGAAACGGGAGCGGGTAAATCAATTATACTTGATGCGCTCGGAATGATATTAGGTGAGCGCGCAGATTACTCTCTTATAAGAAAAGATTCCGATAAAATGATTATTGAAGGATACTTTGATTTTAAGGATAATAAAAGAGTAAGAGCGTTATTAAAAAGTTTAGAAATTGAATCGGAGAATGAGAATGAAAGCGGTTATATAATTATCCGCAGAGACTTACTTAAAAAGGGGATTAGCAGAAATTTTATTAACGACGTCCCTGTAAATATTTCTGATTTAAAAGACCTGGGTAATATTATAATTGATATTCACTCGCAGAACGAACATCAGTCACTATTAAATAAAGAAACACACATAGGTATTCTTGACCAGTATATAAAAAATGAAGGGTTGCTGGAAAAGTATAAAAACAGTTACGGTGAACTAAAAGAAAGCATAAAGGACTACGAAAATTTAATAAGTAAAAAAGATGAGCTGGCTGAAAGAAAAGAGTTTCTGGAGTTTCAGCTGAAGGAAATAAACGATATAAATCCGGTTGAGAACGAAGATGAAGAACTGCGTACTGAACTTAACAAAATGGAAAATTCTGAAGAGATTTCTACTGCATTAAACTCTTCAATCGACCATTTATATGAGGCAGATTTAAATGTTATAAAAGAGCTTTCATCATCAATAAAAGAGTTAAAGAAGATTTTAAAGTTTGATAACTCGCTTGAAGAAAATATAAAAATCCTTGAAGAGAGTCTGGTAAACGTGCAGGAAGTTTCAACGTCATTAATATCTTATAATGAAAATATAAATTTTGATGCGGAAAGAATTGAGCAGATTCGTGAACGCCTCGGCAGCCTTAATTTTTTAAAAAAGAAGTACAGGCTCTCAGTAAATGAGATAATTGAGAAAGCTAAAGAAGTTGCAAAGGAACTTAACATAGCTGAAAACTTTGATTATGAAACTGAGCAGGCTGCGAAAAAAATATCGGAAAAAAGGAAAGAAGTTTATAAAATAGCTAAAGAGATTTCAGATATCCGCAAAAAGAAATCGAAAGAGTTAGAGAAAAATGTAACGGGTATTTTAAAAGAAGTAGGACTGGAATCAGCTGAGTTCAAAGTTAATTTTGAAATATATAAAACTTCCGAAGAAAGCTTATTTTCGGAAAATAAAGTTTTGCTTGCATCAACCGGATTTGATGATATTGAATTCTTTATAAAAACTAATAAAGGCTCGGATTTCTCACCTTTAAAAAAATCAGCTTCAGGCGGTGAAATATCGCGAGTTATGCTTGCAATTAAGTCAGTTTTATCAGATTCCGATGAAATAGAAATTCTCGTTTTTGATGAAATTGATGCCGGAATCAGCGGTAAAACTGCCGATAAAGTAGGAAAAGTGCTTAAAAAGCTTTCAAAATCGCATCAGATTATTTCAATTACTCACCTTCCTCAAATTGCATCTCAAAGCGATTCTCATTATTATGTTAGTAAGAAAGATTTAAATAAAGAAACTATTGCTGAAATAAAACAGTTAAGTGGAGAAGAGAAAGTACTGGAAATAGCAAAGTTACTTAGTGGTGACAAAGTAACGGACTCGGGAATAACAAGTGCAAAAGAACTTATAAATTCAGCAGCACAATAGGCAAAAAGAGTATTAATTAATAATTGGAAAGTTTAATGTATACAAGTTAATTTTATACTATGATAGTAAAGAAAATAGACTGTGAAGATTGCGAAGCAAAGGCAGATTCTTTAATGAATTTTTCATTTGAAGACGACCTAGAAGTAATTAACTGCAACAAAATTTGTAACCATTTCAAAAAAGGCCAGACAATTTTTTACGAGGGCAATACTCCTCCCGGCCTGTATTGTGTGAACAAAGGAAAAATAAAATTATACCGAACCGGTAAAGACGGAAAAGAGCAAATTACAGGATTTGGAGTTCCCGGTGATTTCCTTGGCTATCGCGCAATTATTGCTGAAGAAGGATATGCAAATTCTGCAACAGCTCTTGAAGATACAGTTGTATGTTTGATTAGAAAAGAAGATTTTTTGACAATGCTTCAGAAAAACTCTTATATCTCTAAACAAATGATGGTAAGTTTATGCAAAGAGTTAGGAATTGCTATGGAAAAAATTCAATCTCTTTCACAAAAAAGCGTAAGAGAAAGATTAGCCGAAACTTTATTTTATCTTAAAGATACATTCAGAGGCAAAGAGCAGGATGACAATAAAATAGAAATTGTATTGCCGCGCGAAGATATTGCAAACATTGTAGGCACTACAACTGAAACCGTAATAAGAACTTTATCTGATTTCAAGAATGAAAAACTTATTGAGCTTGACGGAAAGAAAATCAGAATTATAAATGAAAATAAACTTCGCGAGATCGGAGGAATAGAAGCTGCTTATGCTTAAATATATACTTACTCTTTTTTTATTCATATTTGTATCAAATTCATACTCACAACAATATTCTTTTCAGCGCACTAATCTAAAATTTTCCTTAAAATACCAGATAACACAAAGCAGTGTAATTGAAGTACCCGATACTGTTAACCACAGAATGGGAACAGCAATAGGCGCAGGTGTTGCAATGTTCGGCGACAGTACATCAGTCCCCGTTAAGGCATATTTTATATATGATTATGTTGAAGGCAACGGCTCCTTCACAGATTATTACGTGTTTACTTTTCCCGACGGTTCTTCATTCACAATTCAGGCGCAGGGTATTTCACAAGGCGCCGGTCCAAATTCAGAAAACCCTTTATTTCAGGCAACTACACAGGTTACAAGCGGCACAGGTCAATTTGTTGGCTTAAGGATGCAAGGCGTGATGTCAGGAACCCGGAATTCCATGGTTGAGAACAGCGCTATTGTAAGATTGAGCTTTGAAATGAAGTAATTTTACATCCCCAAAATATTACCTAATATACCTTTTTTCTCTACATCTCAGCATAAAACAGCAATTTAAAAATATGATGTATATCATATTTAAATCTGACTGAAATCATTTGGCAGGCGGATAAATCTTTCTATTTTTGTAATGAAAAATTTATTCAATGCCACAACATCCCGACATATTAACTAAACACATATGCTATCACTGCGGTGACGAATGTATAGATGAGATTTCATACGATGAGAAAAGTTTTTGCTGTGTGGGATGTAAGTCAGTATATGAATTATTATTTCAAAGTAATCTCTGCAGTTATTATACATTAGAAAACCATCCCGGAATAAATTTAAAAGAATCCGGTTCCGGAATAAAATTCAGTTATCTGGATGATAAAGAAATTTCAAAACAGATAATAGAATTCTCTAACGACGAAATCACAAAAGTTACTTTTTATATACCCTCAATTCATTGTTCATCCTGTATTTATCTTTTAGAGCACCTTTATAAGATAGATCATGCAGTTGTAAATTCTAAAACAGATTTTACTCAGAAGAAAATTTTCATCACTTATAAAACAGGCGAAACTTCTTTAAGGAAGATAGCAGAACTTTTATATAGTATTGGTTATGAGCCGGCAATAAATATTGATGATTTAGCTGAAAATGACAAACCGAAAGTATTAAAAAAACTATATTATAAAATCGGAATTGCAGGCTTCTGTTTTGGAAATATTATGTTGTTTAGTTTTCCTGAATATCTTTCACTTGGAAATCTTGATCCTTTCTACAAACACCTGTTCGGATATTTAAATATTTTATTATCCGCTCCTGTATTTTTTTACTGCGCATCAGATTATTTCAAATCGGCATTCATAGGGTTAAAACAAAAACATATTAATCTTGATGTACCCATTTCACTTGGTATAGCAGTAATATTTTTACGAAGCGTATTTGAAGTAATTTCAGGATTTGGCGCAGGATATTTTGATTCGCTTACAGGCTTAATTTTCTTTTTATTAATAGGAAAATTAATACAGACTAAGACGTTCGATTTTTTAAATTTTGAAAGAAATTATAAATCATATTTTCCTATCTCGGTTACAATTTTAAAAGATAAAACAGAGACCACAACTCCTATAAATAAGCTCGCTAAGGGGGATAGGATTGTTATTCGAAACGGAGAGCTTATTCCTGCCGACTCCATATTATTTAAAGGAAATGCGAAGATAGATTACAGTTTTGTTACAGGTGAATCCACCCCAGTGGAGAAAGTATTCGGCGAAATTATATACGCCGGGGGAAGGCAGGAAGGAGATTTATTAGAACTGGAAGTAGTAAGAGATGTATCTCAAAGTTATCTTACTCAGCTTTGGAATAACGATGCATTTAAAAAGACCGATACCGAAAAAACTAAATTAAACGATGTCATTGCTAAGTATTTTACATATATAACTTTAGCTGTTGCAATAACCGCAGGGGCCTTTTGGTTAAATAAAGATATAAAGATTGCAGTCAATGTATTCACTGCAGTCTTAGTAATAGCTTGCCCCTGCGCGTTAGCCTTAGCCGGCCCATTCGCACTTTCAAACACGATGAGGATATTCGGTAAAAATAAATTTTATCTGAAAAATACCGGAGTAATAGAAAAACTTTCCAAAATTGATTCGATAGTATTTGATAAAACAGGAACCATTACACAGGTAAAAAATGCAGAACTGAATTATTACGGAAATTTATTAAGCAATAAAGAACTCTCGGAGATAAAATCTCTTGTGAAAAATTCTACGCATCCGCTCAGCCAGAAAATTTATGAATCTGTAAAATGCGATGATGAATTTGAAATAAAAAATTACAAAGAGTTTCCGGGAAAAGGGATTAAAGGGTTTGTCGGTGAAAACGAGTATAAAATCGGAATGCTGGAATTTGTAATGACAGGAGATAACAAAGAAGATACTGAAAATAAAGCTTCAAAAGTTTATGTAAGCAAGAACGGAAAACTGAAAGGTTATTTTTTAATTCTTAATTATTTCAGAAAAGGTTTAAGTGAACTTATAACAGATTTAAATCAAAGTAAAGAGCTTACACTTTTATCCGGAGATAATGATAACGAAAGGCAGAACCTGCAGGAGATATTCGGAACCGAATCTACAATGAAATTCTATCAGAGACCCGAAGATAAGCTGCATTATATAAAATCTTTACAGGATAATAACAAAAGAGTATTAATGATAGGTGACGGCTTAAATGATGCCGGAGCGCTAAAGCAAAGTGATGCAGGTATTGCCGTTACCGAAAGTGTAACATGCTTCTCTCCTTCATGTGATGCAATATTGAGTTCTGAAAAATTCAGAGAGCTTAATAAATATTTAATTTTTTCAAAGACTACAATGAATGTTATTAAAGCAAGCTTTGCATTCTCTATGCTTTATAATTTTGTAGGGTTGTATTATGCTGTTCAGGGAACGTTATCACCGATAGTAGCGGCAATATTAATGCCGGTTAGCTCAATTTCAGTGGTGCTTTTTGCAATATTTCTTACAGATTATTTTGCAAAAAGACAAAAATTAATTTAAATAAAATTTTACAAAATGGATGTGATGTTTATTCTTATAGGAGCAAGTATAACAGTAGCTATGACTTTTTTGTTTGCATTTATCTGGGCCGTAAAGTCAGGCCAGTACGAAGACAGATATACTCCATCTGTAAGGATATTATTTGAGGAAAATATTCAAAGCGAAACAGAAAATAAAAAATTATGAACTACTATTTAACCAGAAAAACAGGTCTTTCATTTGATGATGCCATAACAAAAATGACATCAGCTCTCACCAAAGAAGGGTTTGGAATAATTTCTGAAATTGACGTGAAAGAAACTTTCAAGAAAAAAATTGACGTCGACTTCAGAAATTATAAGATATTCGGCGCATGTAATCCTGAATTTGCTCATAAAGCAATTTTACTGGAAGATAAAATAGGAACACTTCTTCCATGTAATTTTATTGTTCAGGAGCAGGAAGAAGGCGAAACAGAAATTTCAGCTGTTAACCCGCTTGAAACAATGTCGGGTATTGATAACATTAAGTTAAAAGTCCTGGCTTATGAAGTAGGCGAGCGCTTAAAAAGAGTTTTAAATAATATTTAATCACCAAGGAGAAAAACAGAAATGACTGTTGAAAAATTCAGTTATGATAATAAGATAGTGAGGGATTTTGCGATAGCTACGGTTATATTCGGAGTCGTGGGTATGATAGTAGGGCTTTTAGCTGCTCTTCAGCTTTTTGGTCCAATATATAATTTAGGCACTCAGTACACTACATTCGGAAGAATAAGACCATTACACACTAATGCGGTGATTTTTGCATTTGTTGGTAATGCAATGTTCATGGGAGTGTATTACTCTTTACAAAGAGTTTGTAAAGCCAGAATGTTCAGTGATTTGCTGAGCAGGATACATTTCTGGGGGTGGCAGTTTATTATTGTTTGTGCTGCAGTCTCACTTCCGCTCGGTATTACAGCCGGTAAGGAATATGCAGAACTTGAATGGCCTATCGATATTATGATTGCTTTAATCTGGGTTATCTTTGCTATTAATATGTTCGGAACGATTTTTAAAAGAAGAGAGAAACACATTTATGTTGCAATATGGTTCTATATAGCTACAGTTGTTACAGTAGCAGTGCTTCATATTGTAAATTCAATTGAGCTTCCTGTATCCTTATTAAAGAGTTACCCTATTTATGCGGGTGTTCAGGATGCATTGGTGCAGTGGTGGTATGGTCATAACGCAGTAGCGTTTTTCTTAACAACTCCTTTCCTTGGTTTGATGTATTACTTCCTTCCTAAAATGGCAGGTCGTCCGGTTTATTCTTATAAGCTCTCAATAGTTCACTTTTGGTCACTGATTTTTATTTATATATGGGCAGGTCCTCACCACTTATTATACTCTTCATTGCCTGACTGGGCACAATCACTTGGTGTGGTATTTTCAATTATGCTTATTGCCCCATCATGGGGGGGTATGATTAACGGTTTACTTACATTAAGAGGCGCATGGGATAAAGTTAGAGACGATGTTACTTTAAAATTCATGGTTGTTGCAGTTACAAGTTACGGTATGGCTACATTTGAAGGACCAATGCTTTCTTTAAAGAATGTTAATGCCATTGCTCACTTTACTGACTGGATTGTTGCACACGTGCACATAGGCGCACTTGGCTGGAACGGATTTATGATTTTCGGAATACTTTACTGGCTCATCCCAAGAATTTATAAAACAACTTTATTCTCTAAAAAAATGGCTGCCTTCCATTTCTGGATCGGCACGCTGGGAATTGTTTTCTATGCCGCTTCAATGTACTGGGCAGGTATTACACAATCATTAATGTGGAAACAGTTCACACCATTAGGAATTCTTCAGTATCCTAATTTCTTAGAAACAGTTGTTCAAATAATTCCGATGTATATGATTAGAGCATTCGGCGGTGCATTGTATCTGACGGGTGTGATAGTGATGGTAGTAAATTTAATAAAGACAGTAAAGCAGGGTTCACTGGAAGCAAATGAACCTGCTGAAGCACCTGCAATTGAAAAGGGTTATGCCGACAGAAGCTCTAAACACAGATTCCTTGAATCACGTCCGGGAAAATTTGCTCTGCTTGCGACAGTTGTAGTTATTATCGGCGGTGCAGTTGAGTTGATACCGACGTTCATGATAAAATCAAATATACCGACGATACCGAGTGTAAAACCATATACTCCTTTAGAATTACAGGGAAGAGATTTATATGTAAGAGAAGGATGCTACACATGTCACTCACAGATGATAAGACCATTCAGATCTGAAACAGAAAGATACGGCGAATATTCAAAAGCAGGCGAGTTTGTTTATGACCATCCATTCCAATGGGGTTCAAAGAGAATTGGTCCTGACTTAATGAGAATAGGAAAGAAGTATCCTAACTTATGGCACTATAATCATATGGAAAATCCGCGCAACGTTTCGCCGGGTTCTATTATGCCTAACTATGACTGGCTGCTGAAACAGAATCTTGATAACTCGACTTTGGAGAGCAAGATAAATGTGATGAGAACACTTGGAGTTCCTTATGCGCCGGGATATGAAAAACAGGCATTGCAGGACTTAACTAAACAGGCAGAAGAATTAGCTACGGACTTACAGAAGAACGGAGCGCCTGCGGAAAGCAACAAAGAAATCATTGCTCTGATTGCATATCTTCAAAGAATGGGAACAGATATAAAAGGTGATACAACGACTGTTAAATAAATTTGAAAATTTTAATTATAAAAAATGTTCGATAATATATTTAAAACGATAGAAGGAATAGCAATCTATCCTGTATTTTCTCTGATTGTATTTCTCTTATTCTTCATCGGATTAACAATCTGGGTTTTGAAAGTAGATAAGAAATACATAGAAAAAATGAGCGAACTTCCATTTGAAAAATAAATTTTGATAATAAAAATTTGAGTAATCAAAAAATGAAACTTAAAACAATTTTATTTACAGTATTTGCCTTGATTGCCTTTTCTGCTGCAGCTTTTGCGCAGACGGCAACAACTACACCAACTGCAACCGGACCGGCATTAGACCAGAACTATATAGCAGCGGGTACAATCATAGGAATTGCATTTATGCTGTTCATGGTGATTTACTTCGGAAACATCGAAGGAATTACAGTAGGTGCGCCGAAAAGAGCAAAAGCATGGGCATCACTAAGACAAATGCTGACACGCTCAGTGCCGATTGAAAAAGAAAAAGATATTATGATGGACCACGAGTTCGATGGAATTCGCGAACTTGATAATACAATACCGCCATGGTTCAATATTTTATTCTATGGTACAATAGTAATTGCATTCTTATATGTACTTAACTATCACGTTTTCAAAATGAGCGGACTTTCTGCAGAAGAATATAACGATGAAATGAAAGTTGCAGCAATGCAAAGAGATGAACTTATAAGAACCGGTGCGTTTATAAACGAGAATACAGTAAAACTAATGACAGATGATGCAACTATTACAGAGGGAAAAACAATTTTTAATGCAAACTGTACTGTATGTCACGGACCTGCAGGCGGCGGACTCATCGGACCAAACCTTACAGATGAATTCTGGATTCACGGCGGCGGTGTAGTAAACGTTTTCAAAACAGTGAAATATGGTGTTCCTGTAAAGGGTATGATAAGCTGGCAGAACCAGTTAAATCCTAAACAAATGCAGGCAGTATCAAATTACATTCTAACTTTGAAGGGCACAAACCCTGCAAACGGAAAGCAGCCTGAAGGAACGATTTACACAGATAGTTTAACAGTTAAAACTGACTCGGTAAAAACCGATTCAACAAAAATTAAAAAATAGATCTTATGAACTACGCCACGTTATAACTTCCCCTAGCCCAAGCCCCTTCGCGCCTCGGCGCGATGTGGGGAGGTTTAACGTGGTTAATTTTTTTTGGCTAAAAAAATTTTATGACACATCATATGAAAGAAGATAACGGAACTACTCAAATATTCAGAGATAAGATTTCGATAGTAAGTAAGGAAGGTAAAAGAAAATGGATTCATCCTCGAAAACCTAAAGGTAAACTTTATAACCTAAGAACGTGGTTCAGCGTTCTACTTCTAACAATTTTATTCGGCACTCCTTTTTTAAAATACGACGGACACCCTCTCTTTCTTTTTAATTTTGTGGAGAGGAAATTTGTCTTATTCGGATTTGCATTTGTACCGCAGGATTTTTACTTGTTCGGGCTTGCGATGATTTCAATTATAGTTTTTGTTATACTGTTCACGGTAATATTCGGAAGATTATTTTGCGGGTGGGCATGCCCTCAGACAGTTTTTCTGGAAATGGTTTTCAGAAAAATCGAATATTGGATAGAAGGCGATGCAGGCAAGCAGAGAAAATTAAATTCAGATCCGTGGACCGGAAGCAAGATAGTAAAGAAATTCTCTAAGTGGGGAATATTTTACTTTATTTCATTTCTTATCGGTAACACTTTCTTAGCATATATCATTGGTATAGAGGAGTTAAAAAAAATTGTTACCGATAATCCATCTAATCACTTAAGCGGATTATTTTTAATTTTGCTTTTTACAAGCATATTTTATTTTGTCTTTGCTTATTTCAGAGAGTATGCCTGTATCTACGTTTGTCCTTACGGCAGATTGCAGGGAGTTCTTTTAGATAAGAACTCAATTGTTATTGCATACGATTATAAACGCGGTGAACCAAGAGGCAAGATAAGAAAAAATGAAGAAAGAACAGAAGGCGATTGTATAGATTGTAAAATGTGTGTTGACGTATGTCCGACAGGTATTGACATAAGAAACGGTACGCAGCTGGAATGTGTAAATTGCACAGCATGTATCGACTCATGCAATATAGTAATGGATAAGATAAATAAGCCCAGAGGACTTATAAGATATGATTCGGCAGTTGGAATAGAGACAGGGAAAAAATTTAAAGTTACACCGAGAGAAATTGGGTATTCAATAGTACTGTTGGTTTTGATTGCTCTGCAGATAGTTTTATTTGCAAACAGAAAAGAAATAGACGTTACTTTATTAAGAACTCCCGGTTTGCTATATCAGGAGCAGCCCGATAACAGAATTACAAATTTATACAATATAAACTTAGCAAATAAAACTCTGAAAGAAGTTCCTGTAACGCTGAAATTAAAAGGTCTTGATGGTGAAATAAAAATGATAGGAAGCGATTTTAATCTTGCTCCTGCAGGAATAATAGAAGGTAAGTTTATTGTGTATGTTGCCAGAGATAAAATAAAAATGATGAATACGCCATTTACGGTTCAGGTTTTCGCGGGAGATAAACTGTTGAATGAGCTCGAATCTTCGTTCAACGGACCTTTATCAAATACAAAATAATTTTAAATTATACTTATGAAAATAAGCTGGGGTGTAAAAATAATAATAGCATTTATAATTTTTGCAGGGGGAATTGGTACAATGGTCGGTATTTCCATGTCAAAAAATATAGACTTAGTTTCCGAAAACTATTATGAAAAAGAACTGAAATATCAGGAAAGAATTGATATGATAAACAGAACAAATTTATTGACGGAAAAACCAATAATTGAAAATGCTTCTGGTACAATAAAAATTAAATTTCCTGATTTCAAAGAGAACACCACAGGTAAAATAAATTTTTACCGGGCAATGGATAAGAAAAAAGATTTCAGTGTTGATATCAGCAAGGATGAAAACGGCGTTCAGTTAATACCAACCGAAAGAATGGATAAAGGTAACTGGAAAGCAGAAATTATCTGGAAAATGAACGATAAAGAATATTTTACCCAGACAGAAATTTTTATTAATTGATTTTATTACAAGTAATATGGAAGTATTAGCAGGATTTTTATTGGGACTTTTAGGCAGCTTTCACTGCGCAGTTATGTGCGGACCGATTGCTTTATCCCTGCCATCCTCTAATAAAACCAAATTAAATTTTCTGATTGAACGAGTTTTGTATAATTTCGGAAGAGTAGTTACTTATACATTTTTCGGAATGATATTCGGATTCTTCGGTGAAAGAATTTTTATGGCCGGCTTTCAACAGATTATTTCAATTGCCATAGGCATTGCAATAATTTTTTATCTTATAAAACCGCTTCTTAAAAAAAATACTAATTTGTTTCAGATAGAAAGCGGTAAAAGTAATTTGTCTTTTTTCAAAAATATTTTTGCAAAGTTTTATTCAAAAAATTCCAAAGCTTCATTGTTCGGCATTGGAGCATTAAACGGATTTCTCCCCTGTGGATTTGTTTATATAGCTTTGACGGGCGCCGTAGCGCTGAGAACCCCATTAGGCGGCGCGCTCTTCATGGCTTTTTTCGGAATTGGGACATTGCCTATGATGCTTGGTATTTCGATGTCAAGAAATTTTGTAAGCCTTAATTTACGCAGAAAAATAAATAAGCTTTCACCCGCCATTGCTTTGCTCTTTGCATTAATATTTATCCTGCGCGGAATGAATCTCGGCATACCATATCTTAGCCCCAAACTTGAACCTGCAAATAAAATAACTGAACAGGTTATTTGCCATTAATTCTTAAATTCACTTCAAACTCCAAACAATCAATAGGTTACAAAAAGGGCATTAGCCCAAAAAAATCTTTGGTTTGCCGCTAATTAATTAATAAATTGACTGTATAATGATTAAACCATGAAGAGAATTCTAACTCTATTATTTATTTTTCTTTCCTCAATCTGTTTAGCGCAGCAGGGATGGTATTTTCTGAACCCGACACCGACAGGAAATGCTATCATTGATATAAAGATGCTTAATGAAAATAAAGGAGTATGCATCACAACAAATGAGATTTTGAGAACGACAAATGGCGGAGTAAACTGGAGCAGAGTTCACATGCCTTGGGTATTGAGTAATATAAGTTTGTTTATGGTTGATTCGTCAACAGGATATATTGTTCTTGATTCGGGAAAAATTGTGAAGACAACTAATGGCGGACTGAACTGGTACTTCTCGGGAAGCACTCCCAATAAAGTTATCAAAAAGATTTTTTTTCAGAATACTTCAACCGGATTTGCATTAGGTCTTTCGCCTACAAATAATTATAGCGCTGCAATTTTCAGAACTACAAATAGCGGAACGGACTGGGAAGAAAAATATTCCTGCTATGACTGCACCTTTACCGATATGTTTTTTGTTTCGTCCACGGGATATGTTGTTGGCGAACAATATCAATTTGTTTATAATTCTGTTTACAAAACAAAAGTTTTCAAAACATTAGATAACGGTTTTAGCTGGGACTCTATTCCAAATAATTTATATTTAAGACTTAACAATTTATTTTTCACAAATTCCTTTACAGGCTTTATTTATGGTAGAGTAGATGATAATACTAGTAATGTTCGATTAATGAAAACAACAAATGGCGGAATGAATTGGAATGTTGCGCAAAATTTCAGTGGATTTGGTCAGTTATATTTTACAGGAAATGATACGGGTTACGCTGTATCGAATAATGCTTTCATAAAAACTTATAACGGAGGATTGAACTGGAGCACAAGCTATATAAACAATTTAAACGGAGCATCGGTTAACAAGCTTTCCGTAATTAGTAATCAGAAAATTGTTGCAGCGGGAGGTACAGGGGAAATAATCAAAACTACAAACGCAGGACTAAACTGGACCAAATATACAAAGTCTATACTTGATGCAAATTTTGTTGAAGCCGGATTTTGCGATATAAACACCGGATATATAAGTGGATACGATGGAAAGGTTTACAGAACAACAAACGGCTGTATCAGCTTTGATACATTAAAACCCACTTTGCCTTATAGCTGGTATATATATACAATGTCGGTTGTGAATAAGAATGTTATTTATGGAGCAGCCGGGGACAAAGTTTATAAAACAACAAACGCAGGAACTAACTGGAGTACACATAATATAAACCTGAATAATTTTAATGTTTTAAAAATAAAATTCATAAATGAAAATACAGGCTTTGCAGTTTCTAAAAGAAATTTATTTGCAAAGACTATTGACGGCGGAATGAATTGGAGTATTTATAATATTTTAAGTTATAATGAAAACTGGTCCGTTGATTTTTATAACGAGAATATAGGAATAGCGGGAGGCGTAATGTTAGTAAGAACTTCTAATGGAGGAGTTACATGGGATACACTGAGGAATGTTTCTAATGGCACTTTTATTAAATACATAAATCGTGATACCGTCTTTATTGCAGCTTATAACGGAGTATACAAATCAACTAACGGTGGAAACAGCTGGAGTTTTACATCACTTCCCGGAATTACGTACTGCCACATGGAGTTTCCAAGCGCACATATTGGCTACATAAGTGGTTACAGTATAATGTATAAAACTACTAATCAAGGGGAACAATGGTTTAAAATTAACCCCGGTATTGGGAGTATCGCAGGGTTTAGTATGGTAGATTCGGTAACGGGATATAGTGTCGGTAATTACAGAGGGATTCTGAAAACTACAGATGGCGGCGGTGCACCCTCTTCTATTCCTGTGTTTCCTGTTAATATTCCTCAAACTTTTTCCCTCTATCAAAATTATCCAAACCCTTTCAACCCATCTACAAAAATTAAATTCGATTTGCCAAAAAATGAAAACGTAAAGATAATAATCTTCGATATTCTCGGAAGAAAGTTGGAAACTTTGCTTGATGAAAATTTAACCGCAGGTATACATGAAGTAAACTGGAACGCATCGCGCTATGCAGCGGGAGTTTATTTTTATATGCTGCTAACCGACGGAACAAAAGAAACAAAAAAAATGATTTTAATAAAATGAAAAAAATAATTGTATTAATATTTATTTTTCTTTCATCAATCTGTTTTGCACAACAGGGGTGGTATTTTTTAAATCCAACTCCTGACGGAATAGACCGTTTTGGATTAGTAATGTTCAGTGAGAGTTCAGGAATGTGCAGAGGTAACAACAGTATTTTTAAAACAAACGATGCAGGCAAAACATGGCGGGAAATAAATTTTAATGTTTCTGATTTACCTTTTGGCAGTTTTTCCATTTTAGACAGTTCAATTGCTTATGCAGTAATGGGTTCAGGAAAATTAATAAAAACTACAGATGGGTGTGAGAGTTGGAAGTTTGTTACACAGTTTCCATATAACTATAATGGAGTTTCGTTTATTTCTAAAACATTGGGATTTAATATTGTTACTGATTCTACTAGAAAAAGTAAGATTTTTAGAACATCCGATGGTGGACTGAATTGGCATGAAACCTATTCGTTGGATAGTTCATATCTTCGAGGTTGCAGTTTTCTCAATCAGTCAACAGGTTACGCTGTCGGTTATAAATACCAATACAATATATTTCCCTACAGCTATAGTTCTAAAATATTGAAAACAACTAACGGAGGCAATTCCTGGAATACTATACCAAGTAACTTTGGAGATATACTGAGTGGAACAAAATTTATAAACAAAAACACCGGATTTCTTTTTGCGTGGTATAATAGTTCAGGGTTATTTATGAGAACTACAAACGGAGGAATCACTTGGGGGGACTCTGTAAGACGCAATGTTCGTGATATGAGATTTTTTGATGATAACAGCGGATATGCGATTTTTGATAACAACCTTTTAGGCAAAACGACTAACGCTGGTAAAAACTGGACTACAACAGCTATCGCCAATCCCACTATAAACTATGATACATATCCTAATTCAATTTATTTTTTTAATCAGACAACAGGAATATCAGTCGGAACCATTGGATTAAATCTTAAAACAACAAATGCAGGAAATTCATGGGTAAATTATAACAGCGCTCAGCTTACAGATGAGATAGACGATATTATCTTCAAAAATGATAATACCGGCTTTGCCATGGGATGGTCAAAAAATATATTTAAGACTACAAATAGCGGTGTAAACTGGACGAAATATACTTTGGGAGTAAGTAATACTGAGTTCGGGGCAATGGCATATGCAGGAGGAAGTACCTGGTACCTGACAGACTATTTTAACCCGACACTTTTAAAAACAACTAATGATGGTCTGAACTGGACATCAAGTAATCCCGGTTTTTCAGGAATTACGGATATGCAGTTTATTAATGAAAATACCGGATTCGGAGTTTGCAAATATAGTAGATTTGTTAAAACCACAAACGGCGGTATTAATTGGTTTAAAAACGATAGTCTTAGAAGTGGTCAGAACTGGACAGTAAATTTCATTGATGAATATACGGGTTATGTTGGCGGCGGAAATCATTTAAGGAAAACCACTAATGGGGGTATCTCATTCGATACAATTTCACGTACATATCTTGACTATGTTTGGGATGTAAAATTTTTAAGTCGTGATACAATTATTGCTTCAGGAACTACTCACGATTACACTTCGGGTTATTATCTAAACAAAGGAACAGTTTGGAAATCTACAAACGCTGGTATTACTTGGATACCAAAATTGTATAGCGTCTCAAACTATCTTAATGGTCCACTTAGATTTCCTAATTCAAAAACAGGATATGTTTATGACGGACAGGAATATATGTATAAAACCACAAATGGTGGTGATAATTGGTTTCAGATCAAAGCTCCGGAAGGAAACTATTATGCAATGAGCTTTTTAAATGCTGAAACAGGATATATGGGTGGATACAAGGGGCAAATTGCGAAAACCACTGACGGCGGAATGTCAATGTTTGTTAATACGAATGAATCCATTCAAAAATCTTTTTCTCTCTATCAAAATTATCCCAACCCTTTTAATCCTTCTACAAAAATTAAATTTGATTTGCCAAAAAATGAAAACGTAAAGATAATAATCTTCGATATTCTCGGAAGAAAGTTGGAAACTTTGCTTGATGAAAATTTAACTACCGGAGTACACGAAGTTAACTGGAATGCGTCAAAGTATGCAGCGGGAGTTTATTTCTATATGCTGCTAACTGATGGAATAAAAGAAACAAAAAAAATGATTTTAATAAAATGAAAAAAATATTTGTGTTAATATTTATTTTTCTTTCCTCAATCTGTTTTGCGCAACAGGGGTGGATTTATTTTCAGGTCCCTCAGCAGGATGACCTGGAAGACGTGGTATTTAAAAACTCTAATACAGGATTTATAAAAGCCTGGTCTCAAAACATATACAAAACCACAAACGCAGGAGCTAACTGGACTAAGACGACATTGGGCAACAGTAAAACGCGATTCGGGGCAATAGCTTTTGCCGGAGGAAATACATGGTATTTAACGGATTATATGGCCGATGATTTTAATTTTGCAATGTATAAAACTACAAATGATGGTCTTACATGGTATCCTCTCGCAACTGAATTTACTCTTGTCACCGACCTTCAGTTTTTAAATGAAAACACAGGGTTTGGAGTTTGCAAATATACATTGTTTTTTAAAACGACAAATGGCGGAGTAACCTGGTTCATTAATAACAATATCGGAGGACAAAACTGGTCAGTGAATTTTATAGATGAAAATACCGGATACGTTGGCGGCGGAAACAACCTAAGAAAAACAACGAATGGTGGAATTACTTTTGATACAATTCCTAAAAGTGATGTATATTATGCCTGGGATATAAAATTTATAAATCGCGATACAATATTTGCTGCAGGACATTCGCTAAAGGGTACTTATGTTAGAACAGTGTGGAAAACAACTAACGCCGGCATTAACTGGGTACCGAACTACACAGGTGCCGGATATCTCTCAGGTCAGATAGAATTTCCTAACTCACAGACGGGATATATCTCAGACGGTTGGGGCGCTATTTTAAAAACAACAAACGCAGGTGAAAACTGGTTTGAATTAAATTCTCCTGCAAGTACAACAGGGATTTTTTTCACAAGTGCAGAAACAGGTTATGTAGTGGGATTATCCGGAATGATTGCTAAGACAACCACTGGCGGCATTGTATCTATTGCCAATAGTGAGTTAACTTTAAATAAATATAATCTCTTTCAAAATTACCCAAATCCGTTTAACCCATCCACAAAAATTAAATTTGAATTATCGCAGCTTGCAGATAACTCGTCGGTTAAGATAATTGTATATGATATTTTGGGAAAGGAAATTGAAACATTAATGGAAAGGAATTTATCAGCAGGGATTTACGAAGTAAACTGGGATGCATCAAGATATGCAGGAGGAATTTATTTCTATTCTATTGTAACCGAGAGTTTTATAGAAACTAAAAAAATGATTTTAATAAAATAATTTATTTTAAAGCCCGGCGTAAAACAAAAAACCCTTTGCGAATTTTCTTCACAAAGGGTTTTCTTTTTTAAAACTATTTCTAAAAGATTACTTCACTAAAAGCATCTTCTTTGTTTCGCTGAAACTGTTTGTTACAAGCTTGTAATAATAAACACCGCTTGATAAATTACCCGCGTTGAAATCCTTTGTATATGTGCCTGAGCTCATGTTTTCGTTGTTAACTAAAGTCTGCACAATTTTGCCTGAGTTATCATAAACTGCTAAAGTTACATTTCCTGATTGTGGAAGCGCAAATGTAATCTTTGTAGATGGGTTGAAAGGATTTGGATAGTTCTGTAATAAATAGAACTGATCAGGAATGATATTTCCAAGA
Organism: uncultured Ignavibacteria bacterium; assembly: GCA_937974175.1. Taxonomy (GTDB): domain Bacteria; phylum Bacteroidota; class Ignavibacteria; order Tepidaquicellales; family Tepidaquicellaceae; genus JAFDZO01. The sequence continues at coordinate 20,726 of CALJIG010000036.1, forward strand.
CCTTCAACTCCTACTCTTGTATCTACAAGCTTCAGTAACTTTCCTGATGTTCCGTATGTGCATGCGTAAATATTTTTACTTTTATCAACTGCCCATGAAGAAATAGCGCTGCTGGCAGTTAAAAGCAATGTTGAAGTTGCTGTTGAGCCGTTATAATTTATAGCAAAAACTTTTCTTGTACCATAATCACCGAATACATATTGGCCTTCAAGCAGCGGGAGCTGCGAGCTGCTTCTTACTACATATCCGCCTGTGATAGAGCTGCAATCACTTCTGCCGTAATCCATAATTGGTCTTATCTTTCCTGAAGTATCACAGCCTGATGAAGGACTGTAGCAGATATTTCCTTCCATAACGTTCCATCCATAATTTCCGCCGCTTACAATGATATCAACCTCTTCTCTTGCGCTTTGACCAACATCTGCGCACCATAATCTTCCTGTGGGTAAATCAAAAGAGAACTTCCATGGGTTTCTCATTCCGTAACAAAAAATTTCCTGTTTGTATTGTGAGCTTCCGAAATAAGGATTTGAAGGAGGAATCGAATACTGATTTCCGCCCGAAGGTGTATTGACATCAATTCTTAATAATTTTCCTAACCACGTAGCTCTGTTTTGTCCATTTCCCTGAGGGTCGCCGCCTGAACCGCCGTCACCAAAACCAATATATAAGTATCCGTCAGGACCAAATTCAACTTTTCCACCATTATGGTTCGAATATGGTTGGACCTGAGTCAAGAAAATCTGCTCGGAACTTGCCATAGCAGAATCAGGATTCGAAGGGCTTACCTGATATCTTACGACGTATGATGTAAGCGAGCCGCCTGAAGGCGTATTCGTAAAATCAACAAAGAAATAACCGTTTGTTACATAGCTTGGATGAAACGATAGTCCAAGTAAACCAGTTTCACTTCCTGAAGGAGAGACTCTTCCGGAAATATCAAGAAATAGTTTTGATGTAGGTGGAGTGGTAGACATATTAAGGACATAGATTCTTCCTCTTTGTGTCACAACAAAAAGCCTGTTAGAGGCATCAGGTGCTAACGCTGCATCTGTAATGTTAGCGAATGTGAGAGTAGGATATGCATCCTGCAAAACGTATTGAGCCTTCACATTGCTGCCCCCTATGCATGCAAGCAAAAGAAAAAGTAAAAAATATTTTGTTTTCATTTTTTGTTTAGGGATATAGTTTTTAATAAAAATAGTTTTAATTAATTGACCACTAATGTAATCTATTAAATTCAACAAATAAATACACATAATAGCTCCACCATCAGAATTAAAAAGCTATATAACGTACATTTTTGAGGTTTTGTGAGGCTTTTTTATATAAATATACCGTCATAATGAAGGGAAGCGGGAAAAGAAACGGTCCCGTCATATAAAAAGCAGATACAAATGAGAACACAATTACGCCGTTAATAATGTAATTCATCTTCGAGCTTGATATTTCTTCCGAATAAAAAGCATACTTTGTAAGTACGGAAGCTAAAATAATTATCAGGCAGATAAAGGTAACGCCCGTGATTAAATACCATCTTTCATAAAAAAATATAAGGTGAAGCAATACTAACGGCAAAACAATTGTCAGAAAAATTTTTGTAGATTGAATAATTTTTTCTGACAAAAATTTCTTTTCACCGAGTTGGTAAACCTCAATAAACAACAACTGTTCATTTTCTATAAAGAAAGATGAAAAAATAAGAGTGAGAAGAATAATTGCAAGCACTCCGCCGGCAATGTGGAAACAGAACACCAGCCCAAGTAAATAGATAATGAAAATCGGAATAAAATTAACCCGCAGTCCGGCAATCCACTCAAAGGCATAGACCGGAAAAATTGATTTTTCTGAGGAGAAATTTATTTTTAAACTATTGCCGCTTTTAATATTAACTATTATGCTAATCAGAATAAAAAGAATAGCTGTAAAATAAAACTTGTCAGAGCAGAGAGTTAAAATTACGAATGGCATAGAATATAGAAAGTACTCTAGTGTAAAGAGGAGCTTTTTATTTATATTAAGTGACCTTAGAAAGAACTCATCCTTTCTTGAGAAGTGAACTGAATAAACTATACTTGCGCTAAGAAGCATAATGGCTGCTATTCCTGTTGGGGCGTTGCGCATATCGTATAAAGAATTATACACTCCCGCTGCGAGTAATATCAAGATAATAATCCTTACGAAACCCAGCTCCATTATCCAGCGTAAAGCGGAGAGTAATCTTAACTTTACTATATAAAATTCTGTTGCCATTTTTTATTCTATATATATTATACGAAAAGAATTAATTTAGATACAGAATAATATTGTTACATCTAAAACACCTATGCTGAAAATATCAGATATAAATGTGAAATACGCAGAGCATTTAGTTCTTGAAAATTTCTCTTTCGAAGCAAATGAAGGGAAAATTTACGGACTGATGGGATTAAACGGCTCGGGCAAGACTACTATTATAAAAGCTGTTTGCGGAATTGTTGCTTTAGATAAAGGCAAAATAGAATTCAGTAACAGAGATATCAGACTTAGTGATATAGGCTACCTTGAAACCGCCAATTATTTTTACTCAAAAATAACAGGGCGGGAATATTTAAATATTATTAAATGGAAACATTCTGATTTTAATATAGAAAAATGGAACAGCATTTTTGAACTTCCTTTAGACGAGCCGGTGGAAACATATTCTTCCGGCATGAAGAAAAAGCTTGCTGCTATAGGAGTGTTTGCATTGGAGCGTCCTTTGCTTTTGCTTGATGAACCGTTCAATAATCTTGATATGGAAACCAATCAGGTATTGAATAATGTAATAAAGCAGTTTAAAGAAAAAGGAAAAATTATTATTTTAACTTCACACATACTTGAAACACTAACGGGAATATGTGATGAAATTCATTACCTGAACGATAAAAAAATTGAAAAAATATTTTATCCGGATCAATATAATTTAATACAAAGCTCTGTCATTGATAAAAAACTTCAAAGTAAAATTGATACATTACAACAAATTATATAAATTTTAAAATTAAATAATCTAAACAATGGAACCAAAATTCACAGAGAGAAAAGGATTTAAAGTAGCAGGATTAAAATATATAGGTAAAAATCCACAGCCTGATATCGGTCATCTTTGGGATAAATTCGTACCAAGAATAGATGAAGCACCGAACAGAATAAATAAAGATGAAACTTACGGGGTCTGCTACGATATGGATGCCGAAGGAAATGTTTATTATATAGCGGGAGTAGCCGTGAGCGATTTTGAAAATCTCCCCGAAGGATTCGACACAGTTGAAATTCCCGATAACAAATACGCAGTATTTACACACAAAGGGTTAATTAGAGATTTCCCACAGACTGTTGCTTATGTTTATGGTAAATGGGTTAAGGACCCGGCTAACAAGAAAAAATTTGATGCACCTGATTTTGAAGTATATGATGAAAGATTTAAAGACGGAGATGCAGGTGATTCCGAGTGCGATTTGTACGTTGCAGTGAACTGATTTTATTTTACCAATACCATAGATTTTGAGTCAGTAAAAAGCACTTCGCCGGACTTTGTATCCGTAGCCGTAAGCTTATAAAAATATGTTCCGGAAGATAATCCGAAGGAATCAAATATAATTTTGTATTTGCCGTCTTTTTGATTTATATAGGAGAAATTTCTTATTTCCTGACCCAGCATATTATATATTTTTAACTGCACATCTGAGCTTCTTAAAATCTGATATGTAATTGTAGTCGACGGATTGAAAGGATTAGGATAATTTTGTGAAAGCGAATAGCTTACCGGAGTAACGGGTTCATCACCCGTTATCTTGCATAATATTTTATTATCAGGGTCAACTTTAAAAACGTTCGTCTTTTGCTTTGTGATAAAATTGAATGTCTGTACCTGCGCATTATTAAAAACTGTAAACGTTGTGTCACCTTCATCAAAAAATAATTTAATCTCTACCGGCATAGTAAAATAGGCAGGGTTAATATTTACTTCCTGGTCTATTTTTACTGCCGTATTATAAAACCCGTTCCCCGCATCAGATGAATTCATGCTAACATTATACTTAGGATAATTCTCTCCGTAAATCCATTGCCTGAAAAAATAATTCAGATTTTGCCCTGTAACCGCTTCTACATTTCTTTGAAAGTCTTCAGTCACGGCATTTTTATATGCAATAGTTGTATCGGCGGCATATCGTTTTATAGATGCAAAGTATAAAGAATCTCCTATAACATTTCTAAGCATGTACAGGACGGTCCCGCCTTTTGCGTATGTTCTCGTTCCGTCAAATATTTCCTCAACGCTTTCAATATCCTGTACGTAAATCGACCCGCGCGCATTTTTTGCATTATTCATTATAGCCTGCATAAATCCTTCGTAGCCGATTTTCCCGCGGACGTGCTCTTCATACAATGCTTCTCCATAAGTTGCAAAGCCCTCATTCAGCCAGATATGGTGCCAGTCTTTACAGGTAATTTTATCGCCAAACCATTGGTGAGTTAGCTCGTGCGCAATTATATCGTCGCTCCAGTATCCCATGGAAGAAATTGTCTGATGTTCCATGCCGGCCAGTCTGCCGAATTCAACATGTCCGTATTTTTCTTTTATAAAAGGATAGAACCCGTATATTGACGAATAAAAACTCAGCATGTCAATTGTTTTATCTATTTGTGGTTTTAGTGTGGTAAAGTGTTCGGGATAGATAAAATTATTGAACGGCATTGAATCAGTAGGAGAATATTTAAAGTATAAATCATACTGTATATAATTTGTAACAGCAAGAGATATCAGATAATTTGCTATAGGATATGACCCGTGCCATTTAAATGTTTTCGTTCCGTTGCCGTTTGTTGTAACTTCTTTTAATAAACCATTAGATACAGCTGTAAAATTTTCAGCGCACGTAAGCCATACATCGCATGAATCTGCCTTATCATCCGGTACATTTTTACAGGGAAACCAGTCACTGGAGCCAAATGGCTCGCTTAATGTCCAAATCACAGGAGTATTATTATGGCTGCCAAACTCAAAGCTTCCGAAGCCTGTTGGGTCAGGCAGTCCGTGATAATAAATTGTTATTGATGTTAATTCATTTTGAATGAATGAACGGGGAAGAGCAATTTGAATTTTATCGTTAGTATGTGAGAAGCTTGTTGCTCCTGCCGTTGAAGTGATTGAATCAACGGTAAGAACATTGCTCAAATCGTAGAATAAAGAATTAATGGCAGCAACGGTTACCAAAGAATTAATTGTAACCTTGCCTGTTAATAAATTCGGCGCCGTTTGCAGAGCAAGCTCAAGCTTATAATAATTTACATTTATAGTTGTATCGCTTTTATAATTAGCGATATTACGGAAATTTTTTTTAATGTGAAAATTTTTCTCAAGCTCTGAAACGGGCATATCACTTTTGAACTGCCCGAACAGATTATAAACAGAAAGAAAAAAAATTATTATAAAAATTTTTTTCACATTGAGAAAGTTTATCAGTTTAGTTCCTGAGTTTTAAATTTATCCCATTGTTCTTTCGCATACTCAAGAAAGCTTTTCGGAGCCTTATCGAAAGATGCATCAACTTTATAGTCTCCGCCTTCTCTTGTTGTTTTGCCGTCAACTTTATATTTCAGTTCATTCGTTCCTCTTAAAGCGTACTTATCTTTTCCTTCATGCATCATCAGCTTTAAGTCATCGGGGCTTACATCACCTTTGCAGGACATTCTGTAAAGGAAAGTCGTTTCAGCAATTCCATTCTCATTCATATCAGTTACCGTCAATGAATTAGGATTGTAGTTCAAAGCCAAATCAAGCGGGCAGTCTTTTACAAAATCGTTTATCTGCCAAAGCACAGAATTTTCACCTGACTTTAATATATAATTATATGCAAACAATTCTTTTGAAATTGCTTCATTGCCATCTTTATCGGTTCCGTTCTTAATTTCTGTTTCAGTTATTAAAAGTAAGTTCTCTCCGTTAGCATCTTTCCATCTGGCGCCGCCCATTACTTTGCCTTTGAATTTTATATCTGAAGGAATATCTTTCTTATCGAACTTTAATACTTCAAGCTTTCCGGTAGTCTGCCCCGTTGCTTCAGGAGCTTTCTCTGTTTTGGTTTCAACTTCTTTCTTGGGTTCTTCTTTTTTAGTTTCAGTAGTTGGTTTTATTTCATCTTTTTTGCCGCAGGAGTAAAGCGAGAATGTTACAAGAACTGCAAGAATCAATACGATATTTTTCTTCATAGAAGGGACTATTTTGATTTGTATAATTAATTAAATTTAATTCAAATTGTGACAACAAGAAATTCAACTTTTTTGCGTCTAAAGGTATAATGAAAATATTTTTAATCATATCTATTTTTTGCACTGTGCTGCTTTTTTCTTCCTGCGGAAGTAAAAAGCAAAATGCATCAATCCCTGATCTTTCGCAAGCGAACAATATGAATATTATGTTCAAAATGGATTTTGATTCAACCTCGAAAATGATAATTAAGACAGTTCCTATTAAAGAAGCAAAAAAAATGCTCGAGCTGAAAGAGCTTCTTAACTCAGAACCGTTCCCTTACATTTACTGCGCATCATCCGGCGCTATGAATTTTTATACAGACAGCACGCTTATATATAGCTTTGCATTTAACACCACTCCCGAACTGAGACACATTGCATACACTTATAATAGTAAACTGATTGCAGTAACGCTCAGCGAGGAGAATGCAAAGTTTTTAGAAAGCTTTAAGAAGCAATAATTTTTATTTAATTTCTGTGTTCTTTGTGAAACGCTCTGTGCTCTCTGTGGTTAAGTATCACCGCAAGTTTTTTATAAAAAATTCATCTAACTCTTAAAATAGAAAATTATCCCCCAACACATGAAGAATCTGAAAAAAACAATTTTATCTATTTTACTTCTGACGGCAACTATTGTTTACTCTCAGCCGGAACTGGTTAACTGGAGGCAAAATACATCAGGCGCTGTCGGCTACAATAACCTTCCTGCTAATGTTCAGCAGGTATTTTATTCAACTAACTTTGTTTATGTAAAAGCCTCGGGTATTCCATCTTATACTATTGGACCATGGGCGATGAATCCCAACACTCCGACAAATCAAAGCTGGACATTTAAAATTCCGCGCTTTCCTGTTCCTAATAGCGGAACTTTAACAACAGTCGGCGGCGGACAGATCGGCGTGCTGGTAAATGGAGTTGTTCTCTTCAATGCAGGAGATGCAATGACTTATAATAACGGAGGTATATGGCACAGAAACGCTCAGTACTTTGAAGCAACAAGTTTTGATACATCGGGCGGACATCCTGCCCCGGGCGGCGTGTATCATTATCATATAAATATGAAAAAATTATATACAGCCAACGCAAGCCAGCACTCGCCATTGTTGGGATATATGTTTGACGGATATCCTGTTTACGGTTCTTATGCATACTCAAATACAAACGGCACAGGCGGAATACGAAGAATGAAAAGCGGTTACGTTAAAAGAAATATTACAACAAGAACAACATTGCCGGATGGAACAGTTCTTCAGCCAAGCCAGTACGGTCCTGCCGTGAGTACACAATATCCTTTAGGATGTTTCTATGAAGATTATGTATTGACGACTACAGGCGTTGACCTTGATAAACACAACGGAAGGTTTGCTGTAACACCTGAATATCCTGCCGGAATTTATGCTTACTATTTAACAATCGATGAAGCAGGAACGCCGGAGTACCCCTATATTGTCGGACCGACTTATTATGGTGTAGTTACTGCCGGCAATACGCCTCCCGGCGGTCATGTTACAATCAGCGAGCCCGTTACACAATATTTCCCGACGGCAATAGGAGAAAATACAACACCCTTAAATTTTACTTTGTATCAGAATTATCCTAATCCTTTTAATCCCGAAACAAATATTAAGTTCGACTTGGCAAAATCTGATTTTGTTTCTTTAAAAGTTTATGATGCGCAGGGAAGAGAAGTTGCAAACCTTGTAAATGAAAAGCTGAGCACAGGCTCTTATACGGTGAAGTTCAATGCAGCTAATTTATCGTCCGGAGTTTATTATTATTCGCTTAGAACTTCAGGCAGTGTAATTACCAATAAAATGCTTTTGGTGAAGTAATACGAGATTCTTTGTTCTCTTTCCCAAACGGGGGTTTGGGACTGAGATAGGTTTTGTAGTAAATTAATTCAAACCCCAAAAAAGAAAATCCCGCTGTTTTAGAAGAGCAGCTGGATTTTTGAAATATAAATTTATTTATAAAAAAACTAAAACACTTCTGCATATAAAGTTTTATCTACCAATTCTGATACACTTCTAATATCCAAATTCCAATATTCACAAATCAGTTGTTTTTAATTTGTAACTCAATAATTTCTTTTTCCAAATACAGGGCTTGGGACAAATAGAATTATACTATTAAAGAACATTATTATTAAAACTATTAACTATGAAAAAGTACATTTTGTTATTTTTAATTTTGGTAACTCATATTTCTTATGCCCAAAACAATAAGCAAAACATCAGAGGAACTATAATTGATAATCTCTCTTTAACTCCATTACAGAACGCAGTTATAAAGATTTCAAATACTTCAGAGAATAATGTTGCACAATCCGATGTTAATGGTAATTACGTTATAGAAAATATAAACCCGGGCAGGTATGAAATTAAAATCTCACTTGTAGGATACAAAAATATTGTAGTCCCAAATATTGTCGTTTCTTCCGGTAAGGAATCTATTTTAGACATCAAAATGGATGAAGATTTATTGTTCACCGAAGCGATTGAAGTAAATGTAAATGAAAAAGATAAAACTATAAATGATTTGGTTACAAATAGCGCCCGAACATTTTCAATGGAGGAAGTAAACCGGTACTCGGGCAGCAGAAATGACCCCGCGCGTTTAGTATCAAATTTTGCAGGTGTAAACACACCGGACGATTCAAGAAATGACATTGTTATTCGTGGAAATTCACCTGTTGGAGTTTTATGGAGAATAGACGGAATGAACGTAACAAATCCGAATCATTTCGCTTCAGTCGGCAGTACAGGAGGAGCCGTAAGCGCATTAAATACTAATCTGCTTAAAAACTCTGATTTTTTTACTTCTGCTTTTCCTTCAGAGTATGGTAATGCTATCTCAGGAGTTTTTGATTTAGGTTTTAGAAATGGGAATACTAAAAAGAGAGAGACATCACTTCAGTTGGGAGTTATAACAGGGTTGGAAGCTGTTACAGAAGGACCCATTAACAAAAATAACGGTTCATCTTATTTAATCGGATATAGATATTCTCTCGCAGGTATAGTGCAATCATTTGGAGTTGATATAGGTACTCCGTCAACCCCTTCTTATCAGGACCTTTCTTTTAAAATTAACAGCGGAAAAACAAAACTCGGAACATTTTCAACTTTTGGAATTATAGCTTCAAGCAATATTTCTTTAAAGGGTGATAATTCTACATCACTCTATGGTAATGGAAACGATGCTGATTTTAGCAGCAAAATCCGAATAGTTGGTTTAAACCATCTTCTATTATTAAACAGTAAATCTTTTATTAGCTCTTCCATTGGATTAAATTATACAAAAACAGAAGTCTCAAATTACGATTTGGATTCAGCCAGAATTTCTTTCCTTAAAGAAGAAAGCAATACACGCAAAGCAGGATATAATTTTATTACTAACTATAATGCGAAAATAAATTCAAGATTATTTGTAAAGCTTGGATTTCAAGCTGAATATATGGATTTATATTTATTTGATAGAACAAAAAGAAATCAACGGGAAAACTGGGTACAAGTATGGGACTATAACAGCAATACAACTTTAGCGCAAACATTTGCTCATATTAAATATGATATCAGCGAAAAATTTGTTTTGAACACCGGTTTACATGCTCAGAAATTTTTTCTGAATAACTCTGTTTCGGTTGAACCGCGACTTGGTATAATATATAATGTTAATTCTAACAGCAGTTTCAGTTTAGCTTACGGATTACACTCTATGATGCAGCCCTTAAATATTTATTTTTTACAAACACAAAACCCGGATGGCTCTTATAACTATATTAACAAGAATCTGGATTTTACAAAAAGTAATCATTTTGTTTTAGGTTATGATTTACAGCCCCTTAAAGACTGGCGAATAAAAGCTGAAGTATATTATCAGGATATATTCAATGTGCCCGTTAACAATTACTCCAGTAGTTATTCTATGCTAAATACAGGAGCCACTTTTAAAACTGATCTGGAAGATAGTCTTGTAAATAAAGGCACAGGCAAAAACTACGGCGCGGAGCTGACCGTTGAAAAATTTTTTAGTGCGGGATACTATGGTTTGTTCACTGTTTCAGTTTACAAATCAAAATATACTGCAAGTGATGGCATTGAAAGAAACACCGCTTTTAACGGGAGTTATGTTTATAATATTCTGGGAGGAAAGGAATGGGAAGTTGGAAGCTCGAAAATAAATAAGTTAACTGCTGACTTTAAAATTACAGGTGCAGGCGGAAGACCATATACTCCGATTGATTTGCTTGCATCAGAAATGACTGGCAAAGAGCAATTGCAAAGCAATTCAGCTTATACAGAATATTATTCCAACTATTTCAGAATTGATTTAAAAGTAGGCTATACAATTAACAGTAGCACAAGTAAATTATCTCAGTCATTTTCATTAGACTTACAGAATGTAACAAACAATAAAAACGTTTTTTCTCAGACTTATGATAACGGAAATAAATCTATAAAAACCACTTACCAGCTTGGCTTGTTTCCAAATTTTGTTTATAAATTACAATTTTAATTTATAACATAATATTTTGAGTATGTTCGTTTTAAAAAAAGAAAATCCCGCTGTTCGTAAAAAGCAGCGGGATTTTTTTATTATAAAATTTATAATAGCTTTACCACAAAATGGATAGAAATCAATCAAATATTAATCCCTAATCCTAATTGATTCATCAAAAGTTTTGCAACTCTTATACTATTTTCCCAACCATTACAATAATCTGGGCTTAACGCGATAGTCAAAACCTCAATTTTCGACCAAGATTTATTGATTTCATCTGCAACTTTGATAACAAACTCATCACTTAAAAATTGAAATCGTTTATCATCGCTATCAGTAAAAAAGTAATCGATGTCTAAATTAACAATCCATTTAATATCTGAATCTTTTGTTGATGAATAATAATCAATCCAACATGATAAATTGAGAGGTAGCTCGTATATTTCTTTTTCACTGCTAACCATTATAATATCTTTACCACCATCATTAACTTTTTCTATCCTATCACCATCACGATGTGTTGCAAATATACTATGATAAATATTGTCGCAATAAAGACAATAGAAAATTGATAGATAGTTATCCCATCTAAAAAGCTGACATCTATCATTATTAGAAATAATTTCCAAATTGTAATCTATAGCAAGAAATTCTTCTAAAGTTATTTTTGAAAGATCTATTTTAGTATCTCTTAATTCTTTGAGCCAGCAATCTAATTGACTAGTTAGTAAATCATAATGTCTGTCAATGTGAAGTACACTATATTTTTTATCTAATTTTATTTTTTGAAGCCAACACCAAATAGCAGCAAGGTGGTTATCCATTAAATAAGATTTGCCGTCATTGAATAGGATATTGAGATTATGTGCTCCAGATTCATTAAACCCTTTGTTAACTATTTCAATCATTAGTGTTACTATATAAATTAATAATAAAACTCCCTAATAAACTTCATTATCCTTTACATCAATCGGAGATTGTATCACGCGCGCGCCGGCGCCGAAGGTAAGATAACTCCACATCCACGTAAGCAGAATGGAGATTTTATTTTTAAATCCGACAAGATAAAATATGTGCAGCCCCAGCCATGAGAGCCATCCGAAAAATCCCTTATACTTTAGCTTTCCTATTTCGGCAACGGCATCTTTTCTGCCTATAGTAGCCATCGAACCTTTATCTATATAACGGAACGGCTTTCTCTCTTTTTTACTTATATCGTTAACTACAGTTCGTGCAACGTATCTTCCCTGCTGCATTGCAACGGGTGATACTCCCGGAAGTAAATGCCCGTCCTGAGTAAATGCAGCCATATCACCTATCACGAAAATTTCGGGATAAGCATCAAGCGAGCAGAACTGATTTACAATTACTCTTCCCGCTCTGTCTATCGGTACATCAAGTGTTTTTGTAAACGGAACTGCCTCTACACCTGCCGCCCAGATTATTGTACCGGCTTCAAAATCTTTTCCTTCAGTAAAAACTTTTCCTTCTTCAATATTATTTACGCGAGTGTTCAGATAAACTTTTACTCCCCGCTCTTCGAGACTTTTTCTTGCATAATCTGAGAGACTTGCATCAAATGAAGCAAGCAGACGCGGTCCGCCTTCTATTAAACTAATCTCTGCTTTTGATGTATCTATTTTTCTGAAATCTTTTTTTATGATATTGTGAGATAGCTCTGCTATAGAGCCTGCAAGCTCAACACCTGTCGGACCGCCGCCTATGATAATATATTTCAGAAGCTTTTCGGCATTCTCAGGATAGTTCTCTGCATCTTCAAATGAGAAAAGAATTTTCTTTCTGACCTTCAATGCATCGGTAAGATTTTTTAATCCGACTGTATATTTCTCCCAGTCATTGTGTCCGAAGTAACTCGTCTTCGCACCCATGGCAAGGACAAGATAATCATATTTTAGCGCGCGGTCATTGAAAAAGATAATGCGTTTCTCTTTATCGATATGTGTTACATTGGACATTATCACTGTAACATTTTCATAACCTTCTGAAAGTGAACGTGCGGGAATTGCAATATCTGCGGGAGATAAAACGGCAGTCGCTACCTGATAAAGCAGCGGTTGGAAAAGGTGATGATTGGCGCGGTCAATGAGTGTTATTTTAAGTTCGTGGTACTTTGCAAGTTTTTTAACAGCCTGCAAACCTCCAAATCCTGCGCCTACTACTACAACTTCTTTTACTTCTTTCATAATTAGCCCTAAGTTATAATACGAAAGTACATAAAAATAGTTAAGGAAAATTTAAAGAATAAGTCAGAAGCTTTTAAAATTTACCTTATTTTAATAATACCATTCTCCGTGAAATCACAACATCGTTTGCCTCAAGCCGGTAAAAATATGTGCCTGAGGGTAAATTTTGTGCGTTAAAGGAAAAAGAATAATCCCCTGCGTTTAAATTTTCATTTAATAATATTTGTATTTCTTTTCCCTGCAAATCAAAAATTGAAAGTTTTGTTTTTGCCTCTTTGTTAAGTGTAAAATTAATTTTGGTAACAGGGTTAAAAGGATTAGGGTAGTTTTGAAACAGCTGAGTTGAAGTTGGTATTTCCAAACTGTTGAAATTTATTCCTACAGTAGTGTCCTGCAATTGATAAATTCTTCCGCTTGTATAATGACAAAAATAAAGTTCGTTATTTTTATCAGCTCCGATATTTGAAATTGTAAGATTTGTGTTATAAAGCAAGGTTCGTGTTGCAGTGTTTACACCATCGTAATTCAAGTTCCAGATTTCACCCGAAACAAAATCAGTAAAAATATATTTTCCATAAAGAGCAGGCAGCTTACTTCCGCGATATACAAATCCTCCTATTATAGAACTAGCTTCACCTTTTGAGTGAAGATATTGAAAAACAGGCTTGCGCAACCCTGTCGTATCACAGTTTACTGAAGGGAAGAAACACTCGAAACCTTCCATTACTCTCCATCCGTAATTTATTCCATTTTCTATGATATCAATCTCCTCTGCAATATTATTGCCCACATCACCGCACCATATTTTATTTGTAACTGCATCCTGAGAAAACTTCCAGGGATTTCTCATTCCGTATGCAAAAATTTCTTCACGGTAGCCGTTAACATTTTGATAAAATGGATTTGTATTTGGAATAGAATAATTTCTGCCGCCCGATGTATTGTTTACATCTATTCTTAAAATTTTTCCATAAAGCTTTGTAAGATTTTGAGCATTATTATTCGGGTCTCCCTGAGGACCTCCATCTCCTATTCCTATGTATAAATAACCGTCGCTGCCAAACAATAATTTTCCCCCTTTATGAACTTGTGTTGCTGCAGGTATATCTAATAAAATTAATTCACTGCTTATATCAGCTGAATCGGGATTTGCGCTGCTCACTTTAAAACGTGAGATAATCGTAGAAACCGGTTTTATTGTATTATAAGCTATGTAAAAATACCCGTTGTTCTGAAAATCAGGATGGAATGCCATTCCAATTAATCCCATTTCTCCGGCGAAATTTACACGGGGCTGAATGTTCATGAAAGATTTAGCGGATGCTGCACTCTGGGAATTAGGGAAAACAAAAATTTTTCCGTTTTGTGTAGTTACAAATATTCTGTTAGATGCATCGGGCGAAGAGAGAAATTCTGTAATGAACTGAAAAGATAAATTAGGAAATGACTGAACCACTCTGTACTGGGGGAATACTTTTGCAGCGGTAAAAATCAGAATAAAAAAAATTACGCTTCGGACATATTTCATAAAATTCAACACTTACTTGAGCAATAGCGCTTATGAGAAAATTAATTTATTACCTCTAAAAAAAATATAAATAAAAAAATCCGAAAGCTTTCACCTCCGGATTTTTTTAAATAAAATATAATATTTTACAATTACTACTTTATAAGCATCATTCGTTTTACATCTGTGAAACCGTTTGATTCTAATCTGTAGAAATACATTCCGCTTGCAAGAGCAGAACCATTAAAATCATAACTGTAGATTCCTGCCGCAAGCTGATTATTTACGATAGAGGCAACTTCTTTACCGAGGATATCATAAACTTTTAGCGAAACAAATCCGTTTTTCGGAAGTGAGAAATTTATTTTTGTAACAGGATTAAACGGATTAGGATAGTTCTGCATCAGTTCAAATTTTTCAGGGGCAAGTGTTAACGGAGTTCCGATACCCGTCGGTCCGCCTGCAGTAATATCATCAATATATGCGTCATTGCCAAATACACTATAACCTGTAAATCTAACCATATTTGTTCCGGTAGGCATCAGGAATATTTTTGTTGCCCATTGCGCTGCAGTTGGTGTAAACTGAGTTTGCGACGCAACAGTTGATAAATTATTCGATGAATTTACTCCTAATTGCGGAGTTGTATTTGCCTTAAGTGTAATCAGTAAATTCCAGGTAGTGCCGCCGTTAGTTGATGTGAATACTCCCATTGAATCTGCCGCCAGCACTCCGCCTGATAAATAATATCCATGCGCATAATTGAATCTAAGATAATTACCTGGAGCAGAAGGAAATACATTACTTGTAACAGATTGTGTTGTACCTGCCGATGCTGACCACATATTATATCTTGCAGAACCGGTACCCGTACCATATCCGCTGGCTGTTTGTCTTGTCCAGTATGCTGTTCCCGTATATTGCAATGTCCATTGGTCAGGAGGGAAAGTTGCCGAGGCAAAATCCTGATTCAGCGCCATAAGCGGTGAACGTCTGAAAGTAATATTTCTTACAGGAGCAGTTGATAATAATGAGTCAGATGAACTGTACGCTCTTACTGCCCATTGACCTGTGATTGAATCTCCTGCAGCTACTCCAAGCCCTGCAATTATTGCATCAAGCTGAGCCGAAGTCATTGACAGTACTGAATCAAGACCCGAGTTATTTGCTAAAATTCTTAATGTAGTTGGTTCTCCGAACGTTCCGGTTTTATAGAGAAATCTATAAGTTGCACCTGCGCCGGATTTATTCCAGTTAAATGAAATTGTATTGGAACCATTCGCACTTGTTAGTATAGTTGTCGGTGAAGTTGGAGACGATAGAGTGAATGGAGTCAACGAAATTGACTGCCTTCTTAATGTAATTGCTCTTGGCCCGTTAGCTGCAGATAAGGAATCAACTCCGGAAGCTCCGGGAGCTTTGAATGCCCATACAGTATATTGACCAACTGCAGAGTCAGTTGCAGTTCCGTTGTTTGTAAATCCTGCCGAGGCAAGCATAGCATCCAGCTCGCCAAGTGTTGTTGTGATGCTGTTTGTGTTGGCAGGCATCGTTAATCTTCTTGTGGTAACAGTAGGATTTCCGAAAACCCATTTATATGCAGCACCTGTCGCAGAAGTATCCCATGTTAAAGTTACAGGAGTATTGCTTCCCGGAACTGTAACAATTCTTGTGCTGGCAGGAGGATTTTGTAAATTAAATGCGCTTAAAGGATAAACTGCAGATTGAACCTTCACAGTATAAATCTGTGCAGGACCGCTTCTGTTATCCATCCAGAAAGGCCAGATAATATTATTGTGTGAAGCTACTGAAATATAATCTCCGTAGTATCCTGTTGCATAACCTGAAAGCGGAGCAGGTCTTTGTGCACGGTCAGAAACTCTGATATTATCCCATGCGCCTCCGCCGTTATTTGAAACAGCAATATAAGTATTACATGAATCGTTATTTGCACAGTCTCTCTGGTCATAAAATACAATTGCAATTCTTCCGTTTGTCTGGTCAATTGTCATCCATGGGAAGAATTGATTTTTTCCGTTATTCAAAGCGTCGTTATTAACTCTTGATTGTGTGCTCCATGATGCTCCGCCATTCGAAGAATAAGCAAAACAAATGTCAGCATCAGAACCTGCAGGAGCAAGATTTCTTTGAGTCCAGGTTACATAAATGTAACCGTTTCGTGGTCCGCCGCTTCTGTCAATTGCCATTGAAGGGAATGAGTTAACGCGGATATTCGTGGTAAGAATATTTCCTCTGATACCTTTTATTGTTAGTGGAGTTGAAGGTGCGCTCCATGTAACACCTCCGTTTGTTGATTTTGTAAAGCCGATCAAATCCTCAACGTTTGCTGCACCCGTATTCGGGCAAGCCCAGATACAGTATACTGTGCCGTCAGGTCCAACCTGAATGTTACAGCCTTGCTCATAGTGACTTGCTAACGGTGCTCCGATTTGCTGCTGCGCCGAATATGTTGCTCCGCCGTTTGTTGAATATGAAAGCACTGTAGGATTTGGTGATACAAATTGAGTCCAGACTACATATATTCTTCCATAGTATGGGCTTGAAGGATTATCATCAACTGCCATATGATTTTTATCAAATGAACCTGATGAAGGGACTGTTATTCTTCCCTGCCAGTTTGTACCGCCATTGGAAGAACGGTCTGTAACCATTATGTTATCAAAATAATTGAACAACATAGTTCCTGTCCTGTTGAATACACAAGCCGGATCAGAAGATATTGCTACTGAACCCGGAAGTAAATCACCGCCAAGCCAGGTAGTACCTCCGTTTGTTGTATAGTAGTAACCCTGCCCGGGGTCACTATTTGCTCCGACAAAAACATAATTTGAGTTCTGTGTCCAGATGGAAGCTGAAAGCTCCGTTTGATTTCCGGATGTTGGAAGAATTCTGATATTGGGGTCGACCATATAGGTGCCGTTCACGGTTGTGATAGCTCTTTTTTCAGTATTAACGGGAACGTATCTTTCGGGTTCGACTTTGATTTTGGATGGGTCAAAGCCATCAGGCTTCGCATTCATCCTCTGCTGCGAGTATCCTGCACTATGCATAATAATAGATGCAAGAATAAGGAGTAGGGTTCTCTTCATTTCTGAGGGTTTAGTTTTTATTACACTCTGAAATTAACGAATATTATACTAAACTGAACCTTAAAAAGACGGTTTTACCTATGGCAATTTTTAACAGGAAGGATTTATATACTAAGGATTGTCTCAATTTCTGCAAGCCGTTTTTCATCTTCAGGCGAATCAAGTCTCACTTCAATTTCAAGCTGCTCTTTATTGGAGCTGATATTAAACTTTCTTGTTTTATCTGTAGAGATAAAAGAAATAATTTTATTAAAAAACTCTGAAGTAAATATAGGATGCTCTTTATTAGCAGGAAAAAACAAAGATGCTCCTTTACCTCTAAGAGTAATTTTCTCTAAACCGATTTCAGTTGCTTTAATTTTAATGGAGACAATCTTCAATAGATTTTCAACATCATCAAGATACTCTCCGAATCTGTCCCGCAGTTCTTTTTTAATAAGGTCAAGTTCATCGTAAGTTTGAGTTTCAAATAATCTTCTGTAAATATTTAAGCGTTCCGTATCGTTCTTAATATAATCCTTTGGTATTAAAGCGTTGATATCATTTTCAACTATTGCGCTTTCAACTTTAGTAGCGATTTTTAATTTTTCAAATAAAGTATCTTTTTTAACCTCGCCCGTTTTTTCTTTCTTCTCTCGTTCTTCTTTAAAGAGTTCCTTAAATTCTGTTTCCTTTAATTCACTTACCGCTTCATCAATAATTGTAATGAATAAATCAAAGCCGACCTGATTTATAAATCCACTTTGCTCTTTACCAAGTAAATTTCCTACTCCGCGGATTTCCATATCGCGCATTGCTAAATTAAATCCCGAACCTAAATCAGTCAGCTCCTCTATGGCCTGCAATCTTCTCAATGCATTTCTTGTCAGCTTTCCGTTTTTCGGCGAGACAAAATATGCATACGCCTGCTGGTCGCTTCTACCCACTCTGCCTCTTAACTGATATAATTCAGCTAGCCCATACATGTTTGCGTTATTAATTATAATAGTATTTACATTTGAAATGTCTAATCCGGACTCAATGATTTTTGTGCAGAGAAGAATATTCAATTTCTTCTCAATAAAATTTATTACAACATCTTCAAGCTCGCTCGGCTGCATCTGCCCGTGAGCAATGCCGATTTTAGCATTTGGAACATATTCTTTTATTGTATCACCCAGCAGATTTAAATTAGAAATTTTTTCATTCACAAAATAAACCTGCCCGCCTCTGTTAAACTCGTATTTGATAACATCTCCCAGCTTATTCCAGTCAAGCTTCATAATTTCCGTATTAATCGGCTTTCTGTTTTTCGGCGGAGTATTTATAATTGATAAATCTCTTGCACCAAGTAAAGAGAAATTTAATGTGCGTGGTATCGGAGTAGCAGTTAATGTTAAAGTATCTATATTAGGTTTAAGCGCTTTTATTTTTTCTTTTGCAGCAACGCCGAATCTCTGCTCTTCGTCAATTATCATCAGGCCGATATCTTTGAACTTAATATCTTTAGATAAAATCCTATGAGTGCCGATTAAAATATTTATCTTTCCTTCTTCAAGCTTTTTTAATGTTTCGGTCTGTTCTTTTTTTGTTTTTAATCTCGAAATAAAATCTACATCTACAGCAAAAGGATGAAGCCTGTCCCTGAAAGTATTGTAATGCTGCGCTGCTAAAATAGTTGTCGGTACAAGAACTGCAACCTGCTTGCCATCCATAACCGCTTTGAAAGCAGCGCGGACAGCAACTTCGGTTTTTCCGAATCCAACGTCTCCGCAAACAAGCCTGTCCATCGGATTTTCAATTTCCATATCTGCCTTAACTTCTTCCGTTGCTCTATACTGGTCAGGTGTATCCTCATACATAAAGCTGGCTTCAAGCTCTTTCTGCCAGTGAGTATCAGGTGAGAATGCAAAACCTTTTTCGGATTTTCTTTTTGCGTAAAGCAAAATCAAATCGCGCGCAATATCTTTTACACGCTTCTTAGTCCGTTGCTTTATCTTATCCCACTCGCCGCCGCCGAGACGCGTAATATCAGGCGCAGTTTCGCCCGAACCCGAATATTTTTTTATTAAGTGAACGTAATTAAGATTTACAAATAAAACATCTCCGCCTTTGTATGAAAGCTGAACAACTTCCTGTGTATTATTGCCGACATTAATTTTTTTAAGTCCCGAATATATACCAACGCCAAAATCCCTGTGGACAATATAATCACCTAATTTTATTTCTTTCAGTTCTTCAAAGGTTAAGCCTTTGAACTTAGCCTTCTTCTTTTTTATTACTTTGAAGTAACGGCCGAATATCTGGTGTTCAGTGTAAACTAAAATTTTCGCATCGGGAAAAATAAATCCTAGCTGGAACGATTCAGGAATTACCTCAAACTTATCTTTTATTTTACCAGTTGGTACAAAATGCTCAGCATCATCAGAGCGTTTATGTATGCTCCCGTCTTTTGATGTAACATTGTCATCATCAAAATCTTCTATTAAGGATTTTATTCTCTTACACTGATATTCATCGGAACATAGAATGTTTTCTTCAAATCCCTGCGTATTATATTCTGCAAGGTTGGTGTGTAGTAATCTGATATTGGAGTAAAATTCGGGCTGAGGTTTGGATTCGAAATCTATAAAATTTTCGTTATCAGTTGCTCCAAGAGCAGAAATTGAAACAGTATTAAATCTCTTTAGCTTTTCAAAAATAGAAGTGTCTTTTATCTCCTGCTTTAAAACACTTTCTTCATCAAAAATTATTAATGCATCTTCCGGCAGGTAATCTAAAATTGTTTCTTCTTTGTATTGCGGTTTATCGGGCTGATATAAATTTTCATCTTCCGTAGAGGTCAGATTTATTCCCAGCTTTATGTTTTCAATTTCTTTTATCGAGCGTTGGTTGGAAATGTCAAACTCTCTTATCGATTCTATTGTATCTCCGAAAAATTCTATTCTAATCGGAGTCTCATAATTCTCAGGAAAAATATCTACAATGCCGCCGCGTACTGAATACTCACCGACTTCCTGCACGAAATCATTCTGATTGTACTGATACTTATTCAGCTTTGAAATCAAGTCCTCAAAACTATAGTCTTCATTCTTCTTTAACTCAATTAAAGAGTCCTGAAAAACTTCTTTTGATATTATAGAGGAAACGAGCTCGCTGTGATGTGAAAGAATTAAATATTCTTTGTCGTTTGTTATGTCGGATAATGTTTTAGAAACAGCTTCATCGTTTGTGCTTGCCTTAGTCGAGAAAATAGAAATCCCTTCGCTTTCCAGAAAAACGTCTAAGTCTTCTTTTATCTTATTTACTCTTTCACTGTCATACGAAATTAAAAATATTTTTTTATTTTTGTTTTCGAATAAGTATGAAACAATAAACGAGATTAAAGAACCGTTAACTCCCGTAAGAGAAGTTTTTTTAGTATCTTTAAGCTGTAAAAGTGATTTGAACTTTTCGGAATTGTATAGTTTTTCTTTTATGCGGGAAATATTCATCTGAAATATATAAACAACAAATTATGCCAATAAATTCAGGAATAAAATTCAAAAAAGGATGGAGAAAAGCGAAGAGCACGCTATAAAAGCTGCTTATTTATCGCTTCATTTAACGTAATATATTCATCTATTGAGACACTCTCTGCCCTTCTGCTGAAATCGAAATCAAAGTTATCGAAACTTAATTTGTTATCCTCAAAGAATTTCTTCAATGAGTTTCGCATTGTCTTTCTTCTCTGGCCAAAACTTGCCTTTACAAGGCTCTTAAACAAAGGATAATTTTCAATTTTATGTTTAACTTTATGAAACTCAAACTTCACAACGGTAGAATCTATCTTCGGCTTCGGAAAAAAAGCAGTCGGCGGTACATTGAATAATAATTTCGGAGTAGTAAACACCTGTGTTTGTATAGCAAGTATTCCGTAATCTTTTGTATTAGGCACAGCCGTTAATCTCTTCGCAACTTCCTTTTGCATCATCAATAAAGCAGAGTCTACTCTCTCTGCGTTATCAAAAAGCATAAATAAAATTTGCGATGTTATATTGTAAGGAATGTTGCCGATTATTTTCAGCTTCTTTGTTTTATCGGTAAACTTGGGAATGTCTTTATCAAAATCCAAATCAAGAAAATCTTTATGGATTACATCTATCTTACCTTCTGCACGTAATTTTTCTACGATATGCTTATCAAGTTCTACTGCTACGAAATTATCTGTAAGAGTGAAAAGATATTTAGTGAGTGAAGATTGACCCGGACCGATTTCAATTACATAGTCATCTTTTTGAATATCAAGCGACGCTACAATTTTTTTCGCAATGTTCTCGTCAACCAGAAAATTCTGACCTAAAAATTTTTTCGGGCGGTATTTTTGAAACTTATCCGATGCATTCGTAAGTTCTCTTTTTAACTCAACATTAAATTCTCTCAGCTCTTTCATAATTTATTCCGGTATTAGCGTGATAGTTTTATATCCTGCTTCTTTCATTTTATTAAAATCAGTTATCACAATTTTGTAATCACCGTTAAGCCATCTTCTTGCCTGGTCGCTGAAATTTTCATGTAGCGGCTGGCCTGATTGTCCCGTAGGAATAATTGTAAAATATTTTTTCTGATCACCAAGGTCAACAATCATTCTCATAGATGAACCAAGAAAAACATTATATGTGCCTTTCTCCAATGCTTCGCTGAAACTATACTCTGCGCAGGCAATTGTCGTCCCACTGCCGCCGATTTCAAACGGTCCTATATTCAAAACGTTGCTCAATGCAGGTACGCTTCCCAAAGGGTGTTTCAATAGCACTTCGTGAATATTTCCCCATGCCCATTTGCTCATATCGTCAGTACCGAATTTTTTCTTCAGCGCATTAATAGCATCAACAAAACTTTTTCTTAATAAAAAATCACGGGTAAGGCTTTCAAACAGCCATGACTTGTTTTCTACCAGCAGCTTGCTTGTATTTCTTACAGGAATGTTTTTTACAAATAAATAATTTTTGAACAACTCATCACCTAATTTCTCTCTGTAAATATTTCTATACAGCTCAATCTCAAACTGTGAGTAAATAGAAGCCAAGGGAGAAACATACTTTAGTTCATAGTCCCATTTTTTTAGCTGATCAAGAAAGTACAACTCCTGTTTATCAACTGTCTTTACGTTTGCATAGGCATCGAATAAATATTTACAAAACTCTTTTGCCTGCAGCGAGTAAACATCTCTCTGAATTAATTTTATTTCATCTGCCGTAAAATTGTTTCTCTGGTTTAGTAAATCTTCAATTCGCTGCGCTCTGTAGTAAGGCTCGTATAGATTTGAAATATAGTACTTGTAATTCTTCTCCGGCTTATTGTTTGCAGTAATAATAAAATCTTCCTTAGGATTATACGAGTTCGGCAGCTCATTGTAAGGAATAAATCCTTGCCATTCTATCTCTCCATTAGAAGGATAGAATGCCATATTTTCATCGGTAAGATTTTTTCTTATAGGTACTTTCCCGGCTGCCTGATACCCTATATTTCCGTTGGTATCTGCATAAGTAAAGTTTAACGCCGGTAGATTATAAGTTCTGAAAGCGTTCTTAAACTGGTCGAAATTTTTTGCAGAGTTAAGATCATAAAAGCTTTGCACTTCATCTGACATTTCAAATCCTGTCCATTTGAAAGTAACTATCTGATTGGACGCACTCGTAAACTTAAGCTTTGAGGAAAATCCTGCAGAACTTAAATTTGAAATTACAGGACCAAGCTTAGTTTCAAAGACAGTTAACTCATATTCATCATTAATATCTTTTATTTTTATGCTCTCGTTTATTGAATCAATCGGTAAAGAAGTATTGTTGTAAACATATTTTTTGTTATCGGATGAATCTCTGTTAAGAATATAAAAATCGGAATCATCGTTCATTAAATTTGTAATTCCCCAGCTTATAACATCATTGTGACCTATAACAATCAACGGACAGCCCGGCAAGGAGAAGCCGCTTACATTCGAATTGTTTTGCTTATTGTATAAATGAATTTCATACCATTTTGCCGGAGTAGAAAGTGAAAGGTGCGGGTCATTAGCTAAAATTGGTTTCTTGCTCTCAGTTTTTTTGCCGCCGACTACCCATGAATTGCTTCCAATGTGCGTACCTTCTATTCCAAGAAAAGTTTTTGCATCAACTGTTGTTTTGTAGAAATCACTTCCTAAGTCAACCAGATTTTTATAGCCGTCTTCTATTGAAGCGTCTGCTGTTTTTTTCTTTGGCTTATTCTTATCGGCAGGAATAATTTTAGGCGCAATTTTTTTAATCGTATCAGCGGGTTCAATTACTTTCTCCCTGTCTCCGATTATAAAAGGTTTATCCTCAGGATAATTCGGGAAGAACTCTTTTGCTTTTTCATATCCGAATTTTTTTACAATTTCCCCGAATAAAAAATCAGTGTACCAGGAAATATTTAGCTCCCATCCCATTAACCGCACAATCATTAATGAGTGTTCGGGTTTCCATTCGTAAGGTTTGTAATTCAAAATATCGAACTCAAGTGGAAGCTTTTGTGAATGTGTGCCTATAAAATAATTTACTCCGTTTGCATACTGCTGCAAAATTTCTTTTGACTTCGGAGATATCTGTGTGTAAAGCTGTTTTACAATTCTGTTAATACCGATTGTTCTGAAAAGTTTATCGTATTCCAATGCATCCTGTCCGAAGATTTCAGAAAGTTTACCCTCAGCAACTCTGCGCGAGATATCCATCTGCCACAGCCTGTCCTGCGCATGCATATATCCCATGCTGAAATACATATCTGCTTCATTCTCTGCGCTTACGTGCGATACACCAAAATCATCTTTGTATATATTAACCGTTTTGGAAATTCCTTTAACTTTGAAATTTCCTGTTTCAGGATAAAAAGATTTTTTTGTGAGATTACTGAATAGGAAGAAGAGAGTTACTCCTGCAACGATGATTAATATAAGATATCCGTAAACTCCGGAAAGAAATTTTTTCAAGTCTTGAGCGAAATTTTAACAAAAATACGCAAAATCAAAAAGTAATGAGAGGGAAAAATTAAAAATTAAAAAAAATCGTATTTTATTCTTCCTTTTATCTGAAAAAGTGATGCCTTAAGTTTGTTTTACAAATCCTTGGACAGTAAACCCAAAAATATTCTCGAACCGCCGGGACCGAAGCATAAATTTCTTGGGGCAAATGCTTACTTCTCATTCCTTACAGACGGATTAAGTTTCCTTACAAAACTTCACAAAGAATACGGTGATATTGTAATGCTTAAGGCATCAGGTCATAGAATCTATCTCATTGCCGATTTAAAATATATTGACCATATCTTAGTCAGAGATCCCGAAAATTTTACAAAAGGTGTCGGATTTCAGCGCGGACGAATAATTCTCGGCAACGGAATTCTCACAAGCGAGGGACCGTTTCATCATTCGCAAAGGAAGATGATAAATCCTGCTTTTCACCGTTCAAGGTGGGAGCTGTATTTCAGCATAGTACGAAAGAGTGTTCACAATTTAATTGCAGACTGGAAAGAACGGATAAAAAAAGAAAACGTGCTTGAGATGCACGAAGAAATGCTGAACTTATTCGTTGAAATAATTTTTTCAACAGCTTTTTCGGAAGATAAAAACAAAAGACTTTGTGACTGCGCCAAAAAATTCGGAGATTTGTTTCATAAGCTGAATCCGATTTATTTATTAGATCCCCATAAAGCATTAAAACTTCCTTTCCCTTCAATAAATAGAATTAAAAAAGCCAAAGAAGATTTGGATAATGAGATTTACAAAGTTATAGATAAAAGACTTAAAGAAAATATTAAGAGAGATGATATCTTAGGTATCATGGTTGATGCAAAAGATGAAGACGGAAAGCAGATGAGCCGCGAGCAGCTTTATGATGAAATTTTCACTGTGTATATGGCAGGGACTGATACAAGCGCCAAAGTAATGACTTGGGGATTTTATTTGCTGGAGCAAAATAAAAAAGATGCCGAAAAATTCCTTAAAGAAGTTGATGATATATTAGGCAAGCGTGATATTGAATTTGAAGATTTTGAAAAGCTTACTTTCACGAGACTGGTACTGAATGAAACTATGCGAATGTATCCGCCCGTATGGCTGCTGCCAAGAACAGCAGAGAAAGATTTCTATTTAGATGAATATCTTATTCATAAAGACAGTTCGATATTTATTACTCCGTATTTACTGCAAAGAAATCCGAAGTACTTTGAAAATCCTGAAAAGTTTGACCCCGAAAGGTTTAATCCTGAAAGAAAAAAGAGTATAAAAAAATTCAGTTTCATTCCATTTGGCGCAGGGCAGAGAGTTTGTATAGGAGAGGGATTTGCTATGCTGCACGGAGCAGTGATACTTTCTTTAATCAGCAGGGAGTTTAAGATGACTTTGAAGAAAGGCCACAAGATAAAACTTTCTTCTTCGCTTACTCTAAGACCAAAGTACGGAGTTAAAATGGTTGTTGAACCAAAGTAGTTTTAAGTATTCTCCAGCGCGTAAGTTTTTGCTCTCAGAAAATTTATAAGCTCTTCGTTAGACTTAAACTTTCCAAGCTCTTCCGGCTGCACAATATCTCCGAATTTTATTTTCGTAATCGTTCCTTTCTTATTAAGCATTTCCGAAGGGAGCTTTGCAAGTCTTATGTTATCCTGAAGCATTGCATAGAATTGATACAGACTGCTGTTTCTTCCCGAGCAGTACATAGGAAGAACAGGGACTTTTAACCTGGAAATAATTTTGCCAAGCACCGGGCTCCAGTTACCATCTTCTACCTTAAAATTTTTTGTCTGAAAATGCGAAACATCTCCAGCAGGAAAAAGACCAATGCTTCCTCCGTTTTTTACATAGGTAAGTAGATCTTTTATTGTGGAAGTGTTTGAAGCAATTTTATTATCGCTGAAGGCATCAACAATTATTAAGTGCGGAACAATCTGCGGAACGCCTAGAAATAATTTATCGGCAACGACTTTAAAATCGGGACGGATTTTTGTAAACACGTTAATCATTGTGAATCCGTCTATTACTCCCAGGGGATGATTCGATGTAACAATGAACGGACCTTCCTTCGGAATTTTATCTAAATCGCTTTGACTGATTTCGTATTTTATTCCAAGTCTTTCAAATCCTTTTTCGATAAATTCATTTCCGTGTAGCTGCGATACAGGTCCATAGAAATCATTCAGCTTATCAAGCTTTAATAATTTCATTACTCCCGGGACAATAAATTTTAATTTACTATCCTGAAGATTTAGAAATTGCGTGAAGTCTTTTTTTGATATTAATTCTGTAGGGAATTCGTTCAAAGTGGAGAAATGATTTTGGAAACGGAAATAGTAAACAACTTAAATCAGTTTCTTTAACTTATCTTTACTTATTTCACAATCATCAAGTATTTTATTAAGTAAGCCTGGTCCTATTATTTCATTGCGATGTACAGGTACTGTTGTACAGCGTTCATCAGCATGTCTTAGAAAATGATGACTACCTTTTATGCGTATAACTTCAAAGCCAAGTTTTTCTAAAATTTTTATTAATTTACTTCCGGAGAGCTTTGGAGTTTTAGAACTCATAATTATACAAAAATCTTTTGTATTCCAACAAACCTGTTTTTTCGACCAGAGCTTTTCTTAACTTCCAAACAAAGCTCAATTACTTCCTTCATTCTTATGATTAATTGATCTATAGATTTTGCCTGTGAGTGACATCCTTTTAATTCAGGGACATAACCCACATAAAAACCGTCATTGTCTTGCTCTATTATAATATTATATTCACTTTTCATGGATAAAAATTATTGTTTCGTTATTAAATTAATAATGCAAAAATCCTTATCTTACTCCCCATTCCCAAAAGCCGAACTGAATTTTTATCAATAGGATGCCTTGATTATCATAGCGAAGGACTATCTGCTAACTGTTCAAACTAACCTTATATTAAAACCTTTACTACAACTTTTTTTACTTTTGAAGGACCGTTTATTTGAATTGACGGCATGTGTACATCATCAGGACCCAGAATTAAAAAATCCCCTGCCTTTGCCGTAAGAAAATCTCCTTCACCTTCCCAAAGCATAAAATCATTATCAGCATTATATTCCTGCAAGAGTTTTACTTTATCTTTGAAAACATATCCTATTTTTTCCTCTCCGCTTGCAACAAATTGCACATCGTAATATTTTAAATGCGACTCCCATTTTCCTTCTTCATGCGGTTTCGTATCATACTCGCTCACTATTGCAAAAATATTTTTGCCGTCAAGTTCATGTGTACCGTTTTCTATTAATCCAAAATCAGTTACCTGTAAATATTCTAATGCTTTTTGAAATCTTTCACCGTATGAAAAATACTGCTGCGCGTTTTTTATATTATCTATTATCATTTAATTTTGATTTAAACTTCCTGTTTTGTGAACTTTATATACGAAAGTATTGCAAATAAAATAAAGTTTAAAGTCAGCGTTGTTATGGGAATAAGCGGGTCTATCTCCGTCTGCGGATGATTTAAAAGCACAATTGCAGACCACGGAAAATATGGCGTGTATTTGCTTCCGACAATAAAAAATCCCGATATCATGCACATCAACGAAACAAATAATGCGAATAGAATATTTCTGAAAAGCAGGGTGATGAAGAACGTAAACGGAATAAATGTAATAAGCAGAAATCCCGCGCGTAAATTTTTAATAAATGAATTCCATACAAGTTCAGCACTCAACCCGGGGAAGCTGCCGAGCAGCCCTAGAAAAATTGAAAATACAAATGAAATCATTAACACTGACATACCAAAAAGCAAAGTAAATATAAGCTTGCCTGTAAAAATTTGCCTCTTTGTTATAGGGGTGAGCAAAAGCATTTTAAGTGTATCATCCTTATATTCTTTCAGGAATAAATATATTCCCACGAAAGCAATAAGCATCGGACCGAAAACGATAGAAAGATTTGTAACATTATTATTAAAATACGCCTCCATTGTATACGCAGAAATGTCTTCATTTTTCGCACGCATACTTATCATCAGAAGCAAGTTCAGCAGGGGGACAAAAAGCGAAATAAAAATTATGAGATAATTTATTTTTTCTCTCTTAATTTTTGCAAGCTCATTTTTTAAAATTGCTATCATTTTGTTTTCCTTGTTACTTCCCACTTGTTAAGTTAAAAAATAAATCTTCAAGATTATTGTTGTACGACATAGAATAAACTTCAACATTATTTTCCAGAATCATTTTTATTGTTTCGCTGGCTTTTTCCTTGGAGCATACTATTCTTATTTCGTTTTTCTTTTCGTCTACTTTACACTCAGAAATTATATTCTTTGTTTTATCTAAATCAGATACAGTAATCACATATTCTCTTACTTCGTCACTGAACATATCTTCAACTCTTCCCTGCCGGATCAATTTTCCTTTGTCAATAATACCGATATGCGTTGCAATTTGCTGTACTTCCGATAGAATATGACTTGAAATGATAATGGTTATTCCAAACTCACTTGAAAATCTTTTGATAAGTTCGCGTATTTTTATAATTCCCTCGGGGTCAAGTCCGTTTGCAGGCTCATCGAGAATCAAAAGTTTTGGTCTGTTCAATAATGTGAATGCAATTCCAAGCCTTTGTTTCATTCCCAAAGAAAATTTTTCATAGGTCTTATTTTCGCTATGAAGTTCAACTATATCAAGGCATTCGATTACTCTTTTCTCATCCTTAGTCCCGTAGTAAGATTGAAATAAAGAAAGGTTTTCTTTTGCCGTGAGATTAGAGTAAAACCCGGGAGACTCAATAATTGCTCCTATGTTTCTTAAAATTTCAACTCTATCGGTTTTAATGTTTTTATCAAACACTTTGCACTCACCGGAATCGTATTTTATTAATCCGGTAATAACTTTCAGAGTGGTGGTTTTACCGGCTCCGTTTTTCCCTAAAAAACCGTAAATTGAACCCTCGGGTACTTGCAAACTCACATCGAATAAAATTTGCTCGCGGCCATAAGATTTATTAATATCTTTTGTTTCGATTATGTATTTTTCCATAGATGTTTACTCATACTACGATAGCGTTTCCCCCATGTTTCGCATTCTCTATAAATAAATGTACCTCGTACTTTCTTGAATTAATTAATAAATGAAAATATATTGAATTATAAAATAAACTCTCTCATGAAAAACTTTTTTCTCGTCGTTTTTTTCATAACTTTTTCGTTCCCGGTTTTTGCTCAGGAACTTGACGATTACTTTACCGGAACAACTGAAGCAGAAATTAAAATCCTTGATATTATGAAGGAGGTTAACCGTAAATGCGATCTTACCGATAATATCCGCTCTGAAGGAGAAGTAAAAATAAAAGCTCCGGGTATGGATGAATCGGCTTCGATAGAAATTCACGCTAAGAAAAAAAGCGACCTCTGGTTTAAGATAGAAGGACCAATGGGAATTGATGTTGCCACGGCATACTTCGGAAGAGATAAATTTACTTATCTTAATTCGTTAAATGATTACTCAATTACAGGCCCGACTAATCAGGCAAATATCAGCGCTGTAATAAGAATGAAAGTTTATTACGACGACCTTATGAATGCTTTCACAGGAACAATGAGACTTGTGAAATATAAAAATGACGTTATGGAAATAACTGAATCAGGTCTTAACAATGTTCTGGTATTTACCACTACAAGCGATAAAGGAATTGTAACTAAAAGAAAATATTATGTGGATAAAAATACCTATATAGTTAATAAATGCGAGTATACAAATCTTAAGGGAGATATTATTTCAAGCATATTTTTTTCTAACATTATAAATAACGGCGACGGATGGTATGCTAAGACTGTACAGGCAAGCAATCCTAAAAAAGGCGAGTACGTAACATTAACAATAGAGAAGTACGCAACAAATCAAATGAATTTAAGTTTTTATGTTTCTATACCAAGCGACGTAAAAAAGAAAGTCTGGAAAAATTAAATGAAAAATGTTTTTAAAATTGTTCTACTGTTTTTAGCTGTAATATTTTGTTCGTGTGAAGATTCAATAAAAGCTTCCCTGGATAAACAGCTCGCAGGGGCAGATATGATAAAACTTTATTTTTATGATAAGTCGGGAAATCTTACCAACAAAGATAATATTGTTACAATTCAGGATAAGGATATAATCGGAAAATTACAGCAGGCTATTACCGATGAAACTGCACCCGAATATAAATGCGGATATACAGGAACCATAGAGTATTTCAAAGAAAACAAATCAATTCTGGTCGGCGAGTTTAATTCCATGCCTGAATGTTCTCATATTATTTTCAGACTTAAGAAAGATATGTATTCTAAAAAACTTTCTCCTGAAAGTCTTATAATTTTAAATAAATATTACGAACTGATTGATTCACAAAACAAAGCATCATTACACTAAATGAAAATATTACTGGTTTTATTGCTATTGATTTCGATAAAAGGGTTTGGGCAAAATACTCCTGATGAATGGATGGACGCAGGGAATAATTACTTTGCAAACGGCAACCCCAGGAAAGCAGCCGAATATTACACCCAATATATTAACACCTACAAAGACAGCGCAAGAGGATATACTGCGCGGGGCAATGCATACGTGCTGCTGCACGATTTTAAATCGGCGCTTGTTGATTTTAAAATGGCTTTATATCTGGATTCCACTTCAGCCCGCGCGTATGCAGGAAGAGGAACTGTTTACTTTTTCATAGGTAATACTGCTGAGGCAATATCCGATATGAATAAATCAATCGAGCTTGATCCCGCGTCAGTTATATCTTATCAGACTCTTGCAAGCATCTATACTGCCGAGCAAAAATTTGATATGGCATTAAATACTATTGATAAAGCACTACTGGTAAATGCAAATGACGGCGAGAGCTACAGAATAAAAGGAACGGTTTATTTTTATATGAATGATACTATAAATGCTATCACATATTTGGATAAGGCAGTGGAAGTAGCTCCGCAGAATCCGAAGATGTACACATCGCGCGGCGCAATTTATAAAGATATAAATAAGCCGGATATGGCAATGGCAGATTACAATAAGGCTCTGGAAATAAACCCGAACGATGCAGAAGCGCTTGCAAGAAAAGGAATAGTTTATCTGCTTCAGAAAAAATATAAAGAAGCAGTTGAGTTTATGGAAAAAGGATTAAGCATCGACCCGAATATGGAAAGCGGCATTAAACAATATTTAGATCAGGCAAGAGCAAATCTTAAAAAATAAAATTTGTATGAATAAAATTCTTCTTACAATATTAATTTGTGGTTTAGTTCTTACGGGCTGCTCGAAAGAAAATAAGAACAGCGCAGGCGAAATTAAAATTGAACAGAATACTCCGCCGAAAGAAAATCCGGTACAGACTCCCAAAGAAGAATTAAAAAATGAAACCAAGCCTGAAATTAAAACTGAAGAGCAGATTCAGCAAGATAAACAAGTACCGCAGCAGACACAAAAACCTGAAGCCGTATCATTAAAAGCTAAACAGACTGCAAAGTATATTGGAAAAAATGCAGTTGTTACAGGCTACATTGCAGATGTATATAAAAACGAAAAAGTTGCGTATCTTAACTTTGACGGCAAGTTTCCGAAGAACTCATGCGCAGCAGTTATTTTCAAAGATGATTTTGGAAAATTCGGAGATGTAAACCGTTTTAAAAACAAAAATGTAGAAGTAAGCGGTATAATTTCAGAATATAACGGCAAGCCGCAGATAATATTAAAAAGCACTTCTCAATTAAAGATTACAGATTAAAGATTACAGATTAAAGATTTGTTCAAATCAAAATTCATAGATCTTCTCGCAACTTTCACTCACGATGAAATAAAGGAGTTTGAAAGGTTTATCGACTCTCCTTTTTTCAACAGGGATAAAACTATATCCCACAGTTATAAATTTTTCAAAAAATTCTATCCCGAGTTCAACAATTCGAAATTCACAAAAGAAAATTTTTTCAAATCCCTTTATCCCGGCAAGCCTTACAATGATTCACGTGTAAGAAATATACTTTCCGATTTATTAAAACACGGGCAGGATTATATTACAATAAAATTTACACGAGGCAATCCCTTCGTAGAAAATGCATCTACGCTTGAGGCGCTCAGTATGCGGATGCTCGATACTTTGTTTACAAAAAAAATAAACGAAGCATATGAATCGATAGATATAAAGAAGCATGACCCCGATGAAGTTTACCTTTTCAGAAAAAAGCTGGAAGATTTAAAGTACGATTTTTATTTCAGACGCAGCAAAGAAGATAAAGGAGTTGAAACAACAACTAAGCGCGGAGAGAATCTTGTATTTTTCTTTCTGCTGAAAATGCTGAAGCTGAAAATTCTTCTCTATACCAATGAACACAATTTTAACATAAAACCCGATGCAGGTCTGCTGAATGCTGCATTTGAAAACATTAATCTTGAAGCTCTTTTAGATTACGTTAAAAAAAATCACACTGACGAATATCCGGTGATGGCTGTTCATTATTATTTTTATATTGCGCAGACTGATTTTTCAAAGACCGATTATTATTTTTCAGCAGAGAAAATATTTTTAAACAATATTGATAAGTTCAGCCTGCGCGAGCAGTCAGAAATGCTGCATGCATTTGCATCTCTCTGCATAGATTATATTCATCTCGGAAAATTTGAGTTCAATAAATATCTTTTAGATGTTTATAAAACTATGGACCGGTATCAGTTATTTTCAGAGCCTGATAAGCCGCAGGTGATTACTCTGTTGGGATTCAGAAATATAATTCTCATTGCTAAAGAAGAAAAAGACTATGAATGGCTGATTTCATTTCTGGAAAGAAATCTTGATAAAATACCTAAGGATTCCCGTGACAACATGAGGGATTTCAGCTATGCCTTACTTGAGTATGATAAGCAGGACTACCCAAGGGCATTGGAATTTATCAGTAAGGTGAAATATGA
Source organism: uncultured Ignavibacteria bacterium (assembly GCA_937974175.1). Lineage (GTDB taxonomy): Bacteria > Bacteroidota > Ignavibacteria > Tepidaquicellales > Tepidaquicellaceae > JAFDZO01. The sequence goes on from CALJIG010000036.1 coordinate 54,236, forward strand.
ATTTTTCTATTTCAGATACGATGTAAAAAATCTTTTGCTTAAATGTTTTTATGAACTGGATATGTTCGAGCAGGCTTTGTATCTAATTACCAATTATAAATTATTCTTAAAGCAGAATAAAAATATTTCGAAAGACGCGAAAAGAATTTACTCGCAGCATATTAAATCTATAGAGAAAGTTACTAAATTAAAAATGAAATTTGATGATTATGAAGCGGTAAAATTCAAAGAGGAAATGAAAACTATGGTGCCGCAGTCAGTAAAATGGGCGCAGGAAAAGCTGGATGATTTGATGAAAAAAAATAAAAAGAACAGACGGTAATTATCTTCGGATGGGCTTATCATTTCTCGGAGTGAATCCCGGGAGAGCTAATGCTACTTTACCAATTTCAGCTTCAGGGGAGTAAACACCTTTCACGCTTTTTTCAATCCTTATTTTTGAAACAGAATTTTCCGCCCTGTCAAAATAAATATAAATATTATCTCCCTCTGAATTATTCACACCGTTTGCTTTTTTATCTTCATAGATAAAATATATGCTCGATGCATTGCTTGTTGCAATAACGGAATCCACTTTATCATCCTGTATGTAAACTGAGATATCTCTCGAGCGAATCTGGTCGTACCTGTCGGCAAATAAAGAATCTCCCTGCGAAATCATAAACGAAGGCTTTGTGTTCGGAATATTTATCTTTCTTACAAAGATGCTCTGCAATTTATTTCCGGGAAGCTCGGCGTAGATAGAATCGCCCGTAATCTGCATATTATCCTGCCATACAATTGGCTCTCTTTCCATGGCTAGCTTGGAAGAATCCTTAAAATAAATTCCCCGCCCGCACTTCGAATAAAAATTTGTACGGATTATCTCGACACTATCCGTTGCAATATAATACTCGGGCTTCGTTCTGAACGCCTCCATGAAAGAACTGTATATGAAAAGTGTATCAGGATTTGTTTTATCTATCTGAACTAACTTCGATCTTCCTGCAAGCTTTGTATAATTTTTTAATTCGTAGTTCTCTAAAATATTTCCATAGAGAACTGTGTTATTATTCAGACTTTCAACGCGGACATTACCCGATGCATAAGACTCTTTTTTATCTGAATAATTCGTAAGCGTATCGGAGTAAATAAGAGTAGAGTCGCTGTCTATCACAACTTTTTCATAGGCAAAAGTCTTAAACTGCCTCTTATAAAAATCTATATTCTCCGCTTTTATAATAGCAGAGTCAGTTGTAACAATCACATTTCCTTTCGCAAAAGAATCTTCAGTGTTCCGAAGATAAGTTAAGTGTGTTGAGGTAATTCTGTACTGCGGATTTATAATTATCACATCTCCGTGAAAATCAGCCTTTGCCTGCTCAAAAAAATAGACACCGCTGTTTGCGCGCAGTGTTGCATTCGGGTCTTTCAGTGTTACGCCGCCTTCGCCCGTAGCGCGTTTTTCATTGCCGTAATAAATTCCTTTCGAAGTAAAGAGCGACATCGTATCCTGATATATTTTCACGTTGCCGCGCAGCTCAACTTTATTCTGGTCAGGGAACTGAGTAGCGGAATTGCAAAACACGGTTATATTTCCCTGTTTGAACTGTACATTTCCCTGAGCCTCACGTATAAGCTGGCCGTTTTCACTTCTGCCTGTGAGCGAATCTGCATGTATTAGTTCAACTTTTTCCTGCGCAAAAACATTTGCAAAGGAAAAAATGAAAAGAAAAGCTAAACAATATTTTATTTTTTTATCTATCAAATTCTATTTGTCTTCTATTTATCGAAGACACCGCTTACCTGGTAAATTTTATAGTTTGTTAAATTCTGGTCTGACTCAAATCCTATTCCTTCTATTATTTCCTTCGGAGTAGTTATCCTTACAAATACATCTGAATAAACTTTCTGCGTTTTGTTTTTCCAAAGGAGCTTTGATGTTCGCAGCTCACTGCCCGCTTTATTTACAACGCGTACGCTGTCAAATATTTCTATATCCTTTGTATTATCTTCTACTTTTCCTCTGTTGCCTGTGAGAGTTGAAACAATCTCTCCGTTCTTATAAAAATCCACAACTGCACCGCTGTCAATCACTGTATAACCTTTATCACTGAAAGCCGAAATATGCCCTGCTTTCAAAATTGCTTTTACAAATCCTGAATCGGAGAAAGTTACATCTGAGTTCCAGCTTTCCTGAATGGGAATATTTTCCGGAGAGAGGTCTGATTTCGGCGGCTCAAATTTTTCATCGCACGAAAAAAACGCAAGCGATACAAACAAAACTGCTATGTAAAAAAGTTTATACAAACTATAAACCCTCTTCTATCAGTCTGTGCATGTGAAGTACTCCCAGTACTTTTCTTTTTTTATCTGCAACGATAAGCTGCGTAATTTTATTCTCTTCCATTATTTCCAGCGCAGTTCTTGCAAGAGTATTCGGCGGGATTAACTTAGGCACAGAGTTCATAATATCTTTTGCCTTAGTCGTATTTATATGCTCTATATTTTTTTCAAGAAATCTTCTTATATCTCCGTCAGTTATAATACCCACGACTTTATTTTTTTTTACAACGCATGTGCAGCCGAGTCTTTTTGAGGAAATCATGTAAATTATATCTTTCAGATTTGCATCGAAGTTTACTATCGGAATTTTATTTTCTTCCTGCAGCAAATCACTCACTTTCAGTAAGAGCTTCTTGCCTAAAATCCCTCCGGGGTGAAATCTTGCAAAATCTTCCCGCGAAAAATCTCTCTTCTGAAGCAAAGCAATTGCAAGCGCATCGCCTAATACAAGAGCTGTAGTCGAAGAAGACGTCGGCGCAAGATTATGCGGGCATGCCTCTTCTTTTACCGAGGCATCTAAAACAATATCGGATAACTTTGCAATTTCAGAGGAAGTGTTTCCTATGATTGCAATTATTTTTACTTTTAAAGTTTTAAGAAGCGGAATTATCTGCGTTACATCTGATGAATCGCCGCTTTTGGAAATAGCGATTACAATATCTTCATCGCGCAAAATTCCAAGGTCACCGTGCACGCTATCTGCTGAGTGTAAAAAAATGGAATACGTTCCCGTTGAGTTAAACGTTGCAACAATTTTCTGCGCAATGATGCCCGATTTCCCCACGCCTGTAATAACTACTTTACCTTTGCATTTATAAATAGATTCAACGGCCGAGACAAAATTATCTGCAAATTTTTTATCGTTAAATCTTCTTTCCAATGAAGCGATTTCTTTCTTCTCTATGCAAACGACTTTCTTTGCGTTTTTTATAATATCTTTCTGGGTGTCCTGTTTAGCCAATGTGTTCTAAAGTTATTTCTGTTTAATAATAATTATGACTTAAAAATCCGGATTAATTTTAAGAAATTAGCTATAATACAGGTTTAAAAAAATATCATTAATTTTAATCCAAATCTAACTCCAAATTTAACTTAATAACAGATGAAAAAAGGCGATGAACTCGTGCTTGATGTACTGGAACTGAACTCAGAAGGTAAAGGTGTCTGCAAGACCGATGAGGGTTTTGTGATTTTTACGGATAAAGTCCTGCCCGGCGATACTGTACGAATCCAGTTAAAGAAAAAAAAATCAAACTATGGTGAAGGAAGACTGCTTGAAGTTGTGAAGCCTTCCGAGTACAGAATAAACCCGCCCTGCAATTACTTCGGCACTTGCGGCGGCTGTAAAATTCAGAATTATGTCTATGAGAAACAGCTTGATTTTAAAACTGAAGCTGTACGGAATGCTTTTAAGCGTATAGGCGGATTTGAAAATCTTGAAATTCCTCCGGCTCTTCCAAGCAATGATATTTTTTATTACAGGAATAAAATGGAGTTCTCTTTTTCCGATGACAGATGGCTTACTAAAGAAGACGTTGAGAACGGAGTGCCGAAAGATTTTGCGCTGGGACTTCATGTGCCGAGATTTCACTCTAAGATTGTCGACGTGCATAAGTGCTGGCTGCAATCGGATGCATCGAACAGGATTTTAAACTACACCCGCGATTTTTTCAAAAGCAGAGGAGTAAGCGTTTATACTATAAATACTCACTCGGGATTTTTACGCTTTCTTATTGTCCGCGAGTGCAAGAATACAAATGACTTAATGGTCTCACTTATTACCTATGATTACGATGAAGAACTGATAAATGAGTATTCAGAAGGGTTGAAAAAAGCTGCTCCCGAAGTTACGACTTTTATTAACGCTATCTCAAATAAAAAAGCGCAGGTTGCATTCGGTGATGAGGAGAGAGTAATTTTCGGAAAAGGATATATAGAAGAAGAATTGAATAAAGACAACGGAACGAAGTTTAAATTTAAAATTTCTCCGAACTCTTTTTTTCAGACTAATACAAAACAAGGAGAGATATTATACAACATTGCTGCTAAAGCAGGCGACTTTAAAAAAACTGATAAGGTCTTAGATTTATACTGCGGTACGGGTTCAATTTCTATTTTTGTTTCAGATGAAGTTGCTGAAGTGAAAGGTGTTGAACTTGTTGAGGATTCCATTAAAAATGCTTTTCAGAACAAGGAACTTAATAATATTTCTAATGTAGATTTTGAGCTCGGCGATATAAAAGATTTTCTTCTATCAAAAGATGTTCAGGAGCTTCATAAGTATAATAAAGTAATTCTTGACCCTCCGAGAGCGGGCCTCCATCCGAAGATATGCGAGATACTTGCCGAAACTGATTTTGAAAAAATTGTTTACGTGAGCTGCAATCCCGTTACTCAGGCGCGCGATCTGCAGATAATCTGCGGCAAAGGAAAATATAAAATAAACTCTGTCCAGCCCGTTGATATGTTTCCGCATACGTATCATATAGAGAACGTGGTGGACTTGGTGAGAAGTTCAGTTCAATTATAAAATCATCTATATGGAAAAAAAGATTTTAATTTCATTATTTTTTGTATTAGTGGTAGCAAACATTTCTTTTGGAAAAATCCGTACATTTGGATCTGATGTACCTGAAATATTTATTTCAGGTAAGTACGATGAGAATAAAAAAGTAATTATGGATTATCTTTACGTCAAAACTTTCATAAAGGATACTTTAATAAATAATATTGAATTTAAAAAATTTCAATGGGACAAGTTTAAAAATTATAGAGAAGCTCACCAAATACATTACGAATTTCAACGATTTACAGATGAGGAATTTATTTTGTTAGACGGAAAATTGAAGATTGTACATAAATTAAAACCAAAACCGGAAACACAAACAGGAATATTATATGGGACAGAAACAGAAATAACTTATAAATCAGGAAAGGATGCGCTATCTGAAAAATTTTCACTTGCAGATAATGAAGTATTTATTCTTTTAAACATAAAAGATAAAAAATTTGGTGGAGGTATGAACGGGATTGAATTTAAACAAATACTTGCAGGAGGTGCTTTTGAGATTGCAGCTAAAATACTAACGAAAAAGGATTCTGCAGAAACTGATTACAATATTCAGCCTGGTGATGAGCTTCAGTTTGTGTACATAGTTGAACGTGTAGGTTTTTCAAGTGAAGGAACTTTGGGTAAAGATAACTCCTTTAAGACCGAAGAAAAAAAACTGTCTTCGCGCGAGGAAGTAATCACAATGAAATGTACAAATGTTAACAAAGAGAACGGTAAAAAGAATCTTCATTTTAATATAAGTAAATTTTCCTCGGAGAAGAATACTACGAAGGAATCTTCTTCCATGATTATAATTGATGAGGAAGGGAATGTTTCTATGGATGATCAGGTGATTGCAAAAGAGCAGACCTTCAAATTGGATTTTAAAATTGAAACTTTTGATGTTTCACAACTTCCGGAAGAATATAGAACGGATGGAGGAAATACAAGCTACTTTAGTTTTACAGGTATTACTAACGATACTTTAAACGGTAAAGCTTTTCCCAAAGCTTTATATATAAATTCAATAAACTATTACACGGCATATTATCTGTGTTATTTTCCTATGTTCGTTGCCGAGTATCCGGGAACGAAAGCTGAAATTTTATATGTAAAATTAAACAATAAAGAGTACGGGAATAAAAGATGAATAATAATAAATCTCTATGAATATAAAACCACCTACTCCTACTGAAAAAATATATTTAGAAAAAAATACTTTTGCGAAAATTTTATTTGTTATCGGTGCACTGTGTTTTATTTGCTCTCCTATACTTGCGCTTACCTATGAAGGATTTCTTTCCGGTAATGTGAAAGAAATTAAATTCAATCTTATCCCTGATGCGCAGACATTGTGGATTGCCAGCGCTGCATTCGGAATAGCAGGCGGAGCTTTAATGAATTATAATAAATTCCTTGCTTCAATTCCCGCAGGATTAGCTGCAAGTCTTTTCATGACTGATTTTACTTTATTCTACATTTCCTTCCGCAAATCTATTTTAAATTATGAACTCTTTATCCCGTATTTTCTTGGATTTCTTCTAGGTGCGGGAGTGTATAAAGTCCTTTACAAACTTATTTATAAAAAGAAAGATGATGAAATTTTAAAAAGCAGAGTTAATACGGAATTAAAAAATTAAGGCTCTTGTTGAAATTTATAACCCCGTAAAATAAATTAATTATAAGGTTATAAATGAAAAAAATTATATCAAAGCCCGGAAAGAGCAAGCAGGAATTACTAGAGTCACTCGAAAAATTAAAAGAAAAATTTAAACACGAAATATCAGGTAACGATGTTGAGGTAACCAAAATAACTGACGGATATAAAGTCCATGCTGAAAAAAGATTCATTGTTAAATTTCATGTAGATGCAGAAATAATTGCCCGCGACGGCGAGTACGAGCTTTCGTGGGAAACAAACGCTCCGCAGGGCAAGGTAGAAGATGCGATGAAGAAAATTGAGCAGACGCTGCAAGCGAATTAATTTTCCCTATACCTACTAATAGGGAAGATTTTATTTATTTTGATAAAAGTTCTTTCTATATTGAAGATGTGTTAAGCATTTGATGGGGCGCCCTCCGTCCCGATTTCATCGGGACACGTCCAAAGCGAAGAATTGAAAATTTCAATTCTTCGCTTTGGACGTACGAACCTACGGTTCGTGGAGGGCGCCCCGGTGGATTAGTATTAATTCAGCTTTACATAATAATCCGTCAAAAATTCATCAAGATTGAAAAAATTTTTGAAAGTGATTTATTTGGAGCAACAGAGAGAATGTGACAATTTTGCTACTTTGAAATATTTCAATATTTCAAATCCGAACATAAAGATTTTTCTATGTCGGATTTTCACGTAAGCCGTTGTTGTTTTTACAAGATCGGATTTTCAAAATCCGTCAAAAATTCATCATGATGGAAAAATTTTGAAGTGATTTATTTAGAGAGTAAAGCTAAACCCCGCTTTTATCAGTGACATCATAAAAAATCATAAGAATCTGTGTTCATAATCCGTCAAAAACCCGACGAACAAAAAAAAATTATGAAATGTTAGAAACCGGCAAAAGAGAAAAAAAAGTAAGAAATTTAAGAGTCTTTAGAAAAATTCACAGAGTGACGGGTATATCATTACTTGCTTTCTTTCTGATTGTCGCTATTACCGGTTTAACACTCGGTTGGAAAAAACATAGCGGTGGTGTAATTCTGCCAAAATCATATAAAGGGACTTCAACTGATCTGAAGGACTGGCTGCCTTTTGACAGTCTTCATAAAAATGCGTGCAAAATTTTCCGTGATTCTATTTCAAGTACGCTTCCTTTAGATCTTGAAAGAATAGATGCGCGGGTGGATAAAGGGATGGTAAAGTTTGTTTTCAGTGAAGGATTCTGGGAAATTCAGCTCGATTGCGCTACAGGGAAACTTCTCAGTATTGAAAGAAGACGCTCTGATTTTATTGAAAACATTCATGACGGCTCCATACTCGATTATCTTTTTAACACAAAAGATGGGCAGCTAAAAGTAGTTTATACCACTGTAATGGGGCTTTCTCTTCTTACTTTTGTTTTCACCGGATTTTGGCTGTGGTTAGGACCGAAAAGATTAAGACGCATAGAAAATAAAACTGAAAGTAATTTTAAAAAGGATAATGTTACAAAAATGTGACACTGTGCAATTATCTTCTACGCGAATTTTGAATTTCTTGCAATGACAATTTAATATTGAACAAAATTCAAAATCCGGCGTTATAAAAAAAAGGACATTTATTTATTTTTCAAACAAACTCCAGTGATATGAAAAAATTCTATTCAGTTTTAATAGTTTTAACCCTTTTCTCCCTTTCCCTTCAGGCGCAAATTAAGCCCTCAAAAGTCAGCATAGATGATTATGAAAAATTGATTGGTGAAGTAAAAGAGCACCGAAAGACAAGATTATTAAATCTGGATGAATTTAATGCTGAAGCTAAAAAAGAGGGAGTAATAATTCTTGATGCCCGCTCCGATGCCATGTATAACGCAAAGCATATTAAAGGGGCGATTCATATTAATTTTTCTGATTTCAATCAGGAAGCTCTTGCCAATTTAATACCCTCTTACGATACAAAGATTCTCATTTACTGCAACAATAATTTTGATGATGATAGAAAATTCTTCCCGACTAAAATGGTAATGCCGGAAGTTTTGAATCTGCAGACAATTCAGTTTCAGCAGAAGAATGGCCTCTCGGAAACTGTAAATATTGTTGACGCTACAAAAGAAAACGTTGTAAAGCCCGGTGTTGAAACAATCGCTCTTAAACCTATAACGCTTGCCTTGAATATACCTACATATATTAATTTATACGGTTACGGGTATAGAAATGTATACGAATTATCGGAATTCGTTAGTATTTATGACCCTAGGCTTGAATTTGAAGGTACGGCAGTTTCTAAATAAAATCAACAATAACAACTATTTAAAATAAAGCCACGAATTTTAACAAATCAGTTGAAATTTTACCCTAAATTGTCTATTTTAGTAGACACCTTGTAGGGTGGTGAAACTGGCAGACACACCGTCCGGTCTCGGCGGCGGAGGTCATAGGAAAAATTTTCAATCCTACGGGAAAGAGGGCTAACTACTCCATGAAGGTTCAAATCCTTCCCCTACAGCTCCATAAAAAAGTTCACAGAAAGAATTCATATAAAGAGTTCAAACTAAAAAGGCTCAGATTTCTCTGAGCCTTTTTGCTTTTATATCTATCGTTTGAATTACTTAACGTGTGCTTTAAGATTTGCTCTCGCAGCCGCCAGTCTTGCAATCGGAACTCTGAACGGTGAGCAGCTTACGTAATCAAGTCCGAGACTGTGGCAGAATTCAACCGAGGCAGGCTCTCCGCCATGCTCTCCGCAAATTCCGATTTTCAGGTCGGGCTTTACTTCTCTTCCTTTTCTTACTGCGAATTCCATCAGCACTCCAACGCCGTCAATATCAATTGATTCAAACGGGTCACTCTTTATAATTCCCGATTCAACATAATAAGGCAGGAATGAACCTGCATCATCTCTTGAAAGTCCGAAAGTCATCTGCGTTAAATCGTTCGTACCGAATGAGAAGAACTCTGCAGATTGCGCAATCTTTCCTGCGGCTAATGCTGCTCTAGGAATTTCAATCATCGTACCGACTTTATAATTTATCTTTACGCCCTTCTCTTTCATTACTTCCTCTGCAACTCTGCGAATAACTTCTTCCTGTGATTTGAATTCATTTTCATGACCGATAAGAGGTACCATAATTTCCGGCACTACTTTCAATCCTTCTTTATGAACAACAACGGCAGCTTCAAAAATTGCTCTAGTCTGCATTTCAGTTATTTCAGGATATGAAATTCCAAGTCTGCATCCTCTGTGACCAAGCATAGGATTGAATTCAGATAACGAATCAATCTTATATTTAATTTCATCTACGTGCGTTCCAATCATAACTGCAAGCTTACGGATTTCAATTTCCGTATGCGGCAGGAATTCATGAAGCGGCGGATCGAGCAGGCGAATTGTTACCGGCCTTTGCTTCATCACTCTGAAAATTTCAACGAAGTCTAATCTTTGATATGGTAATAATTTATCTAATGCTTTCCTTCTACCTTCTTCTCTGTAAGCAAGAATCATTTCACGTACTGCATCGATTCTATCGCCGCCAAAGAACATGTGTTCAGTACGGCAAAGTCCGATACCTTCCGCTCCGAATGCAACTGCATTTTCGGATTGGTCAGGCTGGTCTGCATTTGTTCTTACTTCCATTTCTCTGTTCTTATCTACCCATCCCATAAATTTATCATAGTAGCGGTATATTCTTGACTCGGCAGGCTTCATGGTTTTATCAATCAATACCTGTAGCACTTCCGATGGTTTTGTTTCAAGCATTCCGATTATAACTTCACCGGTAGAACCGTCAATTGAAATATAATCACCTTCTCTTACTTCCATCGTCTTTCCTTTTACTCTGGCAGTCTTAAGAAGATAATCGATATCCAGATTTCCTGCACCGGCAACGCAGACTTTTCCCATCTGTCTTGCGACAAGAGCAGCGTGAGAAGTCATTCCGCCTTTGGATGTTAAAATACCTTCAGAGGCATTCATACCTCTTATATCTTCAGGTGATGTTTCAATTCTTACAAGTATAACTTTTTCACCGCGGGCTTTTGCGTTAACAGCATCGTATGAATTAAAATATACTTTGCCGCTTGCTGCACCGGGACCTGCATTCAAGCCTTTTGTCAAAAGCTTACCGCTTCTTATTGCAAGTTCTTTCTCTTTTAAATCAAATATAGGTCTTAGCAGCTGATTCAATTGCATCGGCTCAACTCTCATAATTGCTTCTTTTGTATTAATGAGCTTTTCGCGAACCATATCCACTGCAATTTTGATAGCAGCAAGTCCTGTTCGTTTACCGGCTCTGCACTGAAGCATATAAAGAACTTCTTCCTGAATGGTAAACTCTATATCCATCATATCATGATAATGCTGCTCTAATGATTTTCTTACTTTTTCAAGCTGGTCATATACTTTTTTGTTCTCTTTCTTTAAGTCAACAATTGGAAGCGGAGTTCTTATACCTGCAACAACATCTTCACCTTGCGCATTCATAAGGAACTCACCATAGAATTCATTATCACCTGTGGAAGGATTACGTGTGAAGGCAACACCTGTGCCTGATGTATTACCCATGTTACCGAACACCATAGCCTGAACGTTAACAGCAGTTCCCCACTCAACAGGAATTTTATTCAGCTTTCTGTAAACAATAGCTCTGTCATTCATCCATGATCTGAATACAGCTCCTACTGCTCCCCACAATTGTTCCATAGGGTCATCCGGGAAATCTTCACCGGTTCCTTTTTTGATAGCAGCTTTGAACTCAATTGCTAAGTCACGTAAATCATCAGCAGTGAAATCTAAATCGTTTGTAATACCTTTGTTTTTTTTCTTGTGTTCTATTATTTCTTCGAATGGGTCTATCTGGTGCTTATTGGTAGGTTTTAAATCGAGTACAACGTCTCCGTACATCTGAACAAATCTTCTGTATGAATCATAAACAAATCTTGGATTATTTGTTTTCTTAATTAATCCTGCAACTGTCTTATCGTTCAATCCTAAATTCAAAATCGTATCCATCATTCCCGGCATTGAAGCACGAGCACCAGAACGGACTGAAACAAGCAAAGGATTTTTTACGTCTCCGAATTTACATCCCATCACCTTCTCTGTTTTTCTCAGTGAATCCAGCACCTGCGATTTTAACTCAGGCGGAAATTTCTTTTTATGTGCATAATAATATGTGCAGACTTCAGTAGTGATTGTGAATCCCGCAGGTACAGGTAACTTTATGTTAACCATTTCTGCAAGATTGGCTCCCTTGCCCCCAAGGAGTTCTTTCATTTTCGCGTCGCCTTCGGCTTTGCCCCCGCCAAAGAAGTAAACGTATTTTTGCGGCATAATATATTGGTTTAGTGTTGTTGGATTTCTCTTAAACTTTAAAGAACGGGATGTATCGGAGCAGTAACTATATTAACCTAATAACCATTTATTGAGAATTTTTCTCTGTTCATCGGTCGTGTTTTCAATTTCGGAAATTTCGTATTTCGGAATTGCAGGTGTAAGCTTTATTATAAATTCTTTTATAAATCCTTTTCTGTTTATCAGGACTTTTACTTCATCATCGTGTTTATTTTCTTTCAGAATTTTCTCATAATCTTTTTCAATTCGTATATCATTGATAGCAATAATTTCATCACCTGTATTTAAGCAGCCTGTATATCCGCATCCGCCGGCATAAACTTTTGTAATAAGGACTTTGCCGTTTGCCTGGCTTGTTTCAATATCAAAGGTAACTAAATCTTCGTTTACATTCTTTGATTCAAGTCCGGCTTTTTTGAAGTAATCGAATAGAGGAAGCTCATCGAGTCCCATTAAGTATTTATTCCAGAAATCAGTTAAGTCTTTTCCTGCAAGTGATTCACAAATTTCCTTCACTCTTTCATTCGTAAATCCTTTTTTAGGATTCTTTTTGTAATCTTCCCATAAAGCTTTAAGTGCATCGTCTAAAGATTTTTCGCAGTTTGTTGAAGTTATAATTTCTAAATTAAGCATCAGTGCAACCAAAGCGCCTTTAGTGTAATAAGATACCTGTGAGTTTTTTGAATTCTCATCCTGTCGGTAAAACTTTATCCATGTATCGTAGCTGGATTCAAATAAACTCTGGTTAAATCTTCCCTGGAATCTCATTATATCATTTACTTCTTTTTCTATGAACTCATAATATTCTTTGTTATCTAAAATTTCGCATCTGCGAATGAAAATATTGTCATAAATGCTTGTCCATCCCTCTGCAACCCAAAGTCCGGTTGTGTGATTTTCATTGTCGTAATCAAACGGACCAAGTTCAGCCGGTCTTATTCTTTTTACATTCCATAGATGGAAGAACTCATGTGAGACCAATCCCAGAAACTGCTTATATAATTTTACATCGGTAAATGCCCAGCGCGGGAATTGTACTGCGAATGAATTCAAATGCTCAAGTCCGCCGCCGCCTTTCTCTACTAAGTGACATATGTATGTGTAATGCTTATATGGAATATCTCTGAAGAAATTTATTTGTGCTTCTGCAATTTTTTTAAAATCCTTTATAAGCGTTTCATCGTCATAATTTGCTCTGCCTGTTAAAGCAATGTAATGCTTTATGTTCCGAATTTCAAATTCTAATACTTTCTGATTACCAATTTCTATAGGAGAATCAGCCAGTACGTCATAGTTTTCAGCTTCGTATAAGTTGTAGCCAATTTTTTCTAATCCCGTTGAAATTGTTTTCCATGAAGCATGCGGATTTATTTTTACGGAGCACTTCTCGTTCTCCACTCCTTTTGCTGACATGAAAACATTTGAGCAGTTTATAAATGCATGCTCATCTGATATCTCGCTTGTGCGTACAGTAAGCTCGTTGCAATAAACTTTGTATTTTACTGTGAAAGAACTTTCACCCTTTGTGTTTACTTCCCAATGGTTCTTTCGTGTTTTATGAATGTCTAATTTTTTTCCTGCTGATGAGAATGCTTCCGTATTCTGAACCTGACGCGCAAATTCACGGATCATGTATGAGCCGGGAGTCCACACCGGTAGGAATAAAGTAACATTATTTGAATTACCTTTTTGGGACTTAATATTATTAAATTGAATTTCAATCTCGCAGTAATGTGATGCCGGGTTGGCGAACGAGATGGCGTAGTTGATAGCGTGTGACAAGTGGCTAAATTTGAGTTATACTAAAGTGGTGCTATGTATTTTATATATCTAAGAAATTCTGTTCTTCTTCTTTGAAAATATCCAGAGCTTCCTTGCTTGTTTTTGCTTCTGCAAGTCTTCTTCTGAAATCATCTTTGTTCATTAATCTTGAAATTCTGCTGAGCAGTTTTATATGTGCATTGAGTAAATTTTCCTTTCCAACTAAAAGAAAAATAAATCTTACCGGTTCCAAATCTATCGATTCAAAATCAATCGGTGTCTTCAGCACTGCAAAAGCTGCAGTGATATCAGTTATTGCATCAGTCTTACCGTGAGGAATAGCAAAACCTTTTCCTACTCCCGTAGAAACAAGTTTCTCTCTTTCAAGTACTGCGCTTCTTACTTTTTCAAGATCGATTATCTTTCCTGAATTATTTGCAAGATCAATTATTTTGTTTATTGCATCATTCTTATCTGCGACTTCCAAATCAACTGAGATAATGTTTTCCGATAGAATTTCACTGATTTTCATTTTACATCTAAAAATTAAATTTATAAATTATTTCTTTCAGTTACGAACTACTCCAATTTACTCCGACTTACTCTGATAAATAACTTTTGATTTTCTTCTTGAATTCTTTTATTAAACTTTCCGTCTTGCCCTGTGAATCCGTTTCAATGTTCAAATGGATAATATCTCTGCTCTTATCCGGAATACATAAAACTGTATCCGTTTTGTTTAAGTTGAGTAGCACTCCGTCAATTAAAATCTGTTCGTACTGAGTATTATCTTCCATGAACTTCCTTATTACTTTTCCTTTGTCTTCTCTCGTGCATTCGATATTCTCTTTCATCATAAATAATTTCTTTGTCTCATCAAGTATATCGTGAACGTTTGATTTCGTTTTTGCAAATAGCTCAAGAATTTTTGCTATGGCAAACATTCCGTCTGTTGCATACAAGAACTCAGGGAAAATAAATCCGCCTTTTGTTCCGCCCACAAACTTCACTTCTTTATCATCGCATGCAGTCATCATTGCATAGTGGCTGTCCTTTACTCTTACTACTTCTGTTCCGAACTCTTCTGCAACTAAATCTATTTCGCGTGTTGCTTGTATTGGCACTGCAATTTTTTTAGTTTCAGGATTTACCATTAAGAACATCTTCGTTACAAGAACTAAAAATCTATCGCCGTCAATTCTATCACCTTCGTTGTTCATTATCCATATCTTTTCGCCGCCGGAATCAATCATAAATCCGAAATTGTAATTCAGCGAACGTACAACATACGAGAACTGCTTGAACGCAACATCAAACTCTTCCTGCGTTCTTGTAATTTTATCTTTATCTAAGTGAGCAGAGAGTGAAACAGTTTCTATGTTAAACTCGCCAAGTATATCGGGGAATAATTCCGCCGTTATACCATGACTGTAATCCAGCACGATTTTAAACCTTCTTTTCCTTATAGCGTCAACATCAAGATTTCGTAAGAAGTGCTCTTTGTATTTTTCAATCGTTCTTTCAGGATATTTTATAGAACCTACCATGAAGAAATCAGCGCGCTGATACTCCTCACTGAAATATAATTTTTCTATTCCTTTTGTCTTACTGCTTGATAAATCTTTTCCGTCTTTATCGAAGAAAATAATATCCGTGGTAGCTTTATCGAACGGTGACTTTCTTACGAAAATACCGCCTGCACCTGCGCCGCCTTTTAATTCCTGCCTTAGCAAAGGAATCGAAGACATCTGCAAATCTTTAACCGTCAATCCTGCGGACATAACTCCGGAAGAAATTGAACGCTTAATCATATTCGATATATCATCTATATCTCGCGCAAGCACAACTTTTTTGTTTTCTCCTATGAAAGCGCCGTAAACAGAACCAAGCTTCGAGGCGAACTCAGGATTTACCTGCAAGTTCGAGAGTCCCGAAATTCTTGAATCAGTAAATAGTTCATTAAAGAATGTATCTTCGTATATTAAGCTTCGTGTTACCTTTGCATTATTATCAATTTTTTTCTTATCCCAGATTTTTATGCTGGAGCTGATGAAGGCGTTTTTGCCGACTTCACAGTTATCTCCCATAAAAACAAAATCGTTCACTCTTGCATTTTCACCAATCTTGCAATTCTTTCCTATAACATCAAAAAGAATTCTTGCCTTCGATGCCACATAAACATTATCCCATATTATGGAATTTTTTATATTTGCACCTGCTTCCACAGTTACATTTTTTCCGAGTATACTGTTCTCTATAAATGCCTTAGGAGAAATGTTCGCGCTCGCATCAATGCAATTTCCTTTTTCATCTTTTACTTTAATGTAGTCAAGGTCGCCGCGTAATGCTTCAAGGTTTGCGTAGATATATTCTTCAAGGTTACCAACGTCACGCCAGTAGCCTTTGCTTTTAAATCCGTATAAAGGAATTCCGTTTTGTAATAAATGCGGGAATAAATCTTTTGAGAAATCAAAGTTTTCTCCTGCCGGTATGTAATCGAAAATTTCTTTTTTGAAATAATAGATTCCGGTGTTGATCGTATCGGAGAAAACTTCCGATGAAGAAGGTTTTTCTAAAAATCTTACAATCTTTCCTTCGCCGTCAGTTAGAACAATTCCGAACTGCAGCGGATTTTCCGCGCTGAACAATGAAAGTGTAGCTGTAGAATTTCTTTCAACGTGAAAATTATGAATGTCGGTAAGATTAAAATCTGTCAGTACATCTCCGCTGATAACAAGAAAATCATCTTTAATAAATTCTTCTGCAAGCTTCACTGCGCCGGCAGTTCCAAAGTCCTGGTCAGGCTTTACATAACGGATATTCATTCCGTACTTTGAGCCGTCACCCAGTAAATTTTTTATATGGTCTGCCTGGTAATATAGCAATACAGTGACATCATCAATTTTATGAAGATTGAGTAAGTCCATGAGATGCTCAAGTATCGGCCGGTTTGCAATCGGTACTATCGGTTTCGGAATGTTATTCGTTAGAGGTCTAAGGCGTGTGCCAAATCCTCCCGCCATCACAATAGCTTGCATTTTGTGTAATGAATAATTAGAGGAATTATTTTTTCTCGTCTTTTTTATTAAAATCAAATTTTACGTCCGGAGCTTTTTCGCTTCCTGCAACTGATTTAAAGTAAGCTTTATCTTTAAAGCCGAAAAGCTTTGCCGAGATTAAAGTCGGGAAAGTTCTCAGTGAAGTATTATATTCCTGAACAGCATCGTTGAATTTTTTTCTTTCAACTGAAATTCTGTTTTCTGTTCCTTCAAGCTGTGATTGCAGCTGAAGAAAATTTTCATTCGCTTTTAAGTTAGGATAATTTTCTGATACAACAAGCAATCTTGAAATGGCAGAAGATAATTTATCCTGCGCATCCTGGAACTGCTGTAATTTTTGCGGATCGTTTAAGTCATCAGCCTTTATCTGCACAGAGCCTACACGGCTTCTTGCATCGGTAACTTCAGTCAATACATCTTTTTCAAAATCTGCATAACCCTTTACCGTATTCACTAAGTTAGGGATAAGGTCTGCTCTTCTTTGATACTGGTTTTCAACCTGCGACCATGCGCCGTTTACTTTTTCTTCCTGCTGCACCAGCGAGTTATATCCGCATCCGTAAAAGTTAACAGAGAAGATGCCTAAAATTAAAACGAAAAAAATATATTGGAATTTTTTAGTCATATATAATGTAATTTAAGTTTAAAAATACGAGGAAGCCTTATGAAATACAATTCTGATATTTTTAAGGAAAACGGGCATTTCTGCAAAATAATTCCCTTTAAACTAAGAACTTAAAATCATTTTTAAAATTGTTATCTTGAAATCATAATATACCAAATGACATATAAGTTAAAACTCTCACGAAAAGAAGAAATACTTAAAGATACTTACGGATTGTATTTTGATAAAAGCGATTCAGATATAAAATTTCTTGCAGGACAGTTTGTTACGGTTACAATTCCTGATCTGAATGCTGCTGACGGAAAAGGTAACGAAAGGCACTTTTCAATTGCTAATTCTCCCAATGAAAGTAATATAGAAATTATTATACGAAAGTCAGGCTCCGATTTTTCAAATGCAATTTTAAATCTTCCTATAGGTTCTCAGTTATTATTTGATGAACCGCGCGGTGAAATTCACAGCAAAAAAGTTTATGAAAATAGTTTGATTCCTGTGTTCATTGCCGGCGGAACAGGCATTACACCCGTTAGAAGCATACTGCGTGATTTTGATGAAAGAGAAATAGATAAAGAACTTATTTTGTTCTATGCAAACCGCTCTATAGAAACTGCAGTCTTTTTAAATGAGTTTCAAAATCTCAGCAAAGTAAAAAATAATTTTACCTTCATTCCTATTTTAGAAAACACTTCTGATACAAAAACAGAAAAAGGTTTTTTTTCAGAGGAGATTTTTAAAAAGTATGTAAGCGAAATTGATAAATATGTATTTTTTGTTACCGGTCCTCCAATGATGCTTAGTGAAGCGATTAAAGTATTAGTAAGTTCAGGTGTACCTGAGGATAAAATTTTTATAGAGAATATATAATGTATTGGTCGTTATTAGTTGTTAGTTGCTCGTTGTTTGTTGTTAGTTTCCAGAATTATTGTTGTTGGTCTTCTGACCAATAATCATAAGGTTTGCTGCTAATATATCTGTGTTAACATAAATAATCATTAAAAATCTGTATCATGAAAGACTGGCATACAAAATTTTTCAAGCTCTGGCAAAAAGTTCAGTTCGACGTTTACACTCCGGAGCAGGATAAGGCGCAGACTGACTTCATCTGCAAAGTAATGAAGCTGAAGAAAAAAATGTCTGTGTTCGATGTTCCCTGCGGTTACGGACGCATTGCTAATCTGTTAGCTCAGAAAGGAATGAATGTAACCGGAATAGAATTTAATAAGCATGTTTTAGAATTTGCAAAGCAGAAAGCTCTGGATAACAACCTTAAGATTAATTATGTTGAAGGAGATATGCGTAATTTCTCCTATAGAAATAAGTTCGATGCAGTCATTTGCTGGTTCGGCAGCTTTGGATATTTCTCCGATGAAGAAAATGAAAAATTTATAAAAGCATCTGCCAAGAGTTTAAAAAAAGGCGGAAGATTTTTAATTGATACTCATACATTAGAAACAATCATTCCTATTTTTCAGCCGCTATCAAAAAATCGTTATGGAAAAACTCCATTTAAGGAAGAAAGACA
Organism: uncultured Ignavibacteria bacterium; assembly: GCA_937974175.1. Classification (GTDB taxonomy): domain Bacteria; phylum Bacteroidota; class Ignavibacteria; order Tepidaquicellales; family Tepidaquicellaceae; genus JAFDZO01. The sequence continues at coordinate 73,066 of CALJIG010000036.1, forward strand.
TCTTAATTTAGAAACAAGCAGAATAGATGTTAAGTGGACACTAGGTAAAGAATCTCAAAGCAGCAGCATAAGATTATATGGATACAAGGAATTGAGAGACTTACTTTCTAAAAACGGCTTCGGAAAATTTAAAGCATACGGTTCTATAGAAGGTGAAAAAATTGAGTTCGGCTCAAGGCGATTGATTTTAGTTTGTGAAAAATTGTAATAATAAAAATGAAAACAGCATTGAAAACTGTATTAATAACAGGAGCATCATCAGGCATAGGCTTAGAGTTTGCAAAGATCTTTGCTGCTAAAAATTGTAATCTTGTACTTGTTGCAAGAAACAAATCGGCAACGGATGAACTTGCAAAAGAGCTTACAGAAAAATTTAAGATAAAAGTAAAAGTTATAGTAAAAGATCTGTCCGATAAAAACGCTCCGGTGGAAATATTTAATGAACTCGCAAATGAAAAAATTGAAATAGAGTATCTGATAAACAACGCAGGCTTCGGAGGCTATGGAAATTTTTACGAGACTGACTGGAAAAAAGAGAACGATATGATACAGGTGAATGTAATTGCTCTTGCTGAGCTGTCAAAATTATTCGTTTATCAAATGGTAAAACGAAACAGCGGCAGAATTCTGAACGTTGCCTCTACAGCTGCATTCCAACCCGGACCGCTTATGAGCGTTTATTATGCAACTAAGGCTTTTGTTCTTTCACTTTCTGAGGCCATGGCTTATGAGTTAAAAGATACAAATGTAACAGTAACATGCCTATGTCCGGGACCTACAAAATCAAATTTTCAAAAAGCTGCAAACATCACTGAATCAAAATTAGCTAAGGGTGTTAACGCTACCTCCTACGAAGTTGCCCTTTGCGGATACAATGCAATGATGAAGGGAAAATACATTGCCATCGAAGGTTTTATGAATACAGTGCTTGCTTTCGCTACCCGATTTATGCCAAGGAAACTTGTATTGGCTACTGTCTATAAAATTCAAAAGAACAGATAAAATTAAAAAGAGAATTTTCAGGCATAGGTTTTGCGTTATTATTGGGAGCTTACTCTATATAGAGAAGGTATAGAGTAAGTTAATCCTGTACTCATTGTTTCCCAATAAAACGCTCCCCGGCAATTGTTATTTTTTGGTGTCGGGGGGTTTTTATTTCTATTCAAAATTCTTTATCATAATATTATCAACGAAGACTGCTCCCCTGACTTCCACAACATCTTCTCTTATTTTTATCCAGCCATGCTTTTCAAAAAATCCTAATGCAGTTTTGCTGACGATAGCATTCATTTCTTTTATATTTTTTTCATAGGCATAATTTTCTAATTCAGTCAGAAGTTTTTTCGCGACTCCGTGTCTCTGGAAATCTTTATGTACATACATAAAATCCAGATAGCCGTTATCCTCAAGTGAAGCGAATCCTGCTATTACATTATTTATAACAGCCGCTATAAAATATTGTTCAATTATTTTATCGGCAAAAGTTCTTCCGTCGCGGGTAGTTGTATCGGGTTCAAACCACGGCTTTATCCATGCGCGTATCTGGTTTTCATCGTAGTCTTTTGAGTTTACATTTGTAACCGTATCGATGTATAATTGGCGGAGTTCATTCAGGTCTTCCGGTACAGCTCTTCTTATTTTTATCTCATTCATTTAAATACTAAATAGTCACATTATAGTCACATTTTTGATTTTGTTGCTTTTTTTACAGTGTCACATTATTGTCACATTTTATTTCACGCTATCTTGTTAAATCAATATTTATTGTTTTTAAAATGTATCGTTTATTGATGCAGAGTAATTCGCCAAGGCGAATCACATTTTTGATTTTGCTGCTTTTGTTACAGTGTCACATTATTGTCACATTTTACTTTTTACAATATTGTAAAAACAATATTAGGCATTTTTAAAAGGTAACTATATATTACTTTGGACAAACTAATTCTCCCCTTGAGGGGAGCCCGTTCGTAGGTCGGGAGGGGTGTTTGAACGAACACCCTCCGTCTCGCTTTGCTCGACACCTCCCTCAAGGGAGGAATTTTATTTTTTTCAGAGTCGCAAAAAAGTCACATTCTGAGTAAAGCTCCATCCCCGTCTTCAGCGGGATTATTATTTAAGTTAAAAACTTCTTCTCAAAATTTTTCCAATCTTGACGGGTTTTTGACGGATTTTCAAAATTCAGTGTTGTAAAAACAATTCGCCAATGCGAACCTTCGGTACGGGCTCCCTAAAAAATCCGACACAAATAAATTTTAATGTCGGATTTTATAAATGTCTGCATTGTTTTTACAATATCGAAGTTTCTAATTTAAAAAAGTCGGGAAAAGTCGGATTCTTGTTTACTCTATCTGTTCATTGTTAATTATTAATTGCTAATTGAAATAGTCGGATTCTTGACGGATTATTATGTAAAGCTGCGAAAGTCCCTGAGAAATAACCCGTACTGAAATCAGAGCCTGAAATGGCTCATCAAAAATAATACAACTATTTTAAAATTCAAAGAGAATGTTCCCTATTAGTAGGGATAGAGTGAATAATTTGGCTTGATTCGTTTTTTTCACAATCTTTTTTTCATAATATTTTCTGCATCCAGGTATTGCAGCCGCAGTGTCCCGTATTGCCAAGCGGTTTATCTATAAACTCAAATCCGGCTTTCAGATAAAGCTCTCTTGCATCGCTCATGTTATCAAGAGTTTCCAGATAAATCTTTTCATATCCTGAATCCTTTGCCGCCTGAATGCATAATTCCATTAACTTTTTCCCTGTACCTTTTCCCCGTGATTCAGGAAGCAGGAACATTCGTTGCAGCTCACAAATTTTTTCCGGTGTGCCCTCAAGCTGATTTATTCCGGAGCCGCCAAGTAGTTTATTATCTTCCACAGCAACATAATACACGCCCTTGCCCTGTGTATAATTTTCATACATAGTATGCAAAGTGGGATCTTCGACAATCGTTCCTTTAGGGTCTTCCTTAAACTCCTTCATTATTGAAGTGATTATATCTGCTAATATTTTATTATCGGAGGGAATTATTTTTCTGTATTCAATCATAATCTAAAATCTATTTCTGAACTATTGCTATTATGTGCCCGTCTGCATCGGATAAATAACCTACACTATCGCCCCAGTTTCGTTTTTGTATTGGGGAAATCTCTCTTGCTCCGGCAGATACAGCTCTCTGAAAAACTTCTGCGGGATTTTCAAAAGATAGGTACAATTCACATCGCGGAATCCCTGTGCCGGAATCAGGATGCGGAATTTTATCACCTAAAATTTTTGCAATACCGGTGTTCGGCATTAATCCCAGCTTGCAGTTTTCTTCCAGTAGAAATTCAGTCATACCCGGAACGTCAAGCGAAGGCTCTTTATCCAGTAAAATTTTATAAAAATTTTTACTCTCTTCCTGGTTACTGACATATAAAATAAACTCTACCATCTAACTTAAATGTTTTATTTGTTTATCATGAATTTTACTTAGCAGGAGTAAAGCCGTAATTGCTCCTATCATTGCAAAAAGCATATCGCTTTGAGTATCAAATACATATCCCTGTGTTCCTAGGAATGCATCACCTGATTCACCTGTCAGAACCGATGTCCACCACTCGATTAATTCATAGAATGCGCTGACAGCTAAACATATACATACAACTGTAAAAGCTCTCCAGCTTTTTTTGATAATATCTTTGCGGATAAAAATCTCACGGATTATCATTGCCGGTACAAAACCTTGAATAAAATGGCCGAGCTTATCGTAGTTATTTCTCGATTGCGAAAATGTATCTCTTATATAATTAAAAAACGGGACTTCAGCATAGGTATAATGCCCGCCGATGAATAATATCCAGCAGTGAATTAATATTAAAATATATACAAGCTTTGTAAATGAAAAGCGCTTGTAAGTAAGGATTAGAATTACAAATCCGATTATAGCAGGGAAAACTTCAAGGAACCACGTAAAATATTCTTTAGGATTTATGGCAGACCAGTTAAGTCCGAGGAAAAATAAAATTATTAATACAAAATTAAATTTTTTGTTAGGGGTTTGCATAGTTTATCTCCATCTCCCATCGATTACAAAATCTGATAAATTAAGTTGTTCACGTGAAAAATGTAGATTTCTGGTTCCGTTTGATTGGGCAATACAGCTAAAATTTAAACCATATTGTTTTGTATATTTATCATTTTTATCCGGTCCGCTATTATCAATTTTCCACTTATGCAAAATAATTTTTGCGTAAAATCTTTTATCCCGTGCAAGAACGAAAAACCCTTCCTCTTTCCCGGTGAGATAAATTTCATTTTGGTAGCCTTTGACAGGGGCTTCGTTTAGCTCGAAAAAAAATGATGAGTTAATGTCTGTCTCATATACAGGGAAAATTCCTCCTGTAGCATTAGCTCTGATTACATTCGGTTCTTTATCTTGATTACCGGGTACAAACCAAAAATCGCATTCATTGGTGTCATTATTCATTTGCATAGTGGCAATATCAAAACCGTAAGTTGTGATATTATTTGTATCTAGAATTGCAGTTGTATCTAAAGAAGGAATTTGAATTCTTAAAAAAGGAAATTTCGGAGAATCCTCATCCAGCACTTCATCGAAACTGTCTACATACATTAAGGTTTTTAAAGCGGAGTTGTGAATAATTTTTTCCAGTTCAAAATTTATGGTTAAACTGTCGAAGCTAAGTTTATTGTAAATTCGATAAGGATTATGAGAACTGGATTTGGCGGCACTTTCAACATTAAAGCCTCTTTTAAAAGTTACGCTATATCTTCCAAGGCTGTCTGTGAATACAGTTATTTTCTCATAGCCGTTGTTTTCAAAATCTACATGATATTCACATTGTAAAAATACTTCAGCGTTTGGGACCGGTTTATGTGTTTCTTTATCGGTGACAATGCCTGTCACGTTGATTTCTTTAAAATCACTTTCCTGTAGGAACACAGAAGTAACAACGTAAAAAACAATAGTGAGAAGCTTAGATTTTAAAATAAAATGTAAAAAATTTTTATCATACATAATATGACATGAACTTAAGGTACTTATTTTTATATCTAAAGTGATTTCCATATCTCCTTAAATTCATTTTATTTATTTTACATTATGCACTTCTTCCAGAAAGAAATCACCTTAAAAGAATACAAACGCGGATTCCATTTAATCACTATGGAAATACTTTCCTGTCTCCCGGAAATACGAGACATCAAAAAAGGAATGTGTAATGTTTTTATTCAGCATACATCGGCGGGACTTACAATAAATGAAAATGCCGACCCGACTGTTCGCAAGGACTTTGAATCGCACTTTAACAAAATGGTACCTGAAGATATGCCTTACTATCAGCATGATTACGAAGGCAGCGATGACATGCCGGCGCATTTGAAGTCGTCCTTGCTGGGCTGCTCCGTAAATATTCCTGTTACAAACGGTGAGCTTAATCTCGGTACATGGCAGGGAATTTATCTATGCGAACACAGAGACCGCGGCGGAAAAAGAAAAATTGTGATTTCTCTATGGGGAGTTTAAATCACGGATTACACTGATTTAAAATGATTTTAATGATGAATTTTTAAAGACACATAATTTGTGAACTAAGAAGAACAAGTAACGAAAAACTTACAACGACCATGAAACGATATATATTAACATTTTTACTTTTTGCCTCAGTAACTTTCGGACAGACAACTTTTTTCCAGATTGTTGAAAGCGTACCGAAGGAAACTACTATGGAGCGCTCAGGTCTGCCGCGCACTCAGGCTGTATGGCTGAATATGATAAACAATGCAAAGAGCACTCTTGATATCGGCATGTTTTACTTTGCCAATAAAAAAGGCGAAGCTATGGAGCCTGTAATGGATGCAATTAAGAACGCAGCAGGAAGAGGTGTAGCGGTAAGAATATTAGTTGACTCGGCATTTTACTCAGGCTCGGAAAAATCTGTAGATGAACTTGCAGGAATAAAAAATATTTCCATTGCAAAAATATCTTTTAAAAATGTTGGCGGCGGAGTTATGCATGCAAAGTATATGATTGCCGACGGGAGAGACTTGTATTCAGGCAGCGCAAATATGGACTGGCGCGCGCTTGACCATATACATGAGCTTGGCATCAGAATAAAAAACAAGAAGCTTGCAAAAAACTTCGAAGCGATTTTTAATTACGACTGGAATAATTCCGATATAGGAAGAAATACAATTAAAGAAAATATTTCCTTCGATGAAATTCTAAATGTATATAACGAGCTATCTATTCAGACAAAAAACTATGGAGCTGTAACTCTCTTTCCGTGCTTTTCTCCTATGGGAAAAATGCCGGAGGGGTTCAGCAATGAGCTTGACGAGCTTGTGACATTAATCAATAACGCAAAACACACTCTGCACATTCAGATGTATGCATATAACACAAGAGATGAATTTACGAATATTGACAATGCTTTAAGAAGCGCAGCAGAGCGCGGCGTGAAAGTGAAAATTATTTTTGGTAACTGGGCAATACGCAAAGGTGCAACCGAAGTGATTCAAAGTCTATCACAAGTGCCTAATATAGAGATAAAATTTTCAGCAATACCTGAACATTCCAGCGGATTTATTCCATATGCTAGAGTAGAGCACTGTAAATATTTTGTTGCCGATAATAATATCAGCTGGGTGAGTTCCGCTAACTGGGAACGCGGTTATTTTTACGGCTCAAGAAACACAACTCTTGTAATAGATAATGTTAAAGTTAACAAAGCTATAAAAAAAATATTTTTATCGGACTGGAATTCCAAATACACGGAGTTTGTCGATGCAAATAAGACGTATGAATCTGTAAAACGAAATTAAAAATTTTAAATCTTAAGATAATTTTCTGAGCACAATAACTTACAAAGAAGAAAAAAATATTTCTACGGAAGATCTGATGTCGTTATACGACGATGCGGGCTGGGGCGCATATACACACGATTCGGTAAACTTAGCTGAGGCTGTGAGAAATTCATATTATGTTCTTACTGCATGGGACGGCGACCATCTTATCGGCATGATGCGTGTAGTGGGAGACGGTGTAACCATTTCTTATATTCAGGATATACTTGTCAAAAAAAAATACAAGAGAAGAAAGATAGGGACAAAGCTTTTAACTAAAACTCTTGAGCATTTTAAAAATGTTCGTCAAACCGTTTTGCTTACAGATAACAAAGAAGAAACTGTAGGGTTCTATAAAGCTATGGGATTTGAAGACTGCAAAGAGATGGGTTTGATTTCTTTTGCGAGAATTAACCGTTCATAAATTTTATTTTACAAAAATGAAAAAAGAATTATTTTCATCAGGCTCCATATGGGAGGAGAAATTTGGGTACTCCCGCGCTGTTAAAGCAGGCAATCTGATTTTTGTGGCAGGCACAACAGCTACAGATGAAAACAGCAACGTAATGTTTCCGGGTGATGCATATAGACAAACAGTACAGATAATAAAAAAAATAGAGAAAGTACTTGAGCAAGCTGGCTCTTCACTAAACGATATTGTTCGACTGACAATGTACGTTACCGATATTTCGCAGGGAATGGAAGTCGGCAGGGCAACAGGAGAGTATTTTAAAGATATAAGACCGGCAAATACGATGGTGGAAGTAAGCGGATTTGTTCATCCCGATATGCTGGTAGAAATTTCAGCGGATGCAGTTATTGGCAATTAACAATTATTAATTAACAATTCTGAAGTAGTAATTAACAGAGTATAATGAGTGAATGGAATTTAGAAAATAAAACTGCTCTTATAACAGGCGGGAGCAAAGGTATAGGGCTGGCGATTGTGAATGAGTTCTTATCTCTGGGGGCAGAGGTGTTTTTTGTTGCGCGAACGCAGAACGATGTGTTAAAAATTATTAATACCAACAAAGAAAAAAATCTTCACGGAATAATTGCCGATGTAAGCACTGATGAAGGAAGAGAAAAAGTTTATCACATAATAAAAACCAGAGCGAAGAAATTAGATTTTCTTGTGAATAACGTTGGCACGAACATAAGAAAAAAATCGGTTGAGTACACTGCTGATGAATATGATAAGATAATGGACACTAATCTGAAAGCTGCATTCGAACTTACAAAAAATTTATATACCTACTTAAAAAAATCAAAAGACGGTTCTGTTGTGAACATTGCTTCTGTCAGCGGACTTGCGAGTACATCTTCAGGCGTAATTTACGGAATGACGAAGGCAGCAATGATTCAAATGACGAGATACATGGCAGTTGAATGGGCAGAGGATAAAATAAGAGTGAATGCTATAGCGCCGTGGTATATAAAAACTCCATTGGTAAAAGAAGTTATGAATGATAAAAAAAGATGGGCGAAGATAATTGAGTGGACTCCTATGAAAAGAGCCGGAAATCCCGAAGAGATTGCCGGTCTTGCAGCTTTTTTATGTATGAAAAAAGCATCATTTATTACAGGCCAGTGCATTGCCGCTGACGGGGGACTAATGGCCGGAGCATTTTTTTAAATCAGAATTCAGAATTTAAAATGCAGAATTACATGTTTGAATTATAATTCTTAATTCTGCATTCTTAATTCTAAATTGATAACTATTCTTTATACTTTTCTTTCAGTGCAACAGGTTTTGATTTCTTTCTCAGCTTTATGTTTAATAACTCAACTAAGAATGAGAATGCCATAGCGAAATATACGTAACCCTTCGGTACTTCAATGTGCAGACCTTCTAAGAATAATAACAAACCAATCATTAATAAGAATGACAGCGCAAGCATTTTAATTGTAGGATGCTTGTGAATAAAATCACTTACACTCTTTGCAAAGATAAGCATTACAATCATTGAAAGAATAATAGCGACAATCATTATTGAAACGTGCGGCACAAGTCCGACTGCTGTGATAACTGAGTCAAATGAAAACACTAAATCAAGTAAAATGATCTGAACTAATAATGAAGATAACTTAACCTTGGCTTTTGTACCGGATTCTTTTTCTTCTTCACCTTCAAGCTTTTCATGAATTTCCATCGTGCTTTTGAAAAGCAGAAACAGACCTCCAAGAATTAATATCAGACTTCTTCCTGTAACAGCAAATCCAAACACAGTAAACAAAGGATTTACAAGTCCTGCTATCCAGGATATTGATAAAAGCAGAAGTACCCTGAAGATAAGAGCAAGTGCCAGCCCTAGTGTTCGTGCTTTCTTTTGTTCATGCGGCGGAAGTTTTCCGGTAAGAATTGAAATGAAAATAATGTTATCAATTCCTAAGATGATTTCTAAAAATGTTAATGTAAACAGACTTACGTATGTATCCGGCTGGGAAAAGAGAGTAAAAAAATCCATTAAGAATAAATAATTTAAAAAATTTAGGTTACTTTACTAACATCATTTTCTTTGAATCCGTTCGGATTCCGTTCACAAATATTGAATAAAAATATACTCCGCTAGTTAATGAAGAAGCATTAAATTCTGCTTCATGGCTTCCTGTATTATCGTATCTGCTGTAAATATTTTTTATTTCCTTTCCCTGAACGTCAAATACTTTTACATCAACAAAAGCAGGTTTGTTTAAATCAAATTTTATTTTTGTTGAAGGATTGAACGGGTTAGGGTAATTCTGATATAGTTTAAAATTTTTAACAACTGTATTTGAATTACTTACGCTTACAGGATTCTGTACTAAATCTCTCTGCCAAATTCCGTTTCCGTATGTAGCAGCGCGAAGCTTTCTGTTCGTGTATGAAATTGTTAAATCGAAAACCAATGCATACGGCATTCCCGTTCTGTATTCATACCAGGTTGTTCCCCCATTGGTTGTAACGAATGTTCCTAAATCATTTCCGACGTAAATATTCTGTGTGTAAAGAGGGTCCATTACAACACTCTGATGAGGAACATCAGGAAGATTTCCTGTAATATCTGTCCAGGCATTTCCGTTATTAGTTGAGCGGAAGACATGGCCTGTTCCAAATCCGCCGAATGTTGAAATCAATTCTTTTGAATTATTCGGGTTTACGGTTAAGTCTGTAACGTATCTGTTCGGAAGGCTGCCTGTAATGTTAGTCCAGTTTACACCGCCGTTCACACTTCTGAAAACTCCTGCAGTTGTTACACTTGGTGCAGAACCAACGTATAAAGTATCTGTACTTGTATATGAAACAGCCATTGAAAGAAGTTTATTTCCTCCGAAGACAGTTGCTCCGTACGGACCTTGCCAGCTTCCGCTGCCTGTTGTTGATTTATAAATTGCTGTACCGCCGATATAAATTACATTAGGATTACTTTTAGTTATTACATACGGCGCAACGAAGCAATACGAACCTGCGTTTCCGGCATTAGGCGGGGAAATATCTGACCATGCTATACCTCGATTTGTCGACCTGTTTAAATCACCGTTAGTATATTCCATATAGCAGATATTATCGTTGTTGGAGTTTACTCCTGCTGACATTCCGTCTCCAAAGAAAGTTTTGTACCATGCAGTTGTTCCCTGGTTAAATGCAGCTCTGTTATCCTGCATTCCGCCAAGACACCAGGTTGAATCCTGATATGAATTTGCAAGTGATGCATAAAATTGTGATGTAACATATCCTCCGTTACAGGAATAAAATGTTTCTCCGAAATCGTTTGAGCGGTACAATCCGCCATCTGCCATGATATAAACTTTATTAGCATCTTTAGGATTTGTGACGAATTCATGAACGTCAGCATGAACGAAATTAGATGGACCTTCGGGCTGACCGGGAGGAGTTGCCCCGGTATTCCACGCAGACCAGTCGGATTTAGTTGTAAAGCTTGTTCCTCCGTTTGTAGATTTCTCTACGTTCAGAGTTCCGACTAAAACCAAATTTGCATTATCGGGTTTTATTATATTTGCGTTATTATACCAGCCCTGATTCCCTATAGGAACTGTAGTGCTTAATGCAGTCCAGTTTGTACCTGCATTGGTTGTTTTGTAATAACCGATATATGATAAATCATTAGAAACACTTGCCGTGATAATGTTCGGGTCTGATTTATAAATATCAATTGTAGTTTTGCCCGTCCATGCTGCAGGAAGTCCTCCGGAAAGTTTATTCCAGGTAAGACCTGCATTTGTTGTTTTATATATTCCTATATCAGTAAGCGGCGTTACATTTGTAAGATTTCCAACTGAAGCATAAATAATATTTGAGTCTACCGGATTTACTTCTAAATCCATTACCATTTTTACATCGAGAGATTTTACCCATGAAGAACCGTTAAATTTATAAACACCTTCACTTGTAGCAGAGTATAAAATATTGGAGTTAAATGGATTGTGCTGAACTTTCCACACACCTCTTTGATTATTGTAAGACCAGTCCAGTGATTTTGACCAGGTATTTCCGCCGTCAGTAGTTTTTAAAATCCCGATTCCGTACATGCCTCTTGTAAGGCGGTTATCGAGTCCGTTTAAAGAAGCCTGATATCCGTAATTTTCTCCCGTTCCTATATAAATTATATTTGTGTTGTTTTTATCTATTGCAATAGAGCTTACGGCAAGTGACGGGTATCCGGTATTTATCTGTGTCCATGCAGCTGCACCAATACCGCCTGTAACAGATTTCCAAAGACCGCCTGAAGATGAACCAATGTAAATAATATTTGTATCGGTAGGATTAACTGCAAGAGTTAAGCTTCTTCCCCCAATGTTATTGGGTCCCATTGATTGCCATGAATTTGCAGCGTCATGAACGGCATTGAAGTCCTGCATTTGATCGCGGGTATATTCAAATGCTTTAAAGAATTTATCCTGAGGAATATCTTTTTCAGGATATGACCGCACGTCATTCATAAACTGCATTGATTCGTATGCACCTGACGGACCGGATTTGTGCTCTTCCTCTTCCCTTTCAGATTCAGAAATTTTATCTTTATTGGTAGATTCTATTGTAGCGCTTTTTTGTGCGTATTTAGCATAAAAAAAGATTCCTGAGACAAGAATGAGCGATAATAATATTACTTTTACTTTTTGCATAAATATATTAATAATGGTAGCTAAAATTAGCCTTAAAGGGAAGGAAAAACAATCCAAAATATTGCAGTAATTAATGATATGCATCATTTTTCTAAAGTGTAATACCGGCTATTTTTGTATATACAGAATGATTTATTTTAATTTTAATAATACGTATGGCTCGATATTTTTTTGCTGTAATTGTCGTTCTTCATGGACTAATACACTTAATGGGATTTATCAATCAATGGAATCTGAAAAAGATTACCCAGTTCACGGGTAATACACTGTTCCCTGTTTCAGAAAATCTTTCAAAACTTTTTGGTGTTTTGTGGCTGCTTGCTGCACTATTTTTTATTATCTCTGCAGCAGGATTTTTAGCAAATAAAGATTGGTGGACTGTAGTCGGTCTTATTGCCATTCTTATTTCCCAATTTCTTATAATTGTATATTGGAAAGATGCCCGCGCAGGAACTATTCTTAATATAATTATTTTAACTGTCACAATTATTTCAATAGCCGCATCTGCATTTGATAAAAAAATAAACGAAGAGATAGTACAATTATATTCAAATGTAAAAGAAGATAATTCGGTAATTACCAAAGAGAGATTTAATGAACTTCCGCCGGTGGTGAAAAAGTGGATTGAGCATTCCGGTATCATTGGTAAAAAAAATATAAATGAGATAAGACTGAAGCAGAAGGCACATATGAAATCTAAGCCTGACGGAAAATGGATGGATGTAAATGCAGTTCAGTATTTCAGAACTGATGAGCCTGCATTCATTTACAAATTAGATGTTAGTGTTGCTCCTTTAATTTCTATGACAGGAAGAGATAAATATGAATACGGTACAGGAAATATGTTAATAAAAATTCTTGACCTTTATACAGTAATCGATGCCCGCAGCAAAGAAATTGATCAGGGTTCAATAATTAGATTTCTAAGTGAAACATTTTGGTTTCCATCTTTTGCAATAAGCAAGTATGTAAAGTGGGAACAGGTTGACGATAGCACGGCTAAGGCAACTATGTCTTATAAAGACGAAACGGAATCTATACTGATTACCTTTTTGCCGGAAGGTGACATTAAAAAAATCGAAGCGCAAAGGTATGGTGAATTTGACGGGAAATATTCAAAAGAACTTTGGTCTGTGGTTAATATGTCATACCAAGAATTTGAAGGGATACGAATCAGCAATAAATCTGAGGTTACATGGAAACTAAAATCAGGAGAGTTCACTTGGCTGAAAATTGAAATAACCGACCTGGAATACAATAAACCTTTTCCATATTAAAATTTAAGAATTATTATATAGGACAACATTAGTATATTAGAATATAGAACAATATTTATTATTTTAAATCCTTAATCATAATTAATAAATATTTATCCGCTTCGTATTGAAGTCTTTCTTAAGTAATATAGGATTTACCAAGAACGAAACACGAGTTGTTCTCCTGATCATTTTTGTTTTAATCATTGGTGCGGGCATAAAGTACGGCAGATATTTTTTTACAGGTGAAAAAACTTTCTATGATTATTCACAAAGTGATAACGAATTTAAAAAGTTGACGGATGCAGCAAAGAAAAAAGAGTTTGATGCTATAAAAAATGATACTATAAAAAAAGATGAAGCAGCGGAGATTTCAGAGGAAATGAACAAAGAGCAGGATAGTCTTGAATCGATAGAAAAAGAACCAAAGATTTCAAAAAAAGAATTAAAGTTAAGAGAAAAAAGCATTAATTTGAATTCAGCAGGTTTGGATGAACTGGTTTCTCTTCCCGGAATAGGTACAAGCACGGCAGAAAAAATCATTGAGTATAGAAATAAGAAGGGTAAGTTTAAATCTGTACAGCAAATTATGAACGTGAAAGGTATAGGCGAAAAAAAATTTCAAAAAATCAAAGATTATTTAACCATAGAATAGTTAGGTTTAAAACTAAATTGCAATAGGGGAAAAATTGTAATTTTTAATTAAAATATTTCAAAATATGAAAACAATTGGTTCACCAGCTTTACTTTTATTTTCATTGATATTTACTGCCGGCATCATATATTTTTTTAGTATTTCGGGATGTAAGGATATATTAACAAATACAACCGGAGAGAACGTTTTTCAGGCAAGATCGGAACTGGAATTTGTAAATAATAGAGAGCTCAGAGCTGTACCCGGAGCTGTAATTACAGTTCAGCTGGAATATTTAAACTCTCCTCAAAATGATTCGCTGCGAGATACCGGACCCATAGGTGAAGATATTGTACCTATCAGGTTCACAGAAAATAGCCATTGTACGGTAAGATATGCAAGTTCTGCTTATTTTGATGTGTTTTTAGTTAATTCTGAAACAGGTGCTTATTATTATTATTTATATCCAAATGTTACTTATGCAGATGTTGATATTCCTGCAGGAGATTATTTAATGCATTTTAAGACTTATACCGATTATTCGACAGATTCTGCTAATGCAAAGCAAATAATCTTTGTTCAACCTTCAGCAAACACTACAGGAAATAACAGTATCCCAAACAATTTTAATATTGTTATAAGTGATGGCGGTTGCATAGATTGTGATCTAAGCGGGGTTAATTTGCAAAATATGATGTTAAATGGAATGAATTTAAATGGTGCAAATTTAAACAAAGCGAACTTAGCCCATACTAATTTGAATAACGCAAATTTAAATCACGTAAATCTAAATGAAGCATATTTCTATCAATCTCTTATTATGTCTGCTGATTTATCAAATTCTTCTCTGAAAGGAGCGGCTCTGCGAAATTCAGATTTAAGATTTTCAAATTTAAGTTCTTCGGATTTAACAAACGGAGATATTCGTTTTTCCGATATCAGATCAGCTAATTTTTGCGGCTCAACACTCACCGGAATAATTACTAATGGGGTAGTTTACGACGAGAACACTCAATGCTGGCCGTAATATAGTTAACAATTTTTTATACATATATAGTATTTTATCTTGGAAAAACTGATTTTAAGTTTCTCTGATGAATTTATCAGAGCAATAGGTGTAAATGATCTAAATGAAATTATCCTGATGGAAGAAGTTTCTTCTATTGTAGATTTTGGAAAAGACATCTCATACTATAAAAATAATACGACTGTACTGAGTGAAACATCGCAAATGATTCATTCAATTCTTAATACTGATATTTCTAAAATTAGAAAAGTAGGAGTTGCGTTAGATTCGGCGCAGGCATTTTTAAATATCATACCAATTGATACCAATGATGATGAGAAAACTATAAACTCCCAGATAATGTGGGAGATATCGAATTATTTTCCTGAAACATATAATGATTTCAACATTAAATATCTTAAGCTTAATAATCACAAATATACCGCAAATATTGATGATGCTTTGCTAATCGCTATTGATAAATTTAAGATAGATTTTTGCAGAAGGGTTTGCGGTGAATTAAAGCTTAACTTAAAGACTGTTGAAGTAGATCACTTCGCATCAGAAAAAATACTAACTGATAATTATAAAGATAAAATTACTGCTAACAATGTGCTTTTAATTGGTTATAAAGCAGGAAGAATCGATATGAGCGTTATTTCGAACGGGAAGATACGCTTTTATGAATATGTAAATAAAGATGACAATGAGCATCACGAAAGATTTGCATTAGCATTAAAAAATATTTTAATCAATATTCCGGATTTAAATCTAAAGGAAATTTTTATTTACGGCGGAGATTTTTCGGGTAGTATTGATGAAAGATTCTCAGAAATATTTAAAGGTGTATCAACAACAATACTTGACCCGTTTTTTAAAATAAAACTTTCAAGAGAATTACTCTCTGAAAAATCCGGGGATAGAAATCTGCACAGATACACTCCGCTTTGCGGCCTTGCATCAAAAATGAATTGAATTAAATGAACAGGCGATATGAGAATAATAGCAGGAGAATACAGAAGCAGGAGTTTGAAAACTCCCGGAAAAAAAGAAGGCATACGCCCGACAACAGATAGAGCAAGAGAAACTCTATTTAATATTTTAAATAATTTTTTTGATTTTGAAGATGCAAAAGTTGCGGATTTATTCTGCGGTACAGGCAGCTTCGGAATTGAATGCCTTTCCCGGGGAGCAGAATTCGCAATTTTTGTAGATAAAGACGTAAAGCTTGCAGAACAGAATGTTAAGTTATTAAAACTTGAAGATACCACTGAAATAATAAGAGGTGATGCTTTACTTTTTTTGCGCGATGAATCAATGAATATAGATTTGATTTTTGCCGACCCGCCATACGATTATATATTTTACAACAAACTTTTAGAAAAGGCATCTAAACTTAATTCATATTTTATTCTTGAGCATTCAAGAAATTACAAAGTTGATGATGAGTTCAAGCCATATATGACCAGGCAGAAAGAAGTCGGTGTAACATTTTTTTCTTTTTTCGATTTCAGAAAATCTTCAGAAGTTTAATCATATTAAAAGTATTTGAAAAAAATTACAGCGATATATCCCGGAACATTTGACCCTGTAACAAACGGGCATCTTGATATCATTGAACGCGCATCTAAGCTGTTCGATAGCGTAATTATCACTATTGCAGTTAACTCAAGCAAGAAACCGCTGTTCACAAAAGAGGAAAGAATGGATATGATTAAGAATGTAACGAAGAAATTTAAAAATGTTTCTGTAGATGTATTCGACGGATTGCTTGTCTCTTACGCTAAAAAGAAAAAAGCTTCAGTGATAATTAGAGGACTTCGCGCAATTTCTGATTTTGATTACGAATTTCAAATCGCTCTTACCAACAGAAAACTTGAGCCCGAAGTAAATACAATATTTTTGATGCCAAGCGAAAAATACAGTTTCCTGAATTCATCATTGGTGCGCGAGCTTGCTTCATTTAAAGCAGATGTAAAACAGTTTGTGCCGGATTATGTTTTTAAAAAACTAAAAGAGAAATATAAAAAGAGTTAATAGCTGATGTAAATAAAAAAAGCGGGTTCAAGCCCGCTTTTTTGTTTGTAAAAAATGTTTGTTGAGTTATACTAGAGGACCTTACTAAGGTCAGTATTTTTATACTGGTCTGAACTGAAGAAGTTTAGCATTTTTTGAAACTCACCGGCTTCCATATATCCTGCAAAATTCATAACTTCCTCACCGTTATACTTAAACTTAATAACACTTCCGTCAGGATTCAAAAACACATGGCTAGGATATCCTGTTGTATTAAATGATTTCGCAAGGTCAGCAACTGTAGTGCTTTTACCGTCATAAGTAACAGGCGTTTTGCTGTCAGCATCAAGACTTACCCAAACGAAGTTAGCCAAAGCAGACTGAACGCCGGCATTTGTATATACTTCACTTTGCATTTTTTTAGTCCATGTATCTGAAGAAGAACCTATAAATAAAACTATTTTTTTATTTGAGCTTTTTGCTGCTGTTAGTCCTTCACTCAAAGACATCTGAGCAAACGAATTTCCTGCAAAAAATAATACAGCTAAAAACGAAACTAAGACTGATATTTTATATGTGTTTTTCATAATTACCCTTTCTATTAACTAACGGGTTTAGATATTAAACAAGCAATATTGCAATAAGTTTCATTACTTTAATACAATAAAAATAATGAATTATTCTTGAAAATAAAGGGGAGAAGGGGTTGAAAAGTTACAAAAGGGGCTTTACTTAGCCCCCTGAAGATTTGAAATGATTCCCTGTGAAAGCAGGAATAAAATTATTAAACCAAAAACTATTCTATATACAATAAAAATAAAATTCGTTCTGGTTTTCAGATAGCTGATAAGAAAAGCAATGGACATATAACCTACAATTCCTGATACAATTGTAGCAATTATTAAATTGATTTTATTCTCAGCTAACAGCTCAGTTCTTTCAGAATATAACTCATAAAGTCCGCTTAAACTGATGGCGGGAATACTGAGCAGAAATGAATACCTTGCAGCAGTCTCCCTTTTAAGTCCGCAGAACAACCCCGCAGTAATTGTGACACCGCTTCGCGAACTGCCGGGTATCAGTGCAAGCGCCTGAGCACATCCTATTATTATGCCATCTCTTACAGTTACATGCTGCATATCTTTTTTCTTTACACTGATTTTTTCGGCAATAAAAAGAAAAATTGCGAGAATGATTAACATACTTGCAACAACATAAAGCCCGCGCGCATCACCGACTATAAATTTTTTGAATACAAGCCCGCAAATCGAAATAGGAATGGTACCGAGAATAATTAACATAAAAACTCTGGACTCAGGATCACCGAAAAAGTTTTTTGTTTTTAAAGCTCTGAAAAATCCCTGTAAGAGGTTTGAAATATCCTGTCTGAAATAAATGAACGTTGCAATGAGAGTTCCGATTTGAATTACTGCAGTAAACGCTGCTCCTTCATCTTTCCATCCGAGCAATGCAGGTACCACTCTTAAGTGAGCCGAACTGCTGACCGGAATAAATTCCGTAAGTCCCTGTATAATTCCTAACACTATGGCGTGTATAATGCCTTCCATTAATTTTCTATATTAAAATTAAAGGGATGACTTCTGCCATCCCTTTGTCAAAAAAATTAAGATAAAATAATTTTACAAACTATACATCAAGATTTGCATACTTGGCATTCTCTTCTATGAATCTTCTTCTTGGTTCGACTTCCTCACCCATAAGTACTCTGAATATTTTATCCGCTGCAGATGCATTTTCATTGTTTACCTGCAAGATTGTTCTTGTTTCAGGATTCATAGTTGTAGCCCAAAGCTGATCTGGATTCATTTCGCCAAGACCTTTGAAACGTGATATAGCAACGCCTTTAGGGCTAGCAGTACCGCTTGTCTCTTCAGTCTCAATCAGAACTTCACTCTTATCAACTTTCAGTGATTTTAATATGCTATCTCTTTCTGCTTCATCGTATGCATAAAATTCCTGTTTGCCTTTTTTAACTTTGTAAAGAGGCGGCTGGGCAATGTAAAGCATACCCATATCGATTACCTCTTTCATATGTCTGTAGAAAAATGTTAATAGCAGTGTTCTGATATGCGAACCGTCAATGTCGGCGTCGCACATAAGAATAATTTTTCCGTATCTCACTTTGTTCGTATCGAAACTGTCAGAGTTTCCAATACCCGCTCCAAGCGCCGTGATAATATCTCTTATCTGTTCGTTCTCAAGAATTTTATTTATTCTGGCTTTTTCTACGTTCAGAATTTTTCCTTTCAATGGAAGTATTGCCTGAAATCTTCTGTCTCTTCCCTGCTTTGCAGAACCGCCTGCAGAGTCACCCTCAACTAAATATATTTCACATTGAGCAGGATCACTGATAGAACAATCGGCAAGTTTGCCCGGAAGTCCGCCTATATCAAGCGCATTCTTTCGACGTGTAAGTTCTCTTGCTTTTCTTGCAGCTTCTCTTGCCTCGGCAGCGCGTAAACATTTTTCAATGATGCGTTTACCAATGGCAGGATTTTCCTCTAAGAAATTTCCGAGCTGCTCACCCACTAAGGACTGCACAATACCTTTTACTTCACTGTTACCGAGCTTTGTTTTTGTCTGTCCTTCGAACTGCGGCTCAGGTACTTTCACACTCACTACGCATGTTAATCCTTCTCTGAAGTCATCACCTGTTAAAGTAATCTTATCACTCTTAATCAGATTATTCTTTGAAGCGAAGTTGTTAAGCGTTCTTGTTAATGCTGCTTTGAATCCTTCTAAGTGTGTACCGCCTTCGTGAGTATTAATATTATTCACAAAGGTGTAGATGTTATCGTTGTAAGATTCGTTATATGAGAAGGCAACTTCCATGATAATATTTTCTCTATCACCGTTAACATAGATTGGTTTTGCAGTAATTGATTTTTCATCTTCATCCAAATATTTTACGAAGTCAACAATACCGCCTTTGTATTTGAACTCTACTTCTTTATCACTTCTCTCATCCTTAATAATAATTATGAGGTCTTTGTTAAGATAGGCAAGCTCTCTTAATCTTGATTCAAGAGTTTCAAATTTAAAAGTTGTTACTTTGAAAATTTCGTTATCTGCTAAGAACGTAACTCTCGTTCCGGTCTTTTCTTTTACTTTCCCGGTTTCCTTAACAGGAGCAACAGCCTCGCCTCTTTTATATTTCTGATAGAAAATTTTTCCGTCTCTGTAAACAGTTACTTCAAGCCATTCACTAAGGGCATTCACAACTGAAACACCCACTCCGTGAAGACCGCCCGAAACTTTGTAAGTATCGCGGTTGAACTTACCGCCTGCATTAAGCTGAGTCATTACAACTTCGAGAGCAGACTTTCCTTCAGTCGGATGCATATCGGTAGGAATACCGCGGCCGTTATCTTCAACTGTAATTGTATTATCTTTGCCTATTGTTAAAATAATCTTGTCACAAAATCCCCCGAGTGCTTCATCTATTGCATTATCTACAACTTCGTAAACTAAGTGATGAAGACCGCGTGATGATACGTCTCCGATATACATAGCAGGTCTCTTGCGGACGTGCTCCATTCCTTTCAGAACCTGAATATCACTGGCTGAATAATCGCCTTCTTTTTTCTGTTTGTCTTTTGCCATTTATATTTTTCTTTTTTAAAACTTAATTAATTCTTATACGAAAATAATATCTTTAACTTTTTTGTTTTTTAGAATTTCATTTACTCTTCCAAGTATCTCTTCTTTGCGCGCTGAGAGTTCATATCTCCATACTGCATTTTCCACACTGACGTACAGCTTGTTCTTTTTTATGTCTACAGGTTTTGAAAACTGTGAGATAGTATCACCTACACATTCATTCCATACCTTCAGGATCTTCATATCCTGCATCTTCTCGCTTAAGCCGATGTATTCCATAAACTCATCAAGCTCATTGCGAAGGTTAATTACTTTTCCTAATCGTCCGTCTTTCTTTTCCTGAAACATAGTGTGGAGCATTAATTATCGGTAAAAACTTTTCCGTTTATTACTTTGAAAATTTTCATCTCAGAAGGATTATAAAACTTGCTGAGATTTTCAGCATACCCCTTATTAGTCGTTGTCAAAAAAATCTGCCCGAATTCCTTCAAATGAGAAATTATCATCGATACTCTGTTTTCATCAAGTTCTGAAAGAACGTCATCTAAAAGCAGAACAGGATTTGTTTCCTTCTTATCTTTTAAAAAATCATACTCTGAAAGCTTTAGCGCAACAAGAAAAGTTTTGTGCTCTCCCTGCGATGCATGATTTTTTAAATCGAAAAAATTTGTGCCTGCTGTTTTTTGCAGACTAAAAATATAATCATCTCTCTGCGGACCGAATAGCGAAGTGCCTCTTGTTATCTCTTCTTCAAACTTCTTTTCTGCAAGCTTTTCGTATCCTGCCTTTATTGTTTCCTTTGTAACAGCCTCATATTCATCTATTCCGATAGTGCCTATAGCATCCGACTCGTAGCTTATATAAGGTGTCTGATTCTTATTTATCAGATAAGAAAAATTCTTTGAGAAATAATTTAAAAACTCTTTTAAAAACTCAATGCGTTTTACAATTATCTCTCCGGAAACTTCAATGAATTTCTCGTTATAGCTTTGCAATAAATCCTTTAACTCTCCTGCAGAAATTCTTTGATGCTGATGGTAGCTCCTGAATAAAGCATTTTTCTGTTTAACAAGCTTAACCATATCTTTAAGGTTATTTAGATATAACGGGCTTGTTTGAGAAATCAGAATATCGAAAAATTTTCTTCTTTCGGAAGGATTGCCATAGGTAATTTCCAGATCCTGCGGCGATAAAAATACTGCCGGAATTCTTCCGAATATTTCGGATGAGTAACTTGCGACTTTATTTTTATTTAAGTGTATTGCCTTCTTTGCCGAGGGTTTATCATACGCAACTCCTATCTTTTCATCGTTGCCGTTATCGTTTGTATATGTGCTCTCTATTGAAAAACACTCTGAGTCAAATCTTAAACAATCAGATTCAGATGCTCCGAGAAAACTTTTTGTTAAGCATGTGAAGGAAACGGCTTCAAGTATGTTCGTCTTTCCCTGCCCGTTCTCCCCGTATATAAAATTGAACTTCTCATTAAAATCAATTTTCTGGTCTTCGTAATTCCTGAAATTATTCAGCGTAATCTCTTTTAAAATCAACTTACTCTTACAGGCATAATTAATTCTATAAAATCTTCGTTATCAGGCTGCTCAGTCGGGTATGCAATCGAAGCCTTTGAAGGCTGATTCATCTTAAAAATGATTTCATTCGTCTCAATCTGGTTCACTGCGTCAAGTAAAAACCCTGTATTAAATGCTGTTGTAAACGGTGTTGCATCAAAATCTGCATCGCCGCTCATAGCGGTAAAATTACATGGCAGAGTTTCTTCAGCTTCCGTTCCTGTCTCAGGATTTTCAGATGTAATCGTTACTGAATTATTTTTTATTTCCATCTTTACTCTTTTTGTAATAACGTCGGCGCAAATTAATGCTCTGTGCAATGAGTCCTGTAATTCTTTCTTTACTATTCTTAAAGTTTTGTTTCCGTCGTTAGGAATAACCGATTCGTAATTCGGAAAAGTCTCGTCTATTAATTTTGAATAAATTTCTGAATCCGGAAAAAATATTCTTAAATCATTTTCATCAAATTGTATTTCAACTGTTCCTGCTTCACCGCTTAATCTTTGAATAAGATTACATGTCTTCACCGGGATAACAATCTTACTGTCTGCAATTCCCTTGTGAGTTGTTTTGTAAATTAGCTTTGCTAATCTGTAACCGTCTGTTGCTACAGAACGGATTTCCTCTTCCTTTGCTTCAAGCAACACACCTGACATATTTCTTCTTATCTCATCTTTGTTCGCTGCATGGAAAACTTTTCCTATTAATCTTTTTAAAACTCCGCTGTTAATTTTCAGCGAACTCAAATGATTATTCTCTTCAGGCATCGGGAAGTCATCTGCTGCTTCACCTGATAAATTATATTTTTTGTTGTTCTGAGTTTTTAAAGTCATTCTGCTCTTGCCGTCAACAGTTATTTCAAGAGTTTTCTTAGCAAGGAATGATTCGGATTTTTTATAAAGTAATTCTACAACTTCTTTCAGCTTTGCATTTGAATCTCCTAAGTGCTTTAAGTTTTCATCTGAGTCAATAAACTTCTGATTTTCATCTATGAGTGTATCAATTTTTTCCTTATCTATTGCAGTCAGTACTCCTACGTAAACTAATGACTCGCCGGAAGAATCATATTTGAATCTATCGGCAAACACATCTGTAAGCTTTGCTTCATTTCTTAAATCATCGTAAACGGATTTTTTAAACTTCTCCGTTAAGTTTACATTTGAGAAGCTTGATGAAAGCGATTTTGATAAGTCGGATAATTTTTTATACGGAACTGTTACTCTGCCGTCTTCTTTTCCCTTTACTGATGTCTTTGTTCTGATGAATGTTTCCAAATCAGAAGCTAACATTTCAAGATTATTTCCTTCGAGTATTAACAATACATTTCCTAATATCGGAAGCGGAGATTTCGTCGGAACTATCGAACTTAATTTATTTAATGAATTAACGAACTGGTCTGCTGCGACTGTAAATTTCATTTATGGTATACGGTAAGTGTTATGAGATAAATAATTGGAAAAATAACTAATTTATCGAGTATTTTCAATGAAGTTAGAATGGTTTAAAACCTTTATAACTTGCATAAAAACATATATAAAGCGAAGGGTGAAAAGAAATGTTTACGGAAGGAGTAAAAATTCTGTAAAATAAAAAAACAAAGCCGTCAAAAAAAAATTCTGACGGCTTTAAATATAAAAGTTTCTTAACAATTAATTTACAGCTTCTGTTTCATACCCTGAGTTATTTATAGCATTTTCAATTTCTTTTGCTGAAACAATTTCCGAATCGAAACTTACTTTTACTATTTTACTTTTTACGTCAGCTGTTACTTCTTTTATCCCTTCAAGTTTTTTAACTGCTTCAGTAATGGTATTGGTGCATCCGGTGCAGCCAATTCCTTTGCATTTGAATTGCACTTTTTTTATTGTTCCTTTTAAAACTGTTTGTTCGTTTTCTGTCATTATTTTATTTTTTGCAAGTGTTTTTCCGCCCAGGCCAATTATCAGAATAATAGATAACGACAGCAATGTAATAATTTTAATTGATTTCATCGATTTAAAATGATTTCGTTATTTTTTGGTTTTCTTCTCTGTACTTACTTCCTTTTGCTCTGTTGAACTGTTTGTATGAGTGCCCGGCGTATTAATTTCTGCATGATACCCGGCTTTGGTAATTGTATTTTCAATATCAGCCGCCGATACAATCCCTGATGCAAAAGTTACTTTAGTAATTTTTGTTTTGTAGTCAGATTTAACATCTTTAATACCGTCAAGTTTATTAACTTTTTTAATTATGGTTTCTTCGCATCCTGTGCAAGTCATACCGTCACATTTAAACTCGACAGTCTGAAGATTTTTATCTGTATTTTGCTCTGTATTTTGTGCGGATGAATTTTCAGTTTTGGAACCGTTTTTATTACATCCCGCCAGAATAAACAAAGTACAAAATATGATTATTCCAAAATAATTTTTCATCTTAGCCTTGTTTACATTTAAAAATCCGGAGAAGCTTGAACTTCTCCGGTAATAAATTACATTCCGAAATAATAAGACAAACTTGCCACTGCTCTGAATTTGTTAGGTGTCTGCGAGCCGAATAGCCTGTCATTTATGGGATGCTGATAAGTAAAATTAAGTGAAAAACTCGAGTAATAAACATCAATACCTCCCGTAATAAACAGCACGCTGCCGCCTGAGTTGGGGTCTTCAACTTCGTTCAGCTTATCATGCTCAGCTGCTTCCAGGTAAATTCCGGCATGAGGAAGCAATCCTGTCTGCCCTGTTTCAACCTGATAAAACAAAGAAGATGTAACATTTAACCTGTTACCGAATTTGTATTCGTTTTTGTTCTTTGTCGCGATAGAATAAGAGGCATCGGCATTAAATCCAAAATCTTTATATTTTGAAAAGTAGCTTGTGCTTACAAGAAAATCGAATGCGCCAGTACCGGGCTGAAAGTGAGGCTCAGTTATGCCGTACTCAAGCTGTTTATTAAAAGCCCCGGTAGGAACTTTTAATCCTGCTCCAACGTAAACTCTTTGTCTGTATTGAGATTCCTCTTTTAAAGATGGCGGTGTAGCATAGATCTGATATTGAGCAAGTAAACTTGCATCGCCGAAATCTTTTATCTGCTTCCCGTTTATATCAATGAATTTATATGGAAGGGTTAAAAGAAATCTCAGCTTCGGAGTTGCATTGTATTTTGCAAACAGCTCAACCTTTGAATAAATCTCAGTTTCCTCTACACCCGTATGACCTTCATGATCAAGATTAGGATTTACCGGTTCGTTATGAGCAGGGGAATAAAATTTAAAATATGAGTACCTTACACCTACTGAATTTTGCGCAAAGTTAGGCTCAATGCCAAAGAAACATCCGCAGAGATCGCAGCTGTTTTCCTGAATATCCCCCAGTGTTCGAATTTTTTTCAACTTGAGGAGAATCTCTTTATCCCTTGTTTCGTCTTTTTCATCTGCTTTCAGGGCAGAAGCAATGAACATTATTATCGCCAGTGTTAAAAATAGTTTTTTCATTCTTTTTTAATATAAAATTTAAAATCCGATGTCAAAATAAGTTGAGTCAGAAAATCCGGTCTTAGTCATATACATATTTATTCTCCAATTCCCTGAAGCAGGAAGATTTACCTTACCTGTATAATGTCTTAATTCTCCTGCAGGAACAGGATTTACATTTCCTGTTGATGTTAGTCCTGATGAAAGTAAAACAGGCTTTAAAGAAATCGCATACGATGTATCGGTTCTGAAGTTTAGAGTATCCATAGTGCTATTAATGAGAAACTCAAAATTATTCATTCCTACCACAGGACTTTTGGGATTTATGTATGAAAGATAAATTGTCGGTCCTCCAGGCAGATCTTTCTGCACAAATTTACCCGTGTAATCGCTTATGAGAAGTCCGCCGAATGTAGCAGTGCCGTAAGGTTCACCTGTTGCGCCGTGGTTATGTACACCGATTTTTATATTCCAGTGATCAACAGCCTGTGGCGAAAGAAACACTACAGCAAAAGGAAACAGACCTTTTGAATTTGCTTCCTCAGGTGCGCTTTCAACCGGTCCTCCGAGAGTGTGGTCAGTCAATGCCGGAATGACATGCGCATCCTTTATTACAGCGCCGGTTAATGAATCGTAAAGTAATGCATACACTTTATTATACCCGGTATGCAGCGGTTCATCCAAGTATAATATTACATTTGCTCTTGCTCCTATGGCATCTGCTTTGCCAAGTCTTACTAAACCTGTTGTATCAACTGTAGCAGGAGCTTCCGGACTTGTTACGGTATCGTCTTTACATCCTTGTAAAAGAATAATTGATGTGAATAAAAAAATAACGGATAAAAAAATAAATTTAGTTTTTTGCTTTTGCATAAAATAATTTTGTCTTTTTTAAGATTTTAAAAAATAGATTAATATCAATTATGAGGTATGAGTTGAACATACTTCACCATTGGTAGTACTTTTCAGGGACGATATTGATTTATGCGAATTGCGGCGGTTTGCCGGGAAGAGAATAGAATCCTTTGGAAGGATTTAAAGATTTATCTGTAAATTGTATTGAAGTTGAATTGTTTGTTTCAGGTAATGTAAAATAATTAACCGTGAACTCTGAAAGCTTGAGTTTAATATTTATATTTTCTGCAGGTGCTTTAGTTTCATCACTTTGCTGATCTAATTTTTTATTAAGGTAGCAGCATGCATTACATTCAGCAATCTTTTTTTCGCATACAGTTGCAGCAAGGTCTGATTGATTCAGCTTAAAGATTCCATAATACAACATTATATAATTTGTATTAAGAAAGAAAATTACCAGCATAAAGCAGGTGAATATTTTAGCAAGATTGCTTTTCACGGTTCAACAACCTAAGAGTTTTAATTTTTGTTTTCAATCCAATTGATTCATCACAGATCCGATGTCAGCATCATAGCTCCCAATATTACAGCCGGAGCGCCTTGCCCCGGGAAAACTGTATCGCCTACTAAATAAAAATCTTCTATTGGAGTTTTAGACGGAATCTGTCTGAAAAAATTGCGCTTAATGGTTGTCGGCATTCCGCCAACGTATCCGTTCTTTCTTTTAGTATAGAACTCAAATGTTTTCGGACTTCCGGATAAGACATATTTCCTTTTGCAGTTTACAAAATTCTCGAAATTTTCTTCAAGCAATTTCAAAATTTCGTCAGTCAGAATTTTTTTCTTTCCTTCATAAATTTCTTCAGAGTAGCTTTTCCATTCTTCGGGATTTGCAATGTGAGTTGAAATTGTAACTGTTCGCCATCCTTCTGGGGCTTTCAGTTCATCTCCGCTTTTTGAGATAGAAACAAAAACGGAACCCGATGCTGCTATACTGCTTTTGAAATGTATCTGATGGTAAAGTGCACCATAATCATTAAAGTTATCTTCAACTCCAAAATATAAAGTGAACGCACCCCATGCCTCAGAGTTCTTATCTGAAATCTTATGAAAATATTTTTTTGAGTTTGCATCTTTAAATAAGATTTCGTTATTCCATATAGGAATGTTTGAAATAATTTTATTCGCGAAGAGCTCACCTTTATTGGCGATAACTTTATAAGCAGCCCTCTCTTTAGTTATCTTTTCCACTTTGTGTTTAAATAAAATCTTTCCACCAAGCTCAGTAAATTTATCCTGCATAATTTTAGAGAAGGAATACATTCCTCCGTTAATATAATAAGTTTCTGCGGGATAGTTTAGCGCCAGACATGCAGGGAGAAACGGGACTTTATCAGTATACGCCTGCGCAGTTATCATTAACTGCTCATTAAGAAATTTTTTGAACAACAGGTTATTTTCAAGACTAAATTTCTTAAGAACATCGTCAACGGTTTGTGTAAGATAATAAAGCAGATTTAAATTCTTCGGATTTTTGGGAAGCGAAAGATAATCAAGTAAATTTGTTGGAGGGAAATTTTTCAAGGATGGTATTAGTTTGTAACTTTTTCTTTCAAGCCTGAAGATTAATTCCCAGAATTTTTTCATGCCTTCCTCATCACCAAACTTATTAATGCACTCGTTCACCCATGCGTTTTCATCAGCATAGCGGTAAATTTTTTCTTTGTCCTTTAATAAATTATGTACAATAATTCCTGTACTTTGCTTGTATAAATTTTTTCTGACTTCGTCTTCTATTCCGGTATCTTTAATAAATTTATATAATGGCTGGTCTTCGCGAAAGCCGCTTAAAGTAGTTGCGCCGACATCAAAATTAAAATTGCCGGCGGGCTCGGATTTTGAAATTCGTCTGAAGTATGATGCGCATCCTCCGCTGACTGTGTGAGATTCAAGGATTAAAACTTTCGCTCCTTTCTGCTGCAGAAGAAGTCCGGACGAAAGCCCTCCAAGCCCGGCACCAATAATGATAAAATCGTAAGTAAGAGACAAAAAATTGATTTAGGGTTAAAAAGGGAACAAAATCAGCGAATAAAAGTTAAAATTGTAAATATTAATTGTAAAAAAATTAAATTATTTTAGGTATAATCCAAACAACCAAATTTATATGAAAAAAATTCTTTTATTATTAGCTGTATTTTTTATTACATCACAAATTTCATTTGCGCAAGATACCCGCTGGTTTACAGTCGCTTATTCTTATTTTAGCGGACCTGTATCACCTGAATATCAAAAAACTTATACAGTAACTGTAAACCATGATAGAAGCGCCTCAATAAGTTTTCATCAGGGGCTGGATAAAATGGCACCGCAGGTTGAATCTTTTACAATCAGCAAAACAAATCAAAAGAAGATAACAAGTCTTATTAAAAAAATTGGAATACTGGATGGAGAAACTCCTAAAGATTCTGCTGATGGAAAGATTGGCGGTCCGAGTAAAAGCATAACGGTAACCTACGGTAATCCAAATCCGAATCTTGATCAGCCCGTAAGACAAGTTAAGTTCAGCGAAACAACTTTTTCATCAGATGATGTGAAAAAGCTTTTTGCTCTTATGGAAAAAGTTGTTCCGAAAAAAGTGATGAAAAAATTTGAAAAGAAAGATAAGACAGATAAATAATTTAACAAAATTATTCAGGATAAAACAAAAAAGGCGAAGTAATTACTTCGCCTTTTTCTTTGACATTAGAATTTTATTTAATCCTTTAACTTATTAAATATATATCCGCCATTTGTTGCGCCCCAAATTTGTTCATCTTTTTCACCCCAACCTCTATCCCAGCTAACAATTTTATTCCTGTACACTTTAACTTCTGAAGTTGCATATTTTGCTCCGCGCAAATCACTAGGACAATCTTTGCCTTTAGTTGCTCCGACATAGTAACCTTTCTTATTTTTTGTAAGAAACACGGAGCAGCCGTCTCTCGATTTTAGTGAATCAGGTGTTAATCCTGATAGTGCATTATCTTTCTTATAATCTCCTGCAAATCTTAACGGATTTTCCATAGTATAAACTGCGCTTTCGAATTTGTTCTTTCCGATTTGTGTTACGTGATAAACTCTCTGCCTGTAGGGTTTTTGCTGTGCAGTTGAAACTGCCTGCTCAACATAAAGCCATATTCCGTCTGTTCTGTCTTTCCAGATTCTTTTCATTTGTAATCTAATATCAAAATAATTTGTATCTTTTATGGATTGTTTTTCACTGGAGAACGAACCTTCCATATAGGAAGTAAGTTTCAATAATTCACTCTTTGGTTTTGCAAAGGAATTAATCGATATTGTAAATAAAATTGCTACGAGAAATATTATTTGTTTCATTTTTGTAATTTCTTATTTTTCTTTTTAGATTCTAAATTGATTTTCTTTTTAAACTCTATAACTTTATTCAGAATTTTTTTATCTGAAGTTCCGAGAATTTGTACAGCAAGCAAAGCTGCATTCTTTGCATTGTTAATTGCTACAGTTGCAACAGGAACACCGTACGGCATTTGAGCAATTGAAAGCAATGAATCCAATCCTTTTAAAGATTTAGTTTCGATAGGAACTCCTATCACAGGAATAGGTGAATATGCCGCTGACATACCGGGCAAATGGGCTGCTCCTCCTGCTCCTGCAATTATAACTTTTATTCCTCTCTTATATGCATTCTTTGAATAGCTTGCCATTAAGTCAGGTGTGCGATGCGCAGAAGTAATTAACATTTCATAAGAAACATTGAATTCATTCAGAATTTCTGCTGCCTGTTTCATTATGGGGAGATCAGAATCTGAACCCATTATAATTCCTACAAGTGCTTTGCTTTTTGACATAAAGAAAATTGAAATTTATTCTTTAAATTATTCTTCCAATGAAGTATCTATAAATCGCGACATCATAGTTAAAATCTCTTCACCTGATTTTGAATCGACCCATTGGTTATCTTTGTAATTAAAATGAAATCCGCCGTGTCTTGCAGCAAGCCATAACTGTTTTACAGGTGCCTGCCGGCTCACGATAAGCTTGCTGTCATCCACCAATGTAATTTTCAAAATACCGTCGCCTAATTCTAAATCTATATCTTCGCCATAAGTCTCGCTTACATAATCATAAATCCTTTTCATTTCATTTGTTACAAGTGTTGTGTATTCCTGGTCTGTCATAAAAAGTTAATTTATTCTTTCGACTGCAATTATAGTTAAATCGTCTGATTGAATTTTATTTTGTGTAAATTTATTTACATCTGCAACAAGGTCATCGATTATCTGTGTAGTTTTTTTATCTGAATTGGAATTTAAAAACTCTTCTATCTTATCTATTCCATATTCATCACGTTTCTCATTCTGTGCTTCATTTACACCATCTGTGTATAAAATGAGTTTATCATTCTTTTTAAAATCTATTACTACTTCCTTTGATTCATCTGCATAAATATTATCCGTTGCGCCAAGTGTAATACCATGCTTTTTCAATTTATAAATTTCATTAGATTCACCCGAAATTTTATACGGCGGTAAATGTCCAGCATTATATAGAGTGCATTTACTTTCCTTCATGTCTATTACAGCAAAGATTGCCGTAACAAACATTTTTCTGCTTTGAGTTTTGCGTATTACTCTGTTTAGCTTTGTAAATATTATTTTAGGGTCATTTGTCTCTTCGAGAATCAAATGCATACAGCTTCTTATACCTGAAAGGAGTAATGCGCTTGCAACTCCGTGACCGGATACATCGCATATAAAAACGCCAATTTTATCTTCAGATAGTTTAAAATAATCGTAATAATCTCCACCGACTTCTGTAGCAGGAATAGAGATTGCTGAAATTTCAAGATTGTTAATTACTGCAAATCTTTCCGGAAGCATGGAGAGCTGCATTTGCTGGGCATACTCAAGCTCCTTCCTCATTCTTATGTTATCAAAATTCTTCTTGTACATCACATCGTACTCAGAATAGAATTTCTTCTTTCTTCGGTACTCCACAAATACTGCAAGCCCCATGAACATTGCAGCCGTTATTGCAGTAGGAACAATATTGTTGAACTCACCGGTTTTTAAAATAAATACATCGACAATAATAGGAGGCAGAAAGAAGATTGCGCTAATCTGAAAAATTTCATTGCGAGTTAGGCGGAAAACAATAAGCGCAATACAAAAGAAAAAAATGAAAGGTGAAATTTCTGAATCATTATCGTTTTCATTTGAAGTACCGATTTTTAGAGTAGTGGAACCGTTATTTGAATCAGTTTTTGCTTTAACTAAGTTTTCTTTAAGAGCGGACGAGTCTTGTATTCCCGCTGAATCTTTTTTAACAGATTCAGTTGTTTTTTTATTTTTAGCGGATGAGGTTTTCTTTGCGTTAGTTACATTGCCGTTTAATAATCCTATGAAAATCAATATTACCACATGTACAATAAAGAAGTAATAAACGTATTTGCGAATGTTCTTAAGATTAAAAATCTTTTTGTAGAGTATTAATGAGCTTACAAGTAAAATAAGATCTGCCAGGAGAATGGATGCTTTCCAGGTAAAAGCATGACCCTCGGCAAGTGTCACTATAAAAGAGATGGCAAAGAAAAGAATGACACCCCACATAACACCCTTGAGTATTTTCATATTCGAAGTGTCAAGGGAAAGGAGGTATGATTTTTCCTTGGGTAAAGAGAGATACTTATCTATATCGTATATAGATTCCAAAAGGGTTTTATTTTGAATACGCCGGGAAGCCCGGCGGTTATCGGGAAAGTATTAAAGTTATTTTTCTTCTGTCGGAGGTACATATTCTTCCGGTAGCTGCATGCCTGCACCGAAAAAATAATCCTGCATCTGGTCTTCGAATATCTTATCCGTTGATGGAGATGATAAATCAAGACGGTATTCGTTTACAACCATTTTAAAATGCTCTAAAAACATTTTGAAAGCTTCTTTAGAAACACTATCATAGACTTTTTGTCCTGTCTCACCTAATATCGGAGGCTTAGTCAGTCCGGGTAAATCTTTGTTTAACTTTATACAATGAACAATTCGTTCTTCAGCCATTTATTTGAAATAATTTAAAAATTTTATTTGTTTTTTGTAACATCAATAAGTCTGTTTTCAACAGTTCCTTCTATTACTTTTTGCTCGACGACTGCATCAATCATTACATCCCTGTCTATTATATTTGTATCTTCTAAAATAATTTCTTCGCCAACATCGCCGTAATATTTTTTGAACTGACCGCCGAGATAGTTGTTTGTTGATATAGTATAAATTTTGTTATCATCAATGTCTTTTCCTTCGGCAGTTTTTATTGAAACTATAAAGTTATCATCACCTGCCAGAACTTTTTTTGAATCATATTCTATCTTTATGCCGGATACAATGGATAAATCACTTGAACCAAGCTCATCCATTTCTTTAACATATGTCTGCAGATTATTTTTGAACATCTGCTTTACTGCTTTACCTGTAAGCTTTATTATTACAACAGTGTTTCCGAATGGATTTATCTCCCACATATCGTTAACTGTAATTACACCTTTTGGAAGACTTTTTCTTATTCCGCCGGCATTAAGTACAGATACATCTGTGCCAAATCTTTTTCTCATTGCATCTGCCTGCCACTGCCCAAGATTGGATTCCATCTTATAGGAAGAAAACCAATCTTTTTTTAGAGTTCCGATTTCCTTCATCAAATCTCCCTGTATTCCTGAAATCATATTTTCCACAACTGCAGCGGCATTTTTATCCATTATGGCGGAATCCAATACTGTTTCATACAGCTTTCCATAGTTCCATAGTACAGTATCTTTTTCTACGTCAATTTTCAAATCAAGTTTTCCCAGATATCGCCCGTATGAGCCGGCCTGAACAATTACTACATTATTTTTTATTGCAGGTCTTTGAAGTGCAGTATGGGAGTGCCCGCCGACAATTATATCAACATCTTTGTAATATTTATCTGCAATTTTTTTATCGTTATCTAATCCGATATGTGTCAGCAATACGATTACATCGCAGCCTTCTGTTTTGCAATAATTAATCCCTGCGTTAATTAACGAATCTGTATCGAGCATAGTTACATCGGTAACATTTTTAGGTACAGTAAGTGTCATTAAATCTAAAGCGGTAAGCCCGATAACTCCGAACTTAACTCCGTTAACTATTTTTGTTACCCATGGTTTCCCGATGGTTCTTTGAAGAGATTTTAAGAAAACATTCCCGGATAAAACATCAAAGTTGGCTTCCCGCAGCAAAGAATCCAGATGCAGCTCTCCATAATCAAATTCGTGATTGCCTACTGCGAATGCATCAAGTCCGTAAAGATTTAGCAATTCAATTTGTGATTTTCCTTTTGTAAGAGAGGAGATAGGTGACCCCTGAAAATCATCACCTCCGTTTAAAACAAGACTGTTTGCATTTCTGAATTTATTAAGATATCCCAGCATAGAGGAAGTACCGCCAATATAATAAGTGCTGTCTCCTTTTATCGAATCTTTTTTGGTGATTCTGTAGGGCATATTTCTCGAGTGGAAATCATTCCAGTGAAGTATTGTAACCTCTTTTACATTTGCATCGTTCTCCTGCGAAAAGGCAATGGAGCTTATGAATAATAACGCTAACAATATTTTTTTAGTCATGTTGATTTTAAATTAAAAAAAGGGAGCTCTCTCCCTTAAATTTACGGATTAATTCAGAACAGAATTATATCTTAAAGTAAAAATTCAGTAATTTATTTCCAAGACAGGAATTAGCTTTTAAGAAGCTGTGCAATGTATTCTTTCTTGTTCTTCATTCGTTTCAGGTTGTTTTCGAAATTCATAGCGCCGCCTCTATCCGGAAATTCTTTGCTCCAGACAATTTTCCATGGTCCCTTTTTACTTGTATATGGTGACTTATCTTTTGAGTTATGTTCTTTTAATCTGGTCTCTAAGTTATCGGTATGTCCAATATATATTTTACCGGTAGAAGAAGATTTTAATATATATGTATAATACATTTTCTTTAGCTTGACGGATTTAAAAGAGTATGCTCTGTTTAAATCACACAGTTTTTAAAATGTTTCAATTAATTAAACTGTTTAATTAATTGAGAAGTTTCAGGAATCGCCTTCGCCAGAAAAGCTATTTAGAAAACCGGTTTATTTAAGCGAGATTAAAGGTTAAATTTATTTCTTAGAGTTAAATTAACTTTACAACATCTACTGGTATAATATCGATTTAAATCTACCCTACCCTCCCTATTCCTTCGGGATGAGCTACTTATATCTTCGAACAATATTTTTCAAGAATATATTTCTTATTCTTTAACATTTTAAGTAATTTTCAAATTTCATTGCTTCACCTCTGATTTCAAACTCTTTCCTAAAAACAATTTTCCATGGTCCTTTCTTATTCGTGAAGGTAGATTTTTTATCAGAGTTATGTTCCTCCAATCTCCTTTCAAGATTTTCAGTATGACCAATATATAGTCTATCAGTACTTTCAGAAATTAAAATGTATGTGTAATACATAATCTGTCGGGATGACTGGATTCGAACCAGCGACCCCTTCGTCCCGAACGAAGTGCGCTACCGAGCTGCGCTACATCCCGTAAAATTATTTTTCAATAAAAGAACCGA